>CAZDSO010000071.1:0-22068 GCA_964508045.1 uncultured Planctomycetia bacterium | reverse complement strand
CCCCCCCGACCTTCTCCCCCGCCTCCCCCGCCTGCCCCTCCCCCGGCTTCGCCTCCCCGGCCCCCACGCCATCCGACGCCGACCCCCCCGCCTCGCCCGCGTATTCCACTTTCGGACCGTTCCGGCCGAACCCGATCACGTCTCCGGGATTCAAGGCCCGGCGTAGCGCCTTCTCCCCGTTCACGTAGGTGCCGTTCGTGCTGCCCACGTCCCGCACCCACACGCCCCCATCCTCCTCGAAGATCTCCAGGTGAAAGCCGGACGCGTCGCGGTCCAGGTAGGCATCGAAGACCAGGTCGTTGGAAGGGTCCCGCCCGGCGCGGATGCGCGGACGATCGAAGGTCTCCTCCAGGCCTTTTTTCGAGCCCGATACATGGCGGAAGACAGCCTTCATGGCGGCATTGTAGGGCGGGGCGGGACCCGGCGCAAGAAGCCGATGGCGGGAACCGGTCAGAGCGCCGACGCCTCCAGCGCCGAGGGCAGGGAACTCAGGACCCGCGCGCCGGTCTCCGTCACCACCACCATGTCCTCGAGGCGCACGCCCGCATCGCCCGGAAGGTAGATGCCCGGTTCCACGGTGAAGACGTGTCCCGGTTGCAGCACGTCCTCGCTCATCCAGCTGATCCGGGGGGACTCGTGGACCTCGAGACCCACGCCGTGCCCCAGGCCGTGCCCGAAGGCCGCCCCGTATCCCGCCGCCTCGATGTGCGACCGGGCGATCCGGTCGATCTCCTTCGCAGGGACGCCCGGCTTCACCGCCTCGATCGCCTTGCGCTGGGCCTCGCGCACGATGCCGTGTATCTCCGCGGACTTCGCCACCGGCTCCCCGAAATAGATCATGCGCGTGAGATCGCACGCGTACCCGTCGAGAAACGCGCCGAAATCGATCAGGAGACTCTCCCCCGCCTTCAGAAACCGGTCCGCCACGGGCTCGCCGTGCGGAAGCGCCGCGCGTTCGCCCGCCAGAACGCAGAAATCGAAGGCCTCCTTCTTCGCGCCCCCGTGGCGGATCAGGAATGCGAGCCGGTCGGACGCTTCCTTCTCGGTCATGCCGGGGCGCAGCTCCTCGCGCAAAGCGAGGAAGGCCTTCTGCGCGACGTCCAGGGACCGCTCCATGGCCAGGACCTCGGCCTCCTCCTTGCGGGCGCGAAGGGGCTCGACCAGGGGCGGAAGAGGTTCGACGCGTCCCGTGCCGCGCGCGGACCGCAACGCCTCGGCCGTGGCGAAGGCGAGGCCCCGGCTCTCGAAGCCGAGCGATTCGAGGCCGAGACGGTCGGCCTGCCGGGCCGCTTCGCCCGCCGGCCCGGCCCCCTGCGGCACCTCGACGATGGTGAGCCCCTCCAGCCGGTTCCTCGCCTCCTCCAGCGTCCGGAAGTCGGTGACGAAGACGGCGTCCCCGGCGGAGACGACCAGGCCGGATTCGGGGGCGTGGAATCCCGTGAGGTAGAAGATGTTGACGGGGTCTTCCGTGTAGAATCCCTCGACGCCGGAAGCGGGAAGCGCGCGGCGAAGACGTTCGATGCGGTTCGGGTTCATGTCGTTCCTCCTGCTGTACAAAACACCTCCATGATGCACAAAGGCCGGGCGTTTTGCATCCCGAACACCGGCATGCTTCGTGCCTCGGTGCCCCTGAAGCAGAGGGGCTTGTGGTTGGGTAGTTGAGTCGTTGGGTGATTGAGTGGGTGTGTGGGTACGAGGTTGCCGCTGCTGAAATCTACAATCTGAAATCCGTCTTCCCCGCCCCGCTGCAGGGAAGACGCCGAAAGGCCGTGATTCGCGAACGGCTCCGACGAGTCGGGGGATGAAATCCCGGACCCGATTTCGTATAATATTTCGATTTCGGGATGGAAGATCGGACCCCTGGGAAACGAGAGGAATCATGTCGGCCGTTGCGCTGGAATCGAGCGTCCTCGTGCTCAACAAGAGCTACATGGCGGTCCACATCGTGAACGCCAAGCGGGCGTTCTGTCTCCTCGTCAAGCGGCTCGCCGAGGTCATCTCCGTCCAGGAGCAGCAGTACCTCTCCTACGACTTCGAGTCCTGGAAGGACCTCTCCGCGCTCAAGGACGGGTTCCCCGGGGACGAGGACGAGGTCGTGAAGACGATCTCCTTCGAGATCCGGGTGCCCAGGATCATCCGTCTCGTCCGCTACGACAAGTACCCGAAACACAACGTGCGCTTCAACCGCCGCAACGTCTTCGCCCGCGACGGCAACCGTTGCCAGTACTGCGGGAAGCGGTTCAGCACCTCCGAGCTGAGCCTCGACCACGTCCTTCCCCGCTCCCTCGGCGGCCGCTCCACCTGGGAAAACCTGGTGTGCTCCTGCACCCAGTGCAACGCCCGGAAGGGGGGCCGGATCCCGGCCGCGGCCGGCATGCGGCTCGTCAGGAAGCCCTCCCGGCCCCGACGGAACCCCGCTTTCCGGGTCTCGATCGGCTCCAAGAAGTACCATTCCTGGAAGCACTTCCTCTCGAACGCGTACTGGGACGTGGAACTGACCTGAGCGCCCCGGACGCGAAGCATGCATGGACGACGATCCCTCAGACGACTTCGATCATCAACACCTCGTCGGCCCCGCCGAAGAGGGGCGCCGGCTCGACCGTTTCCTGGCCGGCCTTCACCCGGACGTTCCCCGCGCGCGTTTCCAGGAATGGATCCGCTCCGGCCAGGTCCGCGTGGACGGGGAACGCCGCCGGCCCGCCCACCGCCTCCGCCTCGGGGAGACCGTCGGGTACGACCTGCCCCGGCCCGAAACCGTGTCGGTCGATCCGGAGCCCATTCCCCTGGCCGTCCTCCACGAGGACGAGGCGATCCTCGTGATCGACAAGCAGGCGGGGCTGACCGTGCACCCCGCCCCTCACCAGCCCTCGGGAACGCTCGTCAACGCCCTGCTCCACCGCGGAAGCCCGCTGTCCGACTTCCACGGCGACCCCTTCAGGCCCGGCATCGTGCACCGCCTGGACCGGGGCACCAGCGGCGTGATCGTGGTGGCCAAGACGCGACAGGCCCATTTCTCGCTCGCCGTCCAGTTCGAATCCCGGACCGTCGACAAGGAGTACCGCGCGATCGTGCTCCGAGAGCCCGAGCACGAGGAGGGGGAGATCGACCTCCCGATCGGCAAGGACCGGAAGGTCCAGGGCAGGATGGCCGTGAGACGGGAAGACGGCGTCTCCGCCCTGACGCGGTTTAGGGTCCTGGAACGCTTCGGCCGCTACGCCCACCTCGCCGTCTACCTCTTCACCGGCCGGACGCACCAGATCCGCGTCCACCTCTCGGCCCGGGGACACCCCGTCGCCGCCGATGCCCTCTACGGCGGGGGGCCGGCGGACCTCATGCCCTCCCACGTCGACGGCGAGCCCCGGGCCGGAGACGAAAAGCCCCTCCTCGCCCGTCCCGCCCTTCACGCCTTCCGCCTCGCCCTCGACCATCCCGGCACCGGCGAGCGGATGCGCTTCACCGCCCCCCTCCACCCCGACATGGAGGCGCTGCTCGCGCTTTTGCGCGAGACCGCGAGAAGGGGCGGATGGACATCTGGAACTCAGAGCCTGTGAAAGAATTCGCCGGTTTCGTTCGCCTCGGCTGACCGTGAGGTCCTTGATGTGCGACAAGTTTGCACTTTCGACTTTGGACTCCCGGCTATAGACTTTGACCTTTTGACCGGGAACCTTTTTTGGGAACGCAACCCCGTCCATGTCCGGCCCGAAGAAAGCCTTCGGTGTGGAGGAGAGCTCCGCGCGATACCGGTTGCGTCTCGCGAGGTATGTGGATCTGGCCGAGCGGATCCGGGACATCGCAAAAAATCGGGACGCGCCTCCCCGGCTGCTCGATCTGGGCGTGGGCAAGGGGCGGCTCAAGCTCTACTACCCCGCCGACGGGCCGCCCGTGGACTGGATCGGGCTCGACATCCAGACCTGGCGGCTGGAGGCCGCGAAGAAGGTCCCCGGCTGGCAGCTGGTCCGGGGGGACGGGACCCGCCTCCCCTTCCCGGACGGCGCCTTCGACCTCGTCGTCTGCTCCCAGGTGCTCGAGCACTTCGAGAACTCGGAGGAAGCGCTCCGGGAAGCGGGGCGCGTTCTCGCCTCCGATGGCACCCTCCTGCTCTCCCTCCCCGTCTTCCCGCCCGGGATCGCCTGGCTCGCCCAGACCGTCCTCGGCGGCTTCCTCCGGCTGACGGGAAAGCGGAAGCGCTGGCACGGCCACGTCCGCTTCTTCTCCACCGCGAGCCTGCGCCGGATGGTGGGGAAGGACTTCCGCGTCCGCGACGTGAGAGGATTCCGCCTCCTCTCCGTCCTCTTCCTCGAGAACTTCCGCTTCTACTACCGCCTCAACCGCTGGCTCGGGCGCGTGGCGCCCTGGCTGTCGGTCGAGGTCAACTGCGAGGCGACAAAGACAGAGAAGCGGGGGGCGAAGGGCGAAGGTGATTTTGGATTTTAGATTTCAGATTGGAGATTTCAGTCGCTGCGCCACTCCATCCCGAACCGTGCCGCCATTTCCGGTTCGGGATTCCGTAGCTCACTACGAACGTCAGCCCGCCCCCATAGAAAAATTCCGCGACGCGAATGGCTCACCAATTCACCAAGGCGCGAAAATCGTGGAAGGGCACGGATAGACCTCTGGAAATCAGGAAAATGCGATTTCGATCCGTGTGAATCTGTGGTTGAGCGATGGCGTGGTTTAGTGGTTGGGTGAGGACGAGGTTGCCGCTGCTGAAATCTACAATCTGAAATCCCAGAAATCCTCAATGCCTCAATTCCTCAATCCCTCAATTCGGAATTCGTCCCCTCAATCCGGAATTCGTCATTCCTGCGTTCCCGGCGTCCTAGGCGGTGGGAGTCCTCTCGTTTGGGTGCGGCGTGGCTGCTTTGGGATTTCGACTGCCAGGAGGGTCAGAGCCCCTTGCCGTACTGCTTCTCGTAGTAGTCCTGGTAGGCGCCGGTCTTGATCCTTTCCCACCAGCGCCGGTTGTCGCGGTACCAGGCCACCGTTCGCTCGATCCCCTCCTCGAAGGAGACCGAGGGCTCGAAGCCCATCTCCGCCCGGAGCTTTCCGTCGTCGATGGCGTAGCGCCGGTCGTGGCCGGGGCGGTCCTGGACGTAGGTGATGAGCGTCTCGGGCTTGCCGAGGGCTTGAAGGATCCGGCGGGTGATCTCGAGGTTGGTCCTCTCGTTGCCGCCGCCGATGTTGTAGACCTCCCCGTCCCTTCCCGAGAGCAGCACCGCGGTGAGGGCGTCCACGTGGTCGTCCACGTAGATCCAGTCCCGGACGTTCATCCCGTCCCCGTACACGGGCAGGGGCTTGTCGGCCATGGCGTTGGTGATGAAGAGGGGAAAGATCTTCTCGGGGAACTGGTAGGGGCCGAAGTTGTTCGAGCAGCGGGTCACGGTCGCGGGAAGGCCGAAGGTCTGGAAGGCCGCCCGCACGAGGAGATCCGCGGCCGTCTTGCTCGCCGCATAGGGGGAGTTGGGCTGCAGCGGGCTCTCCTCGGTGAACCTCCCCTCCGGTCCCAGCGACCCGTAGGCCTCGTCCGTGGAGACCTGGACGTACTTCCTCACCCCGTGGCGCCGCGCCGCGTCCAGAAGCACCTGCGTGCCCTGGACGTTGGTCCGGATGAACGGCGTCGAATCGTGGATGGAGCGATCCACATGGCTCTCCGCCGCGAAGTGGATCACCCGGTCCACGCCCGGGGCGAAGACCGCCTCGACGGCCCGGGCGTCGGACACGTCCGCCCGCACGAGACGGTGCCGGGAATCGTCGAGGAGGTCGGCGAGGTTCTCCAGGTTTCCCGCGTAGGTCAGCAGGTCCAGGTTCACCACGTCCACGTCTTCCCGGCGCTTCAGCGTCCGCCGGACGAAGTTCGTCCCGATGAACCCGCATCCCCCCGTCACAAGCCAGGTCTCTCGCTTCATACCCGTCCTTTCCTGATCGTGTGGGACGGCATCACCTTACCGGACGGAAACGGCGGGGACAAGCGGCGCGGCGGCCGGAAATCCCCTGATCTTGGGCCAGGGCGGATTCCTCCACCTGCTCTATCGATCGCTGTCGCGAGCGGAAGCAGGGATTGTTTCACAGTCTCTCAGTTGCCGAGCGCCTTGCGGATCTGCTCGGAGAGGGCGGGGTCGACGGGATGGCCGCCTTCGGCGGCGAGTCCCGCGTGGGTCCACGCGCTGGAAGCGTCTCCGGAGGCGAAACTGACGCCAGCGAGGATGTTGTGGGCGCCGCCGTGTCCCGGATCCTTTTCCAGGGCGCGGGCGAGGACCTCCCGGGCGTCGTCGAGGCGCCCGGTCTCGCCGAGAGCCTTGCCCAGCATGCACAGCCCCTCCACCGGCTCCTCGCGGCTGCACAGGGCGAGGCCCGCCTGGATCTCCGTCGCGCCCTCCTCGAAGCGGTTCATACGCACCAGTAGTTTGCCCAGCTCCACGCGGGCCTCCCCGCGCTCGGGATCGAGATAGGTGACCATCATGAACTCGTTCTGGGCGAGTTCGGTCTCTCCCAGGCCGATGTAGGCCTTCCCGCGGATCATGCGCACGCCGGGCCCGTCGCCGCCCGATCCGATCGCGCCGTCGGCGCGGGCGATGGCCTGGTCGTAGCGGCCGAGCGAGAGGTACATCTCTCCGATCTCCTCGAAGAGCCGGGGGTCGTCGGGGGCGGCGCGGAGGGCGGTCTCCAGCGCTTCCAGCGCCCCGGCCTCGTCCCCCCGGTCGCGTCGCAGGGTACCGAGCATCCGGGCCGCCTCCAGGTCGTGGGGATGCGCCCCCAGCAGGGTCTCCAGGACCGACTCCGCCTCCTCCTTCCTCTCGTAGGCCGCGAGGACCTCCGCCTGGCGTCTCGGGACGCGGACGTCGCCGGGATCGAGGGCCTCGGCCGCCTTCAGGGCGTCGACGGCGCCGTCGCCGTCGCCCATGGAAAGCCTCGCCTCGGCGAGCAGGCGCCAGGCCTCGAAGTAGTCGGCTTTCCGGTCGGTCGCCTGGGAGGCGGCCCAGACGGCCTCCTGGGTGCGTCCCGTCTCGAGGTAGGCGCGGCCGAGGAGAAAGTAGAGGGTGGGATTGTCCGGATGGTTTTCCAGGACGGGTTCCAGGAGGTCGGCCGCGGCCTCGGGATCCTCCCGGTCGATCTCCTGGCGGGCGAGCTTGATGTAGGCGGGAGCGAACGCCGGATCGATCCGGACGGCTTCCTGGTACTCGAGGCTGGCGGAATCATCGTCCCCCTTCGCCTCCAACGCCGCGCCGAGGTTCATCCGGGCGCGGAGGAACCGGGGCTTGAAGTCGACGGCGTCCCGGAAGTAGGCCTCCGCCTCATCGATCCGTCCCTCGGCCATCATCACCTCGCCCGCGCCGTTCCAGGCCTCGGCGAAGTCGGGCTTCCGTTCCGTGGCCTCGAGGAAGGCCTCGCGGGCCTCCCCGTGGCGGTGGAGGCGCACCAGGGCGTTGCCGGCCGCGTTGCGGGAGAAGGGATCCTCCGGCTTGAGCGCCGCGGCCTTGAGAAAGTGCTCGAGGCTCTCCTCGTAGCGCCCGTCCGAAAAGAGCTGCAAACCCTGGTTGTAGCGCGCCTCGAAGAGGTCCGGGCCCAGATCCACCGCCTTCTTGAAGAACGTGCGCGCCTCCTTCGCCCGCCCCAGGCCCTTCAGCGCCGCGCCGATGTTCACATGCGTGATGGCGCTCCGCGGCGACGCCTTCTTGGCCAGCTTCAACTCCTTCAGGGCCTCCTCGAAGCGGTTCCCCGCGATCAGGGACGCCGCGCGCTTGTTCCGCTCCTTCACCGCCTTCAAGCTGAGATCGAGATAGCGCTGCTGCATCTGCCGCGCCGTCTCGACGTCCCCGAGACCCCGAAGCGCGGCGGACCAGTGGTAGTAGAGGGGCGCCCACTGCGGATGGGCCCGCGCGACCTGGCGGAAGAGGGAGACCGCCGCCTTGAAATCCTTCTTCCTCGCCGCCACGCGCCCGAGACCGAACAGCGCCTTGGCGTGCGCCGGCGAGATCTTCACGGCGCGCTGATAGGCCTTTCCCGCGTCCTCCGTCCGGCCGGCGTCCAGCAGGGCGTCACCCAGACCGGCCAGCAGGCCGACGTCCCGCGGGGACCGCGATACGGCGTCGCGCAGCTCCGCGATCAGTTCATCCGCACTCGAGCCGGACTCGCCCATATCGACAGACCAGGATTCGGGGACCACGCCGGGGACGTTCCGGTCAACCGCTGCCGCCCCCTCCCCGGTCCCGGGACGGCGTCTTTCAAGAAACTGGATCCCGCGGCGTTTGTCCACCCCCAAGTTGATCCCGGCAAGGATCCCACCGCAGAGATCGCGGAGATCGGAGAGGGGGTCGAAGGGCGAAGGGCGAAGGGCGAAAGTGATTGTAGATTGTAGATTGTTGATTTTGGACTGGAGATTTCAGCCCCTGAGCAACCTGATTGCGTACCTGTGTGCCTGCTGACTTGCTGGCGCCTTGGTGTTGAAAGCATCATTCCGCGCTGCTGCGGGCTGGAAGCCGGCGGTCCGCACGTGAGGTTCCGCGCTGCTCCGCCACTCCGACTTCGTCTTCGTGGCTCACGACGAACGTCAGCCCGCGCCCATTCAAAACAGCCACAGCGCGAATGGCTCGCGAAGGGTGCAGAGGATCCCGTGGTCGGGTGAGTGGGTGGCCTTGAAGCCGGGTGGTTGAGTCGGTGGGTGGTTGAGTGATTGAGTGGGGATCTGAAACCTGAAATCCCTTCCCATGCAATCCGAGATCCCTTCATCCGCTATAATCCGGCAGGCCCCTCCCGCAGGATCCGGAGACGACGTGAGAATTCCGCTCGACATCACCATCGCAGGGTTCGCGCTGCTCGCGCTCGCCGCAGGCGCGCAGGCCGCGGACGACGCCTCCGCGTGGATCGAGGACCCGCAAAACGAAAAGACCCTCGAGACCCTCCGGACGGACATGCGGGTCGCCTTCTTCCGGTGGCCCGAAGGATGGGAAAAAGCCCTGGATCGCCTCGAAGGACTGGAAGACGAGGTCCCCTTCGGCGTCTTCGAGACCGTCCTCGCCGAGATTCCCACCGGCACCCCGGACGCCCGCACCGGCTCCTTCGAGACGACCTTCACCGTCGCGGAAGACGGCGAGAAAACGAAGATGTGCGTCTTCGCGCCCGAGGACTACGAGCCCGGCAAGAAGTGGCCGCTGCTCATCATGATGCACGGACACGCCGGCACCGGACGTGCGATGATGCCCTGGTACCGACCCCACGCCGAGAAACACGGCTGGCTCCTCTGCGCGCCCTTCGCCCATACCGAGAACGCCTCCACCGGCTGGGGATCCACCGAGCCCGAGCGCTCCAACCCCCTCTCCGCCCTGGAAGAGATGAAACGGCTCTACAACGTCGACACCGACCGCGTCGTACTCGCCGGCTGCTGCATGGGCGGACACGGCGCCTGGGAGACCGGCATGCTCTACGCGGACCGCTTCTGCGCCCTCTACGCCACCATCGGGGGGCCGCGCATCATCAACTTCGGCTACGTCGACAACCTCCTCCACCTCCCCGTCTTCACCTACGCCGGGCTCGAGGACGACCCCCTGCTCGTCTGGAACATCCACCGCGCCGCGCAGTGGATCAACGAGGCCGGCGGCACCGCACGCGTCAAGGACTTCCCCGAGCTCGCCCACGACGTCGTGCCGGAAGAGGACGACCGCTTTCTCGAATGGGTCGAGAACAAGCGACGGGACCTCTACCCGAAGAAGATCGTCCACCACGTCAACCGCCTCGAGCACGCCCGCGCCTGCTGGCTCGAGATCGAGAGGTTCCGCGGCACCCCCTTCGACCCCTACAAGCGGAAACAGGTGCCGCTGAAACGACGGCCGAAAGATGAGTGGGAACTCCGGGAGCGCTACGTCGAGTGGATCCGCGCAAAGACGCCCGGCGTCACCGCCGAGATCGAAGACGGCAACCGGATCCGCGTCACCGCCCGGGGCCTCTCGCGCCTCGCCTTCTACCTCTCCGACCGGCTTGTCGATCTCGACGAGGAGGTCCGCATCACCGTCAACGGCCGGACCCGCTACAAGGACGTCCCGGCCCGCAGCGTCCGCTTCCTCGTGACGCACGCGGCGTCATGCGTCGATCCCAAGCGGGCGTTCGCGTGCAAGGTGAGCGTGGACGCGAGATGAGATCGAGGGATTCCGGAGCAGCGCGGCCGCGCCACAGCGAGAGGACTCTCACCGCGGATGCCGCCGGGCTGTGGTGCTGTGGGCAGCACGGCGCCGCTACAATCGAAAATCCCTTCATTCGCAATCCCGAATCCCTCCGAGATCTCCGTGCGCAAAAAAGCGGGGGCGCCCCCCCGCGTGGCGGCCCGTCATCCCTCGTTGTTCTTCAGGGGATTGACGCGGCGGATCCGGCGCACGAGGTCGGCGTGTTCGACCGGGATGGCGAGCGGGACCAGGACGTAGCTGGCGTGTTCGTCCTTGCAGTCGAGGATGATATGGCGGGTGTTGGGCACCTTGAATCCCTTGGCGCAGGCCTCGTGGCCGACGATGAGGATCTCGGCTTCGACCAGGCTGGCGAAGGCGTCGGCGGCGTCCTGGCTGAAGTCCCGCCCCCAGGTCAGCCGTTCGATGTGCGTGTTCATCCGCTGCTCGGTGACCTCCCCCTCGAGGCGGAAGACCCGCGCGTCGAAACCCTTGATGTGCTTGAGGGCCGGGGTGGAGTGGCTGAAGAAGACGCCGTTGTGCGTCCGCACCGCCAGCGGGAGGCTCTTGAAGAACTTGTTGTAGGAGAGCTTGATCTCCCGGGCGGCCTCCCCGTAGGTGGACTTGATCCCCTCGGCGAACATCTTGTTGAGCATGTGGTTTTCCTTGACGATCTTCTTGCCCGTGAGCTCGCTCAACTCGTGGTTGCCGAGGATGACATGGACGCGGTCGGGATAATCGATCTTCAGCTGGGCCACCCGCTCGAGCACGCGGAAGGAGATGTCCCGGTCGATCAGCCCGAACTGGATGTTGTGCACGACCTCGTGGATGATGAGGTGGCGGTCGAGGAACGTGTCGAGATCGGCGATCTCGATGATCCGGTTCATGTTGTCCTTGGCCCCGTGCAGATCCCCCGTGAACATGGCCTCGCCCCGGGCCGGAAGATCGATCACGGCGCCCTGGCGAAAAGGGTCATCGAGGTTCAGCCGCGCCGCCTTCTTCATGATCGACTTGGTCTTGGCGATCTTGGACGACTTCCGAAGGCGCCCCGACTTGGAGGGGGAATTCGAATCCGTCTCCTTGCGGATGCGCGTCCCCGATTTCCGTCTTGAACCGCGGGGGTTCAACATTTCTGCCTCGTGAGCGTCAAGGCCTCTTCTTCGGAACCGCCCACGTCCAGAACCGGCCATACCTCCGCCAGCGTGAGCAGGTGGACCACCGCCTCGGACGGGGACGCCAGCGCCAGCGGGAACCGCGAGGCCAGGTGCACGATCTCCCCGATGCCGGAGGAGGAAAGGTAGGACACCGCGCTCAGGTTCAGCACCAGCGGCGACCCCTCGGACAGCGAGGAAGCGTGCCGCTCCAGCGCCCGCGTGCAGCTGTCGTCGAAAAAGCCGCGCACCCGGGCCACCGCCCCGCCGCCCTCCAACGGCGACCAGACGACCTCGCCCGCCGAACCCTGCGGAAGATTTCCGGACGTCATCGGTATTCCACTCCCCCGAAAGCCGCCTTGTATTCGTCGTAGACCCGCCTCCAGGCGCGGGCGACCTTCTCCGTCTGACGCCCCATGAATGCCCGGAGCTCCCCCCCCTGGGACGTGTAGATCATGTACGTCTCCGCCGCGAACTCCTCGAAAAAACGGAGCTGGTACAACTTCCGCGCCTGGGCGTCCACCAGAAAGTCCACGCCCATCACCGCCCCCGCCCGCGCGATCCGCTCGTACGCCTCCTTCAACCTGCCGCGGACGGAATCCGGAAACGCCGCCTCCTGGGCGTGACCCAGCTCGTGAAGCAAAAGGCCCAGGAAGGTCCGCCTCGCCCCGTTCAGGGCGAAATCGTATATCATCACCTTGCCGTCCTCATACGCCGAGGCCTTCGCGCCGTCCGGGCCCCACCCTCCCAGCTGGAGAACCTCGAACTGCGGCCGGGAAAGATGCGTCGCGGGAAGGCAGGACAAGACATCGCGCGTCAGCCGGTAGACCGTCCCGCGCTTCTCGCTGAAGTTCCTCGTCTCCTGTTCCTCGCCCGACCACGATCCGTTGAGCAACCGCACCCCGTGGGACGAGCAGATCCTGCGCAGTCGCTTGAACGCACGGCGGTCTTTCACCCGCGGCATGCCGTCCCTCTCCCGCCACGCACGGTACGCCTCGAAAGCCTCCCGCTCCGCCGGGATCCACATGGCGGAGCTCCCCCCCTTCAGGTTGCCGCCCAGCCGGTACTTCCCGTCCAGCGCGATCACGCTCTGACCGAAACGGAATTCCTTCTCCAGCGCCTGCGTCAGACCGGCGATCCGGCCGCTCAGCGGCGCCCACGCCCTGGACAGCGCCCGCACTTCCTCGGGCATCTGCCGACGTACGCCGTTTCCGGCGGAGGGCTTCGGCTTCAAGAAGGGGATCCACATGAGCTTAGGTCCCCCCCCGCCTCGAAGGGGAATTCCTTTCGCAAGGATGGTAGGGGACCGGAAAGAAAGCTGTCAAGGGACCGCCGCGTCCTTCCGGCCCCGCCCACGCGTTTCCCTCCGGGGACAACCCGTTTCCGGAAGGGGACACGGACGGACCGGGCCGCCCCCCCCGACGGCCGGAAGCGCGATCCCGCCGGGTTTCGTCCTTCTCCCCTTCCCGGCTTCGAGCCCTCGTCCCTGCGTCGCCGTCGCCCCCCGGCTCTACGGACGCGCGACGGCTGGCATCGCTTTTGCAAGTTCAAACGGCTGGAGGTGCATGATGAACCTCGAACGAAAACCCGCGATCCCCTGCGCCGTCTGCCGGAATCCCGTCCTGCCGAACGCCGTGTTCTGCCGCCACTGCGGCACGAGCATCCCCGAAGCCCGCCGCGACCGGCTCTCCCCCGTCGCCGCCCTGGCGATCGCCGCGGTTCCCCTGGCCGGACTCGTCCTCGCCTTCCTCGTGCCTTTCAACGCGCTCCACGCATCCCTCGTCGCCCTCTCCGCCGTCTGCCTGTGCGCCGGCTCCGTCCTTCTCGGCCTGCCCGCCTTCTCCCGGCGAAGGCCGCATTCGTCCCGCGCGAAACTCCTCAGGGCTCTCGAAACCGTGCGGACCGAACCCCCGTGGCGGCCCGGAAGGAGCGGCCGCCACGGCCCGGGCCGGTGAGACACCGACCCCCGACGCAACCCGGGCGTTGAGGAAGCCCTGGAGGCCTGCTATCCTGCCGATGGATGGAACGAACTGACGACAAGACCCGAGACGGCCTGGAGAAGCCCGCGCGCGAGACCGTCGGCCTCGGCGCGGTGCCCACCCTCTTTCCCGGCCCCGCGCCGGCGGGCGCGGCCGGGAAGGCGGCGGCCGGCACCGCCGTCGTCGCGTCCGCGAAAGAGGCGTTCTGGACCCCCGCGCCCGCCTGGTCGTGGGACGTCAACCGGACCCACCGGATCGGATTCCTCAACCCCATCAGCGTCTTCACGCGGATCGTGCCGCGCAGCATCAACCACGGGCTGGCGGTGGGTCTCGGATCGGTTCTCGCGTTCGCCATGCGAAAGACCCGCCGCGTGCTTCGCCACAACCTGGTCCGCGTGGGGCGGGGATCGTTCACCCCCGAACGCGTGTCCCGCCTCATCCTCCAGACCTTCCACAACTACGCCCGCTACCTCGTGGACTTCATGGCGATGGCCGATTTGCGTCTCGAGGACATTCCCCCCCTGTTCCGCCGGTTCTCGGGAACGAAGGTCTTCGAGCGCGCCCTCGCGCGCGGCCGCGGCGTGCTGCTGGTCACGCCCCACTTCGGCAACTGGGAACTGGGCGGCGCCTTCCTGCGCGCCCAGGGCTTCCCGCTCAACGTCGTCTCCTTCGTGGCCCCGGACCAGGCCACCGTCCAGATGCGCGAGGCCGTTCGGGAGAGGCTCGGCATCCGGCACGTCTACGTGGGAAAAGAGGAAGGGCCCCTCCAGATGCTGGACATCCTCAAGGCCCTGCGGAGAAACGAGATCGTGGCCATGCTCTGCGACCGTTCCTCGTCCGACAGCCCCGTCACCGTCGACTTCTTCGGACATCCCTTCGCCGTGCCCTCCGGCCCCGCGATCCTCGCCCAGCTCACCGGGGCGCCCATGATCCCCTCCTTCGTCGTCCACCGCTCGGGCATGTACGAGGCCTTCACCGGAAAACCCATCCTGGTGGCCAACCCCGGGCGCGACGGACGCGACGCCGTCGTCCGGGCGCGGACCGAGGATCTCGCCCGCGAATTCGAGAAGGTGATCGCCCGCTTTCCGGACCAGTGGTACAACTTCTACCCCTCCTGGCTCGCGGGACAGGGAAGCGACAACGGGAGGCCCGGACCATGACGATCCGAAAACGCCCCTTCCTCCCGCCCCCCGCCCTTCTCGCCGTCGTCGCGATCCTGGCCGCGGCATGCGCGCCGGGCCCGGCCCGCGCGGGCGAAAAAGCCGGCGGACCCCCTCCGGCTCCCGCGCCGGCGGAGGCGGAGGACGGCGCGGCGGAGGCGGAGGAGGAGCAGGAACTGGACCCGGAAACGCGGAAGATCCTCGAGCGCATGGACGAGACACACGGGACCCTCCGCTCCCTGACGACGCCCTACCGCCAGCGCCGGAAGGTGCGGATCTCGAAGCGGCTGAGGAAATCGCGGGGCGTCCTCACCATCCGCAAGGAGGGCCCCAAGAAGGGGATGAAGGTCCTCTTCGATACGAAGGAACCCTTCCGGTCGAAGGTCCTCTTCACGGAAGAGGAGGTCGTCTTCTTCGACCAGGAGACGGGCGAGGTGAAGCGCCGAGACCCCTCGCAGGGGGGCGTCCGGCCGTCCGAGATCTGGGTGCTCGGCCGCCCCGTGAGCACCATCCTGGACCACTACCTCGTCCGCCGCCTTCCCCTGTCCGAAGAGGAGGCGTGGGAGCCCCGGGAGGACGAGGACGAGGAGGAACGGGAGGAGAGGCCGCCCGACTACGCCGCGAAGCTGGAACTGGTCCCCAAGGCGAAGAAGATCCGGAAATGGATCAAGCGGATCCTCGTGTGGTTGCGGCCCGGCGACGCGCTCGGGACGAAGGTGAGGCTCGTCGACCGGCGCGGCGACTGGCAGGAGTTCCTCTTCGACGCCGAGGAGATGGAGATCAATCCCGAACTCGACGAGGACGTCTTCGAGATCAAGGACTGACGCCTGGCTCTGCGTCTTCGTGCGATGAAGATCCTTCTCGTCAACCCGTCTTCCCGGGGCGCGTTCCGCGTCGTGGGGTTCCTGTTGCCGCCGCTGGGCCTCCTCTACGTCGCGGCGGCGGCGCGGAGGCGCGGCCACGAGGTGCGCGTGATCGACCGGTCGGTGGACCGGCGTCCGGTGCCGTTCGGGGACGCCGACGTCGCGGGCATCCACAGCGACACCACGCGGATCGATCGGGCGCTCGCCCTGGCGCGCCAGGCGAAGCGCGCCGGTTGCCGCGTGGTGATGGGCGGTCCGCACCCCTGCTTCATGGCGGAGGAGATCCTCGCCACGGGGGCGGTGGACGCGGTGGTGAGGGGAGAAGGCGAGGCGAGCTTTCCCGCGCTCCTCGAGGCCTGGGCCTCGGGCTCGGATCCGTCGTCGGTCCCCGGCCTCATCCTGCCGGCGGAGGGAGGCGTGCTGGACACGGGGGAGAGGCCGCGCATCCTCGACGTGGACGCCCTGCCCTTTCCCGCCCGCGACCTCGTGGACCTCGGCCGCTACGATCGCGCCCGCATGCACGGCCGCCCCATCACCCCCCTCCACACGAGCCGCGGCTGCCCGTTCGCCTGCCGCTTCTGCTCCTCCACGCGGTTCGACGGCGCCCGGTGGCGCGCGCGCAGCGCCGGGAGCGTGGTCGAGGAGGTGGAGCACGTCGTGAAGGACCTGGGGTTCCGCGCCGTCTGCTTCATGGACGACAACTTCACCTTCTCGCCGAGGCGGGTGGAGGCGATCTGCGACGGGATCCTGTCGAAGGGCCTGGACGTCCGGTGGTGGTGCTTCTCCCGGGTGGACACGATCGCGCGCCACCCCGACATGGTCCGGCGCATGGCCGAGGCGGGGGGGCGGTCGATCTTCATCGGCGTGGAATCGCCGACGGCGCGCGTGCTGGAAAGGTTCGGAAAGGGGATCGGGCCCGACCAGGCGCGAAAGGCGGTCTCCTTCCTGAAGCAAAACGGCTTCGAGGTCCTGGCCAGCTACATCCTCGGCGCGCCCGAGGAGACCCGCGGGGACTTGAGGACCACGATCCGCTTCGCCCGCGAACTCGACACGCACACGGCGCAGTTCACGCTCCTCACCCCCTACCCCGGCACGGCCCTCTACGACGATCTCCGGGACCGGATCCGGGAAAGGAACTGGCGGAAGTACGATTCCATTCACGCGGTCTTCGAGCATCCCTCCATCTCCCGGCTCGAGCTCCAGATGTGGCTCGGCCGGGCCTACCTCTCGTTCTACCTGAGAAACCGCCGCTCGGTGGCGAACCTCCTCCGTTTCTTTTCGCTTCGAAAGTTCGGGCTCCAGGCGCTCGGGCAGATGGCGCGGGGCGCCCTGGCCTCGACGTGAGCGCCGGATGGACACGCGGGCATCTTGCCGGCGAACCTCGGCGACGCGGCTCAGGACACGAAGGGATCTTTCCCCCCGGAATACGGGGTGACCTGGATTCCGTGTCTCAACTCCGTCACATCCGCCCGCTCGCCTTGACCCGTCTGCGACCACGTCTATAATGGCGTCGGAGGAGACGGGGGGCCGGAAGCCCCCGTGGGCGCGGGGTTTGGGGACGGCGCCGCCGGACGCCCGGTGCCCCCGGACGCAGGGATGACAGGACTCGCCGGTCTTCGAGGAAGCTGCCATGCGATGTGCGACGATGCTGGTCCTCGGCGTTCTCTTCGCCGGAGGCGCGCTCTGGGCGGGAGAGGCCGAGCCGCCGGACCCGGGGGAGGAGCCGAAGACGGAGGAGGAGATCCTCAGGGACGAGGTTGTCGAGATCCTGGTCCGCATCCGGGACCTTCCGGAGCTCCCGCGGGAGGAGCAGAAACCCGCCTGGCGGAAGATCGAGGCGGACCTGCTGGACCTGGGCCCCAGCGTGGTCCATTTTCTCGAGCCGCTGATCCCTCGTCACGACGAGCACGGCATCCTCCGCCCTTCCGGGAAACTGCGCGCGCTGCTGGACCGCGAGGACTGGGAAGCCGCTTCCCTCTTCAAGCGCGTGATGGAGAAACTCGGATGGGTGTCCGAGGAGGACCGAAAGCGCCGGGAAACCCTCCTCGCGGATCTCGAGAAGAAGGACAGCCGCCCCACCGAGCTGGCCTCCCAGTTCGCCGAGCTCGGGCTGGAGGGACGCTACGGCGTGGAGGGCCTGAAGCAGGCCTTCGAGACGGCCGGGACGCCCGACTTCCGCCGCAAGATCCTCGACGTCATCGAACTCATGGCCAGCCAGGGCGTGCTGGAGACCACGGGCTTCCTGCTGGACTTGACGGTCGCCGAAGACGCCGGCGCGCGCGAGGTCGGGTTCCGCGGGCTGATGTCCCTCACGCGCCCCCCGGAGGACCCCTTCTTCCTCGAGGACTGGAAGAAGCACGAGCGCGGATCGATCGACGCCATCCTGCGGAAGCAGAAGGCCTATCCCATGCTCGTGGGCTTTTTACGCCTCGACGACGACAAGGACGTCAGGATGTACGCCGGCCGCATCCTCGGAAACCTCGGCGTCGAAGAGGCCGCGGAAGCGCTGGTCCAGGCCCTGGAGGATCCCGAGGACCGGGTGCAGGGGGAGGCTGCGGACGCGCTGCTGAACATCGCGGGCTCGGTGGAGGACCCGGGGCCGGGACGCTGGAACGCCCTGGTGAGAGCGCTCTCGTCCTGGTGGCGGTCGAATCGCTCGAAGCTGCCCCCGCAGCTGAAGCCGTCCGCACCGGTCCGCGTCCGGCCGAAGCCGCCGGGAGAATCCGGCGAGACGGTGGAGATCTCGGGAGAGGTGGAACTGCCGGACAGGCTCGAGGGCTCTCCCTACGGGGGCGAGGGGGAGAACGGGGGCGCCGGGCCGGGGACCCAACCGGGCGGGGAGTCCGTGGACGCGGACACGCTCGAGGGGAAGATCCTCGAGATCCTCTTCCGCGTCCGCGACCTCCAAAAACTCCCCTACGAGGAGCGCGCCGGCGCGGCCGAGAAGGCGGAGGCCGACCTGTACGCGCTGGGGCCGGAGGCGGTCCCGCTTCTGTCCGCGCTGCTTCCCCGCAAGGACGAAAACGGCATCGTGCGGTACGCGCCCAGGCTCAAGGAGATCCTCGGGTGGGAGGACGCGTTCGCGGTCGGGATGATCGAGCGCGTCCTGCGCCGGCACGGCTGGATCTCGGCCGAGGACCGCAAGAGGCGCAAGGCCCTGCTGGAGGATCTGAAGAAGGAGGACAGCCGCGCGACGGATCTGGCCTCGCAGTTCGCGGAGCTGGGCGGGGACGGGGCGTTCGGGGTGGCGGGCCTGAAGGAGGCGTACGCGGAGGCGGAGGACGAGGCGTACCGGGACAAGATCCTGGACGTGATCGAGCTGCTGGCCAGCCAGGGGGTCCTGGCGACGGCGGATTTTCTTCTGGATCTGACTGTGGACGCGGATCCCGCGACGCGGAAGACGGGTTTCAAGGGGCTCGTGGCGCTGTCGGAGACGCCGTTCGCCGAGGACCGGGAGAAGCTGCACGGGGAATTCGAGGCGCAGAAGGCCTATCCCATGTTCGTGGGTTTCCTCCGGCTGGACGGGGAGAAGGACGTACGGATGTGGGCCGCCCGCATCCTGGGCCACATGCGGGCCGAAAAGGCGGTGAAGGCGCTTCTCGACGCGCTGGACGACCCGGAGGACCGTGTACAGGGGGAGGCGGCGGAGGCGCTTTTGAACATCGCCGGCACGGTGGACGATCCGGGCCCGGGCCGGTGGGATGCGCTGATCCGTTCGCTGAAGAGCTGGTGGCGGAAGAGCCGCGCGGACCTTCCGGAACAGCTCGAGCCCGCCGCGCCCGTTCGCGTCAAGCCGGAGAAGAAGCGAGAGCCGGGGGATTAGGGATTCGGGATTGACGAATTCAGGAATTCTGGGATTGTAGATTTCAGCCGGAGGAGCGGGGACGCGTAGGGATTTCAGATTGCATTCGGGGGTTGGAACTGTGCTGACAGCACAGCCGCGAACGTCCGTGAGCGGTATGCTCGCGCGGTCCGACCCCTATGTGTATGCGGACCGCCCAGCAGGCCCTAGAAAAGACCGCAGATGTCGATATCTCGGAAAACGAATCGCGGCGCTTCTTTCACCACGAAGTTCACGAAGGACACGAAGGAAGCAAAGAAAATATCGAATCTGGAACTCAGGAACTGTGGATCGGGTGTTGGGATTTGGGATTTTGAGTTCATTGGGATTTGGGGTTTGGGATTTACGCGGATCGGTAAAATGTCGATCAGGGATCGGGCGTTCTCTGTGTCGAGAAGGTCGAAGCCGAGGGGTAGACGGCCAGGCGGAACCCGATGTTGGGGGCGACGTAGACGGAGAAATTCGCCCAGCGGCGCACGGCGTGTGCGCTCACCCAGGAATGCATCCAGGACCCGCCCCGCATCAGGCGCCGGCCGTCGTTGAACGCGGCGTTGATGCACCATTCTCCGGCGTTCCCGGCCTGGCCCCGGGCGCCGAAGGGACCCTCGTCCTCGGGGAAGGCGTGCACCGGAGAGGGCCTCGCCCGTTCTTCCAGGCTTCCCAGGACGTTCGCGTACCGGTGATCGAAACGGTGCCCGAAGGGGAACATCCTGCCGTCCGGGCCCCGGGCTGCTTTTTCCCAGAGGATGTCGTGGGGAAGCCCTGCAAGGATGTTCCTCTTCCGGCTGAACCAGACGCCGAACGCCACGGCATCCTCCCAGGAGACGCCGTAGACGGGCCAATCTTCCTCCCAGTCCACATGGGTCTGGGAAAGCCGCCGCACCTGTTCCCGCAGGCCCTTGGGGGCTTGCGCGAGCCAGCGCTCCGTCGGGATCGCGTACCTCCCGTCTTCCGTCACGGGCCAGTACGGCCCGGCTCCTTTCGCCTCCCGCGGCACACGCCTCTCGGCTGGACCCAGGAGCGCTCTCCAATCAAGTCGATCCGCTTGCCGCGAAGGGGCATCCGGTCGATCAGGGGAAGCCAGGTCGTTGAGGAACGCAAGGTAGTCCCGGCACGTGACCGGGTATCTGCCGAGGAAGAACCCGTCGGCATGCATGAGCATCCGAGATTCGGCGAAGCGGTCCACCGTGCCGCCCTGGAAGAAGAACGCCCCTTCGGGCACCTGGACGAACGCCTCGGGAATCTCGCCCTCGCGATGGAGGGTGACGTTCACGTCCTTCTCGGCCGACCGTCCGATGTGGACGGGACGCCGGACGGGATGAAATCCCTCCTTGTGGAGGACGAGCAGGTAGGCGCCCATGTGGATCCGGAAGGAGGGAATCGGCGTCTTGCCGAGATACAACCCTTCCGTGGGCCGGTAGGGGGAAGCAGGGTCATAAAGCCGATCCAGCACCTCTCCGACAGGAACGTCTGAGGGCTTTGTTCGACCCCCGGCGCGCCCGTTCTGATCAGGGTGATCAGGTTGCCGCGGAGCGGCATCAGGTGGATCAGGCCGCGCGGGCTTGCACGGGACGAGAATCCGGTGCTTCTCCTCGAACCGGAAGAGCCAGACATCGACGTCCTGAAGCGGCGTCGTTTCGCATGAAGCGCCGTGCGTCCGCAACCGGATCGGTTCCCGCGGCTCGAGTTCGGGCAGGCCTTCGGCATAGGTCGTGCCGTCCATGGCGCGGCCGGAAAAGGGGCGGTATCCGAGAACGTCCATCTCGTCCGGCTCGACCCACCGGCCTTCGGTGAGGCACCGGCAGGGGAAGCATCGCGTCGAGACGGACAGCGTCCCGTCGCCCTCGAGGCGCGCAGCGTACCTCCCGTCGTCGTACTGGCGGACCATCTCCTCGCAGTGGAGGAGTTCGGCCTCGTCCCCGCCTTCTTCCTCCCGCAGGAACCGGTCCCAGTAGAGGTCGGCGATCGCAGCGCGGGCGTGGGCGTTCTCGCGTTCGAACCCCAGGGCTTCCTGGAACCGGTTCCCCGCCTCGGTGAACGCGTGCACGATCTCGCGCTGCAGGCGATCCGCCTCGTCCTCCAGGGCCCAGAAGGGCTCCTTGTCCCTGGTGGGCCAGAATGTCTTGACCTTCTTCCCGTTTTGTTCGATCTCCTCTTTCTTTTTTTTCAGATCGGCCCGGAGGGTCTCCATCTCGCCGACGCGGGCCTTCCCTTCCTTCACCTTGGCCTCGGCGAGTTCGTGATTTCGCGCGCGCTCCTTCTCGCCTTCGAGGAAGAGCTGGAGGTCCTCGGACAGGTCCCGCGCCGTCGCGTAGCGTTTCGCCTTCTCCTTGGATAGGGCCCGCAGAACGATCTCGTCGAGCTCCGGCGGGATGTCCTCGAGCGGCGCCGCCTCCGTCTTCCTCTGTGCTGCGCGCCTTTCCCTCAGTTCGGAGATTCTCGACGACGGCGCCGGAGCCGCCTCCTTGGACAGGATATGGAAAATCACCTGCTGGACGGTGTCGCCCTCGAAGGGAGGTCGGAGGGTCAGCAACTCGTAGAGGATCGCGCCGAGACTGAAGATGTCCGATCGCTCGTCGATCTCCCCGACGCGTCCTGCGGCCTGCTCCGGGGGCATGTAGGCAGGCGTGCCCATGACCATGCCTTCCAGGGTGAGCTGAGCTTCCTGATCAACCTGATCGGTAGAAGATCGGATCGCTTCACCGGATGCTGAAACGAATCGCCTTCGGAACTGCGGTTTTGGACTTCCAAAATTCAGGAGCAGACCAACTTCGATGCCCGTGGCATTCAGGTATCGTGTCAGCTGCAACTCGTATGCGGAAATCAGGGATTTCGCTGCTTTCACCTCGACGATGACTTTTTCATCGATCAAGAGGTCAGGAGCGTACTTCCCGATGGCCTTTTCTCCGTAGCGGACCGTCAG
>CAZDSO010000070.1:7649-22223 GCA_964508045.1 uncultured Planctomycetia bacterium | reverse complement strand
TGGCGCTCGATTCTCCTACCGTTCCACGTCAAGCGAGGCGAAAGCCCGATTCTTTTGGGGGCTTTCGCTGGATCTGTTTTGGAGGGCGAGGGTCCTCCGTAGCTCTCGCAACCACCTGCAAGCGAAGGAGGAGAGGCTCGCCCTCCAGCCCGGTTCCCTTTCTTCGTGCCTTGGTGCCTTCGGAGCGCTGTCTGCAACCTGGTACCCGTAACCCGTGTGGCTGTGCTTTACCAAGAGCGATTTTTCTGACGGCCTGCTGGTCAACCCGGGCAAGTTGACCGCTCGCGGCTTTGTTGGCAGAATGGCAAACAGGGAGCCGCCGCTACAATCCACAATCCCTGCACGTCCCCGCGGCTCCGGCTGAAAGCGGAAGATCCTGCCGTTCGCAGAACGCTACGTCTCGAAGATGATGGCCGGTCTCCCCGCGGGGCAACCGGCCTCCCGGTCCTGACATGAAGATCGCCGCCTACGTCTATCCCGGCTGGCACCCCTGTCCGGAGAGGGACCGCCACTTCCCGCCGGGCTTCACCGAGTGGGACCTCGTCCACGCCTCCCGGCCCCGCTTCGAGGGCCACGTCCAGCCCCGCCTGCCCCGCGACGGACCCTACGACGATGCCGACCCCGCTTCCGCGGGCCCCCGTCTCGCCCGGGCCCTTTCCCACGGCATCGACGTGCTCGTCTGGGGTTTCTTCTGGTGCCGGGGAAAACGCGTCCTCCAGGAAGCCCTCGACGACGGCTTCCTCGCCTCCCCCGAGGGCGATCGCGCGCCCTTCGCCCTGATGTGGGCCAACCGCATGCCCCGGCGCATCCTCCCCGTGAAACGGGCGGACCTCCCCGTGATCCAGGGCGAGCGGCTCGTCGATTCCGACATCCGCGACTTCTCGCAGCTGGTCGGCCATGCGGCCGAGCGCTACTTCTCCCGGCCGAACTACCTCCGCCTCGGCGGCAAGCCCTACCTCTCCATCTACGATTCCACCTTCTTCGTCCGGGAACTCGGCGAGGAGAACGCGGCCGAGGCCGTCGCGCGCGCGAAGCGCCTCGTCCAGCGGCTCGGCTTCCCCGGCCTCCACCTGGCGGCCGTCCAGCCGGCGCCCGGCTTCATCGACAGGGTCCGGAACGTGGGATTCGACAGCGTCACGAACTACGTCCTCCTGCCGTACTGGAAGGGGCCCTTCCTCCAGGACTACCGCGAGACCGCGTCCCGCCGCGCCGAGGAATGGCCCGCGCTGGCGGAGGCCTCGGGCCTTCCCTACCACCCGTCCGTGTCGCCGGGATGGGACGCGTCCCCGCGGGCCGCCGATTTCGGCCGGGAAAAACCGCGGAAGTACCCCTGGTGGCCCGTCGTCACGGGGGAACGGCCGGACCTCTTCCGCGAGGCGCTCGGGAGGGCGATCCGGTACGCCGGCCCGAAGCCCGAGGAGAGGATCGTCTTCATCGCCTCCCTCAACGAATGGAGCGAGGGGCACTACCTGGAGCCGGACGCCCGTTTCGGGGACGGCTGGCTCGAGGCCGTGAAAGAGGCCCGCGCGGAGGGAGCGGCCGGTTGCAAAACGGGCGATCTCGTGTAGAGTGGTCCCGACAGCATCCTGATGGCCGGGCTTTGGCCCGTTTTGGGGGAAGAACCCGTGGACGAGAAGGAGGCCCTCTCGAAGGTGTGGGAGCTTTGGACGTCGGAACGCCGGGACGAGATCGCCCCGCTGGTGGAATCCGAAGGGACCGAGACCGACATCCTGAAACGGTACCTCTCCCTCCAGAACCACGTGCACTGGGAGAAGAAAGACCTCGAGGCCGTGCTGGCCCTGTCGCGATTCGCCGTCGAATTCGCCCGGCGCGCGGGAAACAAGGAGGCGGAAAACGTGATCCTCTTCAACGTCGCCTCCTTCACCCTCCCGTGGTGGAGCGACAGCCTCCAGGCCACACCCTGGTTCCGCGACCAGGGACTGTCGGCGGCCCGACGCATCATCTCGCTCCGCAAGGATCTCGGCAAGAGCCCCGTGGACGTCTCGCAGGGGCACTGGATCCTGGGCGCCCATCACCTCTACCGCGGCGACGTCCCGGACGCGGTCTTCCACTTCAACCGCTCCCTCGCCCTTGCCCGCGAGGCGGGGGACAAGAACCTCGAGGCCAGCGCCCTGGAGGGCCTGGGACGGACCCGCGTGCGCCTGGTGCCCGACGACCGGGACTGGGGGTTCGAGAGCCTGGGGGAAGCCCGGGCGCTCTACGGAGAAGCGGGGGACGCGTTCAACCTGAAGGAGGTGGAGCGGTTTCTCGGCGAGCCGCCGTCGTCGGGGGAACCCCCGGCCGCGGAACCGGCGTAGCCGGATTCGCAACGCTTCGCGCTCTCACTTCAGGACGAGGCAGACGTAGCACTTGAGATAGCGGGATTCGGGACAGGCGGGATTGACGGGGTGGTCGAGCGCCTGGCTCCGCCTCTCGACGATGCGGAGGTCCCGCTTGGCCTCCACGGCGGCGTCCATCAAGAGCCGCTCGAAGACCTCCTCCTCCACGATCCCCGACGACGAGCTGGTCACCAGGAACCCCGCCTCTTCCACGAGCATCATCGAAAGCGTGTTGAGCACCTTGTAGGCCTGCAGGCCCTTTTCCAGCCCCTCCCACGTGAGGACGAACGTGGGGGGATCCGTGATCACCAGATCGAAGATCTCGCCCCGGTTGACGAGGTTCTGCAGCTCCCAGAAGACCTCGCCCTGCAGGATGACGACCTCGGGATTGCCGTTCAGCTCCAGGTTCTTCTCCGCCAGCTTCAGCGCGGGCGCCGAGCTCTCGATGCCGAACGTCTGGCGAGCGCGCCCCTTCACCGACGCGTAGAGGGCGAACGCGCCGGTGTAGGTGAAACAGTCGAGAACGCGCTTGTCTTCCGCCAGCTCCGAGATGCGGAGCCGGTTGTCCCGCTGGTCGAGGTAGAAGCCCGTCTTCTGCCCTCCCGTCAGATCCGCGGCGAAGGAGAGGCCGTTCTCGCGGATGATCACGGGTCCCTCGGGACCGCTTCCCCGCAACACGCCCTCCTCCGGCTCGAAGCCCTCCTGCTCGGCCAGGATGGGGTCCGCGCGCCCGAGGATCCCCTTCGGCTCCAGGATGTCCTCGAGGGCGTCGAGGATGTCCCCCAGGGACCCGTTCATTCCCACGGACGTGACCTGCACGACGAGGTGGTCGCCGAAACGGTCCACCAGCAATCCCGGCAGGCCGTCGCCCTCGCCGTGGACCAGGCGGTACGCGTCGGAGACGGCCGGAAAGCCCAGGGAACGCCTGGCCTCCATCGCCTTGATGATCTTCTGCCGGAAGAACCGGTAGCCGATCTGTTCCGTCTGGTTCCAGGTGAGAAGGCGGACGGCGATGTTGGCGTTCGGGTTGACATGCCCCCGGCCGATGAATCTCCCCGAGATGTCCTCCACCTCCACCAGATCCCCCGGCTTGACATGCCCCCGTGTCCGGTGAATGGCGCCGGAGAACACCCAGGGGTGGCGGCTCCAAAGGGGTTTCGCCCGGCCTTTCTTGATGCGAACCGTGGCCATGCTTGCCTGTCAGACGGGAAGGATGTCGGGCCTTTTCCGCCCGGCGAGACGCCGGTGTCCGCCGCGGGACGCTGAATTCTGCGAAAGAGGACGTTCATTTGCAACAGGATTTCCCGCCGCCCGCGAATGGCCCCGCCCGCCTTCACTTCCTATAATGCGCCCACGTTCGAGGCGTTCCATGATACGAAGGTCTCTCTTCTTGCTGTTCGCTCTCCCGGGACTCGTCGCGCTTCCGGCCTGCCCGCGGCGCGCTCCCCGGGCCCCCTCCCCCGCCTCCCCGGAACTCCCCGGAGACGCCGCCCCCCTCCTTCCCGAACTCCCCCCCCCCGAAGTCGAAAGGCTCGTCGAGGCGCTCGGCACGCCCGCCGGCGGGAACGCCGCCGAACGGCTCGCCCGATCCACGCCCGCTGCCTTCCCCGTGATGAAGCGGATCCTCCTCGCCGCACCCCGCCCCACCACCGAACGCCTCCTCCGCGTCCTCGCCCGGCACGTCCACGTCGAAGCCCGCGACGTGATCCGCGCCTTCGCCCTCGAAAGCGAGGAAACGTGGCGACGACGGCTCGCCCTCGAAACCCTCCTCTCCGTCGCCGACGAGACCCCCCTCGCCTTCCTCCGGCCCCTCGGGCCCCTCCTCGGACCGCGGAACGATCCCGCCGTCCGCCTCGCCGTGCTGGCCCTCCTCGAAAAGCGACCCGTCCCCTTTCTCAGGCGCCGCCTTCTCCTCCTCCTCTCGGACCCGGCCGAGGAGATCCGACGCGCTTCCCTGCGCGCCCTGCGCGTGCTCGTCGAACAGGACGAGGCGACCGCGGCACGCCTCGCCGGGCGGATCGAGGACGTGAAGCCGCCCGCGGCCCGGCTGGCACTCGCCCGGGCTCTGTCGCGCGTCGAGGGAAAAGCCTCCCGGACCACCCTGGAAGAACTCCTGGGCGCCGGCGACCCCGCCGTGCGCCGCGAGACCGTCCGGGCCCTCCGGGAGCAGACGCCAGCCCGTCCCGCCCCCCCCGCCCTCTACGCCCTCCTGCTCGACGACGATCCCGGCGTCTTCGAGGAAACGCTCGCCTTCTTCCACGAGCGCGGAGGCATGGCCGACCTGATCGGCATCGCCTCCCTGCTCGCCAGGCCCCGCGCCCGGGGGGAACGCCGACAGCGCCTGGGAGACCTTCTGGACCGCCTCGCCGGAACCGACGTCGGGCCCGACGAGCAGGCGTTCCGCGAGGCCGCGCTGGCCTGGATGTCCGAGACGGCCCGGGCGTCCCGCCCGTCGGGGAAACCATCGGTCGTCCGCTCCGAACCCCCCGCCCCCCGTCCCGCGCCCCCCCCCTTCCCGTGGAAGACGGTGGCGCCCGCGGGCGCGCTGGCGCTCCTCGCGCTCGCCGGCCTCGTCGCCTTGGAGGCTCGCCGGCGCGCCTCTTCCGGGCACGCGCCCACGGCGCAAGCGGAACGCCGCCCAGGGGGCGCGCCCCCGACGCGGAGCGTCTCTGGGCGGGTGGGGAAGTGGCTCTTCGACCACCGCATCCTGGTCCTCTTTCCCTGGTTCCTTCCCCCCCTTCTCCTGTTCGAGGCCGGGCGGCTTCCCGATCTGCCCTGGCGCCTTTGTATCTACGGCCTGGTCGCGCTGGGGGCCGTTTTCCGCGTGGGGTGCACGGGGTTCCGCACCTGGGCCTACCGGTCCTCCGGGGAACGGCACCTGATGACCGCCGGACCGTACGCCTTCGCCCGCCATCCCATCTACGTCGCGAACCTCCTTCTGGCCCTGCCGGTGTTTCTGGCGGTGAACCTCCTCCCCCTCACGGCGGCCTTCGCCGTCTGGTTCGCGGGGGTCCATTTCGTCATCGTCGTTCGCGAGGACGAGGTGCTGCACTGGCGGTACGGGAAGGCGTGGGAGACGTACGCCGCGAAGGTGCGCCGCTTCCTTCCCCGCTTCCGGCCGGTCGCCGACCGCCGGGGGTCCTTCTCGTGGGAACCGATCCTCAAGGGCATGGAGGTCCCAAAAGCCGTCGCGATCCTGGTCCTCTACCCCCTGGTGTTCGAGGTCCTGCCCGGCGCGTGGGACGGCGCGGCGGCGTGGATGCGCGGGTGGCTGGGGCTCTGACAGGGCACGTCGAAGGCCGGGAGTCCGAGAGCAGCCGAGCCGCAACCTCGTTCTACATCCGCACGAAGAAGGCGCCCATCACGTTCACGACGAGGTAGAGCGCGGGCAAGAGGAGGGGCAGCAGGAGGCAGAGCGCCGCGACTATGATGAGAGGAAGGAGCAGGCACCCCAGGCTTCTCACGGAGGCGAAGAGGGGGCCGAGGGCGGAGGGGAGGAAGCTCTCCAGAAGGCTCGCGCCGTCGAGGGGGGGCAGGGGGATGAGGTTGAACAGCGCCAGGGCGAGGTTGACGACGATGCCGAGCTTCAGCGCCTGGCCGAAGAAGGCCAGCGGGTGGAACCCGTATCCCGCGACGGCGCATTCCTGGAGGACGCTGGTGTAGTGTTCGATGTGCACGGGCGTGAGGACCTGGACGAGGATGCCGAAGGCGACGAACAAGGCGAAGAAGAAGAGGACGCCGGTGAAGTTGATCCCGACGCCGGCGGAGGAGACGGCGGCCTGGCCCCAGCGCCGGTCCCGGAGGCGTTCGAGGCGGACGGGCACGGGCTTGGCCCAGCCGATGATGAAGGGGGCGTCCATGACGACGAGGAGCACGGGCAGGAGGAACGAGCCGAAGGGATCGAGGTGGGGAAGGGGGTTGACGGTGAGCCGTCCCGCCTTGCGCGCGGTGTCGTCCCCGGACCAGTACGCCACCAGCCCGTGGGCGCACTCGTGGAAGACGGCGGACATCACGAGAATGACCACGGCCGTGGCGAGGGTGGGCATGGACAGCGGCCTCTCGCCCTCCGCCGGCCGGGTCTCGGGGAGGAAGCGCGTGGGCTCGAAGGCGGGCGCGCCCGAGAGGAGATGGACCAGGACCATGCCGTTGACCAGCACTCCCCCCACGGCGAGCGCGATGCCCGCCGAGGCCAGGGCGTGCGTGGGCGCGAGCCCCGGATCGTCCCCCGCTTCGCGGCGGGCGAGGGGGGCGAGGACGAAGGCCGCGGCCGCGAAGGGAATCCCGGCGAGGGGGAAGAGCGCGGCCGCCCCGGTCAGGAAGGAGGCCACCCCGAACAGGTGGGGCGCCGGGCCGGGCAGGGGGCCGGCCGGGAGGCCCGTTTCGAGAATCTCGTCGCGCACCTGCTTGAGGATCCGGACACGTTCGCGGAAGGCGGACCAGAAGAAGAACAGGAGGATCAACACCCCCGCCAGGAGAATGAAGCTGATGTCTTCCACGGCGTCATTCTCCATTTCCACGGCGCGGATGCAAAGTCCATCCGGCAGGCAGATTTGAGATTTCGGATTTCAGCATGCCAAGGCCCAGGGGCCGAGGAATATCATTGTCGGGTGGAAAATCTTCGGTATCCTAAGGCGTGCTTCGTTCGGTTCGTGGAGGGACAGCCCGGTGAGACATCCCATCCTCTGCCTGACCCTGCTGACGGCCTTCGGCCCCCCGGCGCTCGCCGGCGGGACACGGCTTGCCGGGGGGGATCTCGAGATCGCGTCCACGCTTACAGCGGAGAAGTCCTCGGTCTCCCTGGATCCGGCACGCGGCCGGAGCGGAGGCCGCGCCGTCCGCTGGCACGGCGTGGGGTGGGAATCCAGGCTCGAGTTCCTGAAGGCCCGGAACGCCGATTTCGAGAAGGCCGAGCGCTTCTCGCTCTGGATCCATACGGGCAGCTTCCGGGGCGAGACCGTCACGATCATCGCGGGAAGCGATCCGGACCTGAAGAACGGGTCCTTCTCCTGCCCCGTCCAGCTGGGCTGGGAGGGCTGGCACCGGGTGGAGCTGCCGAAGCTGCGTTTCGTGAGGAGCGGGCCGATCCTGTGGCCGCAGGTGAAGCATCTCTTCATCGAGTACCGCGATTACGCCGTGGAGAATGGGGAGCTGCTCCTCGACGACATCCGTCTCCTCGCGCCGGGGGAGCGGGCCGTGGACCCGGTCTCCCCGGCGGCGGGAGGCGAGCCGACCTCGGAGGGCGAGAAGCAGATGCTCGCCGACTTCGAGAAGGCCGCGAAGAGCCTCGTCGCGTGGGTGACCCGCGATTCCAAGGCGCAGATCTCGATCGAGAAGGCCCGGCACGGCCGGTGGGCGCTGCGTTGGTTCGATCTCAAGCGCGGCGCTTCCCTGGAATTCCTGCAGGGGCCCTTTTCGGTGGAGGGCTACGACCGGTTCCTCGTCTGGATCTACGTGCGGCGCGGCCTGGGCCGGGATCTCTGGGTCGCCTACGGCAACGACGCCGACCGCATCGCCGTCTCGAGCGTGGGCACGCTCGACCCCGGCTGGAACGAGGTGATCCTTCCCCTCGACGGGTTCCGGGTCAAGGGGGACATCAACACCATCTACGTGGAGCACCTCATGTTCCTCTACGAGGGCGAGGGGAACGTGGACCTGGTCCTGGACGACGTCTGCTTCATCGCCTCCCCCGGAACCGAGCCCCCGCCCCGGCCCACGAGGCCCCCGGTCGACCCCGGTCCCGGTCCGTCGGCGACGGACGAGGGCCAGGACGTGACTCTCTGCGGGGAAGGCGTGTCGGCGCGCCCGCAGGCGGCGGGATCGAAGGCGCTCCGCTGCACGGAATCCTGGTACGTCCGGGACCGCGGGCGGTCGATCAAGTGGTACGCCCTCGGGGAGGACGCGGAGCTCCATTTTCACAACGTGCCCCCCGATCCGGACGCCTACGGCAAGATCGACATGTGGATCTATGCGGACAATCCCACGGGCGTTCTGGAGGTGACGCTGGGCGGAGACGGGGGGGAGGCGTGGCGGACCCTCGACGTGGACTGGATCGGGTGGAAACACCTGGTGCTGGACCTGGACTCCTTCCAGGGCATGCGCGGCCTCGGCCGCTGGCGGGAGATCTACTTCCGCATCCAGGCGCGTCCGAAGGACCTCCGCGAGTTTTACTTCGACAGGATCACGATCCGCAAATAGGAAGGCGACGATGTCCGAGATCAAGCCGACGTGGGTGTTCGGCCGGGTGGCCGAGGCGATGGGCCTGATCACCGCCGAGCAGCGGGAAGAGTCGGCGGGCATGCAGGAGGAGCTGGAGGAGGAGGGCATCTCGCTGAAGTTCGGCGAGGTGCTGGTGGAGGGCGGGGTCCTCAAGGAAGCCCAGATCGGGAAGGTCCTTTCGGCCCGGCCGGAAGAGACCCCGGATCCGGGCGAGGGCCTGTTCGGGACCATCGCGCTGGAGAACGGCTTCCTGGACGGCGATGGGCTCGAGGCGTGCCTGGCCATCCAGAAGGACCTGGCCGAGGAGCTCGCCGACCCGGAAAAGGTGCCCAAGATCGGGGAGCTGTTGCTCACCGAGGAGAAGATGGAGCCGGCGGAGGTGGAGGCGGTCCTGAAGGTCCAGCAGCGCCTCAAGCTGGGGGCCTTCAGCCTGACCCCCTCGAAGATGCTCCTCCTCAAGAAGAAGAAGAAGACGCTGAAGGTCCGCTCCCCGGAGGAGGCTCTCTTCTGCAAGATGGCCGTCCGCAAGCACCTGCTCTCGCCGGAGGCGGTGGGGGAGATCCTCAAGGTCCAGATGGAGGACCCCCGGCCCCGGACGGCGGGGGAGATCGCCTACGAGCTCGGCTACATGGACCAGTTGGACGTGGCGGAGCTCCAGGAGGCCGTGAACCGCAAGGAAGGGGTGAAGGAGCGCCGCCGCAGGCACCAGACCACGTCGTCGATCGACCTCCTCGGCGAGGACAAGGACTTCAACGCGGCCGCCCTCAAGAACGGGTTCGTCACGCAGGCCCAGGTCAAGAAGGCCGAGAAGCTCTACAAGGTCTTCCGCTTCCTCGAATACTCCCGCAACGTGGGGGAGATCCTCTTCGATCTCGGCTACCTGAACGTCGAGCAGATCCGCGCCGTCACCGACATCCAGCGGCTCAAGGGCGCTCCCCTCCCCCCCTACCGGCTCGAGGAAATCGTCCTCACCGACAAGGAGGACGAGGTCGTCTCGGACATCATCCGCGCCGGCGAGAAGGTCACCCAGGGCCAGGTGACCGAGTGCGTGAAGATCCAGCGGGAATTGAGGAAGTACGGCGTCCGCCGCCGCATCGGCGAGATCATGATGGTGAAGGGCTACCTCTACCGGGAGGATCTGAAGCGCCGGCCCGTCGTGCGCCGCGACAGGCCCCGCCGGTACGAGCGCAAGACCGAGAGCAAGGAGACGGGATCGCGGAACACCCTCCTCATCGCCGTGGGCGGGGGGGTCGGCGTCGGTTTGATCGTCCTCTTGCTCGCCCTCGCGTTCTCCTCCGGCGGCGGGGGGGCCCCGGAGCCGGACGGCGGCGGCCGCAAGGGAGAGGCGGGCGGCGCGGCGGCCGAAGCCGTGCAAAAGCCGGGCCCGGACGAGACGGGGCCCACGCCCGGGCGCGATCCCGCCTCCCTGGGCTACGTCAAGTGGAAGGGCCGCTGGATCCGCAAGGAAAAGCGGAAAGCCGACTCCCGCCGCCGGTTCTACACGGCCTTCCGCGACACCGTCCGCGAACGATGACGGATCCGCACGTCAAAGCCATGCTTCCCGCCGAGGCCGAGGCCCTCGCCGTCTCCCTGGGCGAGAGACGCTACCGGGGCCGCCAGATCCTCGAGTGGATCCACGCCCGCAACGCCGGGGCCTACGCGGAGATGTCCTCCCTCCCGAAACGCTTCCGCGCGCGGCTGGAGCAACGGTTCCCCTTCGACGTGCTCGAGGAGGAGCGACGGGTCCGCGCCGCGGACGGGACCGAGAAGCGCCTGCTGAGGACGCCCGAGGGGTTCGCCGTCGAGGCCGTGCTCATGCCCCGCGGGAAGTTCCTCTCCGCCTGCGTTTCCTCCCAGGCGGGGTGCCCGCTCGCCTGCCGGTTCTGCGCCACGGGCCGGACCGGCTTCAAGCGGGATCTCCTGCCCGAGGAGATCGTGGAACAGGTCCTGCTCCTCCGCCGGGCTTCCCCGGCGCCCCTCACCCACGTCGTGTTCATGGGCATGGGCGAGCCCCTGCTCAACCTCGACGCCGTGCTTCGCGCCCTCCGGGTCCTCACCCATCCGGGGGCGGGAGGCTTCCCCCCGTCGCGGATCACGGTTTCCACCGCCGGCGTGGTCGAGGGGCTGGAACGGCTCGCCCGGGAGGAGACGGGGGTGAACGTGGCGCTCTCCCTCAACGCCCCCGACGACGCCACGCGAAAGCGGCTGATGCCCGGCGCGGCGAAAACCCCGCTCGCCGACATCCTGCGGGCGTTCGAGACGATCCCCGCTTCCCGGCGGCATCCGAAAACGCTCGAATACCTGCTGCTGGCGGGCGAGAACGACGCGCCCTGGCAGGCGCGCAAGGTCGCGTCCATCGCCCGGCGAACGAAGGCGAAGGTCAACCTCATCCCCTGCAACGAGGTGAAGGGGATGCCCTTCCGGGCGCCGCCGGAGAGGCAGGTCGAGGCGTTCTTGAAGATCCTCTCGGACGCGCGGGTGACCGCCACCGTCCGCCGCTCGCAAGGCGCCGAGATCGCGGCGGCGTGCGGCCAGCTCGCGGGCAGGTCCTCCCGTTGACCCTTCCAGGCCGGAATCGGCAAAGCGGTGGGATCCTCCCTGGGACGACGTGCGCCGGGCCCGTGACCCGTGACCGACGCCCGCCTACCCCCGCTTCGGCCTGAACTCCGTGCAGACCCAGCGCCCCGCGGCCTTGACGAGCGTGAACGCCATGGCGATCTTGAGGGTCTGCTCGCCCATGGACACCTCGAAACGCGCCTCCACCGTCGCCTCGTCCCCCGCCTCCTCGACGCCCGTGATCTCGACCTCGGCGTTTCCGAGCATCTTGCCCTGCATCTTCAGCTGCGCCGCCACCCCCGGCTGCTCGAGCTGCTTCCGGTATGCCTCGGAGAGGTAGGGCTTCATCCCCTCCACGTCCCCCTGGCCGATCTTGCGGATCAAGAAGTGCACCACCTCCCGGGGTGTGGTCGGCTCGAAATCCGACGCCGGGGCCTCGAGCGCGGCCACAGGCCCGAAGTCGGCGAGCGTCTGCGGATGCTCCCCGTCGCCGGGCGCCATCGCGTCCCGCTTGCCCACGCAGACGATCAGCAACCCGTCCGGGTCCAGGTACGTCCTCGCAGCGTTTCGCACGTCCTCGGGAGTGAGTTTCTTCACGGCCGCGGCGAAGCGGGCGTACCACCGCGGATCCGCGTGGGGATCCATGACCAGACGGGCGAAGGTCGCGGCCAGGTCGCTCTTGCGGCCCAGCATGGTCTGGTAGCGGGCCTCGAAGCGCCGGGTCGCGTTGTCCATCTCCTCGGCCGTGGGCGGCTCGCGCCGGATCGTCTCGATCTCCTCGAGCGCCAGCGAGATCGCGAACGGCACGGAAGGCGCCTTGGTCTGGAAGATCACGGCGAAGAGCCCCGCGTGCTTCCAGTGGTCGTGATTCCGCGCCCCGGCCTGGTAGGCGAGCCCCTCCACCGACCGGATCCGGTTGAAGATCCGCCGCGACAAGACGCTGGCCAGGCACTTGACCGCCGCGATGTCCTCGTCGCCCTTCGGGACGCTCGGCGCGCCGATCTTCACGTAGCCCTGGCTGGCGTCGAAGTCCATCAGATGAAGCCCGGTCCCGGGCGTTCCCGGGCTGTCCGCGTAGGCCTCCCCAAGAGGCCCCGAGGGCGCCTGCCAGCGGCCGAAAGCGTCCTCGAGCCGCCGGCGAATCTCCGCTCTCGTGAAATCGCCCGAAACGGCGATCACGGCGCGTCGCGGGTCGCGGTGCGCCTCGAGGAAGGCCTCGAGATCCTCCAGGGTGATCGCGTCCAGCGATTCGAGGGTGGAGCGCCTCGTCTCCGACACGTCGCCCCACAAGAGCTCGGTGAAGGCGAGGTCGCAGAGCGCGCGGGGGTCCATGTCCACCGATCTCCGATTGGACTTGAGGCGCTCCCGCTCGGGCTCCAGGACCTCCCCGTCCAGCGCGGTGTAGAGCAGCAGCGCCTTGAAGAAGTCCAGCCCTTCCTTCCGGTCCTTCTTGAACGTGCTCAGGCTGAAGGAGAGGCAGTCCTCCATCGCGAGCACGTGGTAGTCCCCGACCAGCGCCTCCAGCTTCTCCTTCACGGCCTTGCGGGAGAGCCCGGGGATCCCGGAGCGGTTCGCCACCGCCGCGAGCAAAGACGCCATGCCCTCCTTCCCCCCGGGATCGCGCCGGCTTCCGCCCTCGAGAAGGGCCTCGATGCGGAACGTGGGGTCGTACGGGTCGGGCACGGCCACCACGCGGATGCCGTTGGACAGCGTGAACCGGTACCGGTCCGGATCCGGGATCGCGAAGGGTTTCGCCTCGAACTCGAGGTCCTTCCAGGATGGGGCGATGCCCGGCTTCTTGGACGCCTCCGGTTTCGGCTCGGGGGCGGGCGGAGGCGGGGTCGAAGCGGCGCCCTCCTCGACGGTGCACACGCCCACGGTCCGGTTGCCCTCGACCAGGGTTTCCCGGGCCACGCGCTGGATATCGTCCGGGGTGATCTCCTTCGCTTTTCGGAGAAGGTCCTCGATGTCACGCCACGATCCCACGACCTCGCGCTGGATGAAGAGGAAGCCGAACCGCATCTCGTTCTTGAGCGAGCCGAGGATGCCCGCCCGGTACTTCCGGGCCGCGGCCTCCACCTCCTCGCGGGCGAGCGGCGCGTCGATCAGCCGCCTCACCGCCTTCAGGATGTCCGCCTCGGCCTCCTCCGGGGCGTGGCCGGGCTTCATCTCCACGGTGATCCCCATAAGGCCTGCGTGCTTGCGGGCGTCATAGAACGCCGACACGTCCGTGGCGATCTCCTTCTCGCGGACCAGTACCCTGCGGAGCGCCCCCTCCTCGTCGCCGAGATGCAGCGCGATCAGATCGAGGGCCACCTCCTCGTCGGACCCCGCCGGCGGAGCGACATGGGAGACCGTCAGCAGGGGCTGCTCGGAGCCCTTCCCGTAGACGCGAAGCGATCCGCAAGGGGCCGCCGTGGGAATCCGCGGCCGCTCGCCCTCGTACGCCTTCAAGGCGCCGAAGTACTTCCGCGCCAGGGCGAACACCTCGGCCGCTTCCACGTCTCCGGCCACGACCAGGAACATGTTGTCCGGCGTGTACCAGGTGTCGAAGAACCGCCTCAGGTCCCAGCGCGTGAGGCTCCTCACGTCCTCGTGCGTCCCCAGGATGGGATGGGCGTACGCGTGGGAGCCGAAGATCGTCCGGTGCAGCGTCTCGTAGAACGCAGCGCCGGGCCGGTTCTCGGAAAGGCGCCTCTCCTCGCGGACCACGGCCTTCTCGGCGTGGAACTGCCGGAACACAGGGTTCTGGAACCGCTCCGACTCGATCCAGAAGAAGAGCTCGATCTTCTCCGGCGGGAGAAGCGAGAAGTAGCAGGTCATGTCGTAGCTCGTGAAGGCGTTGGTCATCACCCCGCCCGCCCCGGAGTAGATCTTGAAGATGTGGTTGAGCTCCAGGTTCTCCTTCTGCTCCTCGAACAGGGCGTCGCGCTTCTCCTTGAGCGCCGCCAGACGGTCCCCTTCCTCGCCGGCCTCTTCCAGGGCGCGGATGCGGGCCACGACGTCGTCGATCTTCCGGCGCAGATCGCGGTCCTTGGCCGGGTCCTGGACACCGATCTTGTCGGTGCCCTTGAACATCATGTGCTCGAGGAAGTGCGCGGTGCCGGTGTAGCCGGGCCGCTCGCAGACCGAGCCCGCCTTGACGCCGAGGGCGCACGCGGCCTGGGGCACGCCGGGGCGCCGGACGACCACGACCTTCAGACCGTTGTCGAGGATCGTTTCCTCGATCTTGAGCGGGAACTCTCCCGCGACGGCCGGGGAAGCGAGCAGGAAAAACGAGAGGATGGGCAAGAACGTGCGAAGGGTCTTCATGATCCGCTCCTTTGAAACCGGGTGGGAAACGGCAAGACGAACAGGGAGATTATGAACGATCCGGTCTCCGCTGTGAAGCCGCGGCACGGATGACGCGGATGGAGCCACAGATGACACGGATGGCACGGATGACGTGGATGGAGCCACAGAT
>CAZDSO010000070.1:0-7549 GCA_964508045.1 uncultured Planctomycetia bacterium | reverse complement strand
GGATGACGTGGATGGAGCCACAGATGACACGGATGGCACGGATGACGTGGATGGATGTGGAGGGTCGATGGAGGACGTTCGATGTCAGACTCCAGGGGAGGTGTAGGGACCAGCGCTAGCCGGTCCGCACCGCGTATCGTTTCGAACAGGCGATATCGACCGCCGGGCGCCTCGGACGGGCTAGCGCCCGTCCCTACGGGTTTGCGGCTGACGGCTCAGGAGATGTCGATCCAGTTTTCGAGTTGCGCCCGGAACCACCTTGCGCGGAATGCCGTCATCGTCAGGTTCGATTCTTGCATCACCGACAACGACGCAAAACCGATTCCCCGAAGACATTCTGAATTCGAAATCTCCAGAATAGACTTCTAAAGGACGGGGTTCCATTCATCCCTCTCCATCGGGCACGAGCGAGATTCATTCTTGATCCTCAGGGGGACGAAGGTTTGTTTTCGAGAAAGTTCACCCCAGGCAAGCACCGCCCTCGAAAGAAGAGTACAACCGTTCGTAGTGAGCCACGGAACGAAGAGGAGTGGCGCAGCAAGGCGGGCCGAGGTGCTGCGGACAGGATGTCCGCGATCCGACCTTCGGTGCTGCCGGCTGGAAGCCGGCGGTCCGTGCAAGCGCTGCACCGAGTTGTTTGCGGCACTCCGCCTTCGGCTTCGTGCCTTACTACGAACCATTGCCTTCTTCTCTTTCGAACGATGCCGGGCTGGGGAAATACAAGGGAAAATGGAAATTGAAGGACTACAGTAATTCCGCCTCTCCCAGCAGCACCGCTGCTGCTGCCACTGCCGCCGTCTCCGTGCGGAGCGTGTAGGGGCCCAGCTTGGCCTTCAGGAATCCCGCTTCCATCGCCGCCTCCTCCTCCGCCGCCTCCAGACCCCCCTCGGGACCCACCAGCACGAGCAGCCTTTCGCCCACGCCGTCGCGCGCCAGCTCGGACAAGGACGCCCCCCCGCCGGGATGCAGCAGGATCTTCGCGTCCGCCTCCTCCGAGGCGAGCACCTCCGCCAGCGACCTGGGCGCAGAGACGTCGAGCAGCGTGGGGCGCCCCGATTGCTTGCACGCCTCCAGGGCCGCACGCCGCCACTTCCCCTCCTTCCCCCGCCGCCCCTCACGCGGGCGGACCACCGACCGCCGGAAAACCGTCGGGATCACCGCGCCCACCCCCAGCTCCGCGCACTTCTCCACCAGCCACTCCATCCGCCTCTCCTTCGGGATCGACGTCGCCACCGTCAGGACCCGGCCCGGCGCTTGCGCCCCCTCCTCCACGCGAAGGATGCGCACCTTCACCCGGTCCGAAGAAGCCCTCACGATCTCGGCGATCCCGCGCTTGCCCGACCCGTCGATCAGCACGATCCCGTCCCCCGGCTTCAGGCGGAACGAACCCGCCATGTGCCGCGCCTCCGCGCCCGCGACGTCGAACAGCCCCTTCTGCAGCTGCCGGTCGAAGAAGAACGTCCTCACAGGCTTTCCCATGTCACATACCCTGAAAGATGCACCGACCTTTGGATTTCAGATTCCAGATTGGAGTCAGCCATGAGCCTTCGGCTCTCCCAGAAACCATGAAAACTTGGAGGGCGAGCCTCTCCTCCTTCGCTTGCAGGTGGTTGCGAGAGCTACGGAGGACCCTACGTAGCCCTCGCATGAGCCGATCGGCGAAGTACGGGCCGGCGAGCCATGGTTTGGGCTCGGGAGGACCCTCGCCCTCCAAGGCGGTCACCGATCACGGTTTTCCCTGATTTTTCGGAACAGGATCCCCTGATCAAGTCTTCTGACGGCTGAAATCTGAAATCTCCAATCGAAAATCCCCGAATCCCTCAATTCCCATCCCACTTCCAGTGACCAGTGCCCCCCTTCACCTACGCACTCACTGCAGCCGCTGGAGCCCCTCCCGCGCCTTGCGCAGGGCGAACGCCTTGCGGGCGAGCTCCTCGTCCGTCTCCGGCTTCCACGCCTCGAGCCGCTCGAGCGCTCTCGCATAGGCGTGCCTTGCGGCGTCCTTCTCCTCCGCCTTCTCCCGGGCGCCGGCGAGTTCCAGCAGCACGAACGGATCCCCGGGCGTGAGCGCGGCCGCCTTTTCCAGGACCGTCGCGGCGTCCCCCAAGCGTTCCTGCGATTCCAGGATGCGGGCCCGACCCAGGTACGCCTGCTGGAGCAGAAGGCCCCGGAACCCTTTCGGGCGCCCCCCGTCGGCGTCCACGATCTTTCCCGCGGCTTTCCGGAAATCCTCGAGCGCCTTTTCCTTCTCGCCCAGCGCCTCCCGGGCCTTGCCCCTTCCGACGAGATAGAGAGGCGCCCCGGGTTGCGCGTCCAGGGCGCGGCCGAACGCCTCCACCGCCTCCTCGAAGTCGCCCGCCTTCGCCTTCTCCACCGCCTCGTCGTAGCGCCGGTTCGCCACCTGGCGGGAAAGACGGTCCCGCCACGCCTCGAGCCTCTCCCGGTCCGGGTCGTCCGGGACCACCGCCAGGTAGACCAGCAGCTTCCGCCGGGCCTCCTCCACCTCGCCGGCGCCCTCGAGGAGCTCCGCAAGGGCCCGGAGGCTCTCCGGATGGGTCTTGCGGTGGGCGAGCGCTTCCCGCAAGAGTCCGATCGCCTTCTCCGGCTCCTCCCCGCGGATCCGGGAAGCCTCAAGGTAGAGCCGGTCGGCGGAGGCGATGTGCAGCAGGCTCTCGATGTCGGGATCCGATGCCCCGGGCCCAAGGCGCGCGAGGTAGGCCTTGAACATCTCCTCCGCCCTCAGGCCCTGCTTCTCCGCGGCGTCGAGGATCTTCCGGAAGGCCTCCGGACGGGCCTTCTCGTCCACGCCTCCGGCCTCGCGAAGCAGCCGGTCCTTCGCGGCCAGCGCGTGGATCCCCGCCTTCTTGAGAAGGTGCATCAGGATCTCCCGGCCCCGCGTGCTGTCCGGGTTGACGCGGAGCGCCTCCCACAGGAGGTCGAGCGCCTCGTCGATCCGCCCCTCGTTCTTCTCGAGGACGGCCAGGTTCACGTAGTGCTCGGCGACCTTGGGCTCGGCCTCGATCAGGAGCCGGAAGGTCTCCTTCGCCTCCGCCATCCGGCCGAGCTGCGCCTGGAGACGGCCGCGCTGGGCCAGGTCCGGCGGCGAGCCGGGCTTGATCTCCAGGATCTTCTCCACCGCCTCGAGGGCCGAGCGGAGGGCGTCACGGCGCCTTTCCCGCGCTTCCCGCGCGGCCTCGATCAGGGCCTTCTTCTCCGCCCCCGCCTTCTCCGCCGCTTCCCGCCTCGCCTTCCGCGCCTTCTCGAGCAGGCGGTCCGCGCGGTTCTCGAAGACGTGGACCCGGATGCGGTGGGGGTCGACGGCGCCGGGCTCCACCCGGGAGGCCCGGCGGCATTCCGACAGCGCTTTCTTCTCGTTTCCCTCCTCCAGGAAGGCCTGGGCCTTGCCCAGGTGGATCTTCATCGCATCCTCGCGCAGGCGGGGAAGGTCGTGGATGGCCCGCGCCTTCTCGAACGCCTCCAGGACCTGGTCGAGCTCGCCCACCTTCTTCGCCGTCTCCCCGACGGCGACCCACGCCTCGAAGGAGGGCTCCAGCCCTGCGGCCCGCCGGAAGAGGCCGATCGCCTGCCGGTAGAGGAGGATCGCGGCCCGGCGCTCGCCGCGCGAATCCAGCGCCAGCGCCCGCGTCAGGATGTCGTTGCCGTACCGGAGGCAGGCCTGGGCCAGGCCGGAGACGAGGCCGGGATCGTCGGGCTGGATCGCGAGGCCCCTCTCGAACCAGGCGCAGGCGTCCCGGTAGTCCTGCCGGCGGAGGCCGGCGCCTCCGAGGCGCCCGTGGAGGTCGGCCAGCGCCGCCTTCACCGGCTCGAGCGCCTCCGCGGGCGCGCCGGGAAATTCGTCCAGGATTCTGCGGTACGCCTTCAGCGCCTGGGTGGTCTTGCCCTCCAGTTCGAAGGAGAGGGCGATCTGGCCCATCACCTTCATCCGCCACTCGACGGGGAGGTCGGGCCGGTCGAGGATCTCATGGAACTTCACGCGGGCCTCGGCGTACGCCTCCTTCTGGAGGTGGATCGCGGCGAGGTAGAAGCGGGCGTCCGGAAGCGCGGGTTGCCTTTGAAGCGCCATCTCGAAGTACCGGCGCGCGGCGTGGAACTTCCCCTGGTTGAACTCGAGGATGCCGAGATTCAGCGGCGCCTCCGCGAGGTAGGGGTCCAGGACCATGGCCTTCTCGATGTGCCGCTTGCCCGGAAAAGGGCCCGCTTCCATCTCCATCTTGCCCCGGCGCGCCAGAAGGAGCCCGAGGTTCATGTGGGCCAGCGCCGAGCCGGGGTCGAGTTCGATGGCCTTTCGGAAGTCCGCCTCGGCCTTTCCGAGGCTCGCCGGGTCCCCCTTCTTCTCCAGCGCCGAACCGCGGTGGTTCAGGATGCTGGCCCGCGACAGGCGCTCGCCCGCCCGCGTGTATTCCGTGGGCGCCGTCTCGATGTTGGTCTCGTTGATCTCGAGCGCGCGGTCGTACGACCGGATCGCGGCGTCGGTCTCGCCCCCCAGATCGAGGACGTGCCCGATCGCCGCGTGCACGCGGGCGTAGTCGTAGAAGTAGGATTCGTGGCGCGTCTCCAGCGCCTTCTCCAGGTGGCCTTTCGCCTCGGCGAGGATCGCCCTGGATCCGCTCGGGCCCGCCTTCGCGGCCCGCTCGGTGGCGTGGATGCCGAGGTTGAAATGCGCCGTGTGGTGGCCCTCTCCCGCCTTCCCGAGCACGTCGGTCCACAGCGCCTCGCTGTCCCGCCACACGCGGCTGTAGGTGAAGGTCTTCAGGCCGAAGGAGGCGACGATCAGGACCAGGGCGCCGACGGCGCCTCCCGCCAGGATGCGGCGGCGCGAGGCCGGCGTCCGCCAGGCCCGTTGCATGGCCCAGGCGAACAGCCCGCCCAAAACGAGCGGGCCGCCGGCCAGCGGCAGGTAGAGGTAGCGGTCGGCGTAGAGCGTTCCCATGGGGAAGAGGACGTTGGAGACGGGGGAGATCGCGACGAAGAAGAACAGGACGGCGAACGCGCCGAGCCGGGCCTTCGGACCCGCGTCGCGTTCGCGCAAGACCGCGCGGGCCAGGACCCAGATCCCGAAGCCGGCCAGGGCCGCGAGGAAGAGGGCGGAGAGGATCGTGGGCGCGTCCGGGCTCGTGGTGACGGGATGGTCCACGCAGGCCTGCAGATTCTGGGGCAGGAAGATCGCGACCACGTATTCCCGCATGACGTTGAAGACGGTGAGCAGCGTGGCCCAGGCGCTTCCCCCGTACCAGTCCCGGATCAGGCCGCGAGAAGCGATCTCGAGGACCACGAACCTGGCGAAGAGCCCGGTGAAGAGGAAGAAGGGGGCCGTCCAGGCGAGGGGCAGCAGGAGGCGCCGCTTCCAGCCGGCGGGCCTCGGCCGGAACAAGAGCCAGTCGTGGAGGAGCAGCGCGGCCGGCAGGGTGATCGCCATGTACTTGGAGGTGGAGGCGAGGACGTAGCAGGCGAAGGTCGCGGCGAACCACGGCCAGCCCGTGGCCGGGCCCCCCGCGCGGCGGAACCGGTTCCAGGCGAGCAGGCCGGCGAGGTAGAAGACGCCGGCCAGGAGGTCCTTCCGGCTCGACAGCCAGGCCACGGACTCGACGTGGAGGGGATGGACGGCGAAGAGAAGCGCCGAGGCCAGGGCGAGCAGGACGTTCTTGGAGAGCCGCCAGACCAGGAGGTAGAACAGCACGGAGACCAGGAGGTGGAGGGCCACGTTGGTCGCGTGGAAGCCGGCGGGGCGCAGGCCGAACAGGGCGTGGTCGAGCAGGTAGGAGAGGTCGCGGACGGGCAGGTACTCGCCGCCGAGCTCGTAGCGGATTTCGGGGTCCACCGTGGGATCGAGGATGGTGGAGACGTTCTCCCAGGAGGCCTCGCGGATCCACGGGTTGCCCGTGATGAGCCAGTTGTCGTCCCAGTTCGTGAAGTCGCCCGTCAGGGCGGAGGCGTAGGCGAGGAATCCGGCGAGAATCACCAGAAGCGCGGGAAGCCCGTGCCGGGTCAGGGGGTGGGACGTCTCCTCCATGATCTTCCTCGTCCTGTCGGGCGGGAGAACGGGGGCCAAAACAGAAGAATAGCACATCCCCGGTCGCTCTGCACAGGTGTTGTTGGGGGGCCGTTTCGCGCTGTCGACGATTTGGGGTTGCCGTGGCGCAGGGAAGGTATTTCGGATTCCAGCCGTCAGATTTCTGATGAGAGCCCTTTGTAGGGGCGGGGCTTGCCCCCGCCCAGACCGCAGGAACGTCTGCAGGTGTCGGAATGCGGCTTTGGACCGCGGGCTTCCAGCCCGCAGCACCGCGGCGATTTTTCTGTTTTCCGTTCGCGCCTATGGGTGACGAACCCCCAAGAAAGCCTCTGTGTCCTCTGTGTTCTCTCCGTCCTCTGTGTTGAAGACTTGCCCGCTGTGGTTGCGGCTTTGCTGCTCTATGGTCTTTCCATGAAGGGGATCTGCGAAAAGGAAGGGAGTGCCACGACTTGTCTGCAGCGCGAAATGCTCGCCCTTGGCCCCGACATTGCATTTCAGGGCGCGTTTGAGGCAACATGGTGCGTGTGGCAAGTGCGGGAGCGCGCTCGTGAACATCAACGACCCGGAAGCCCTGGACCGCATCGAGAAAGCCGTGGGCAAGGCCGAGACGGGGACCTCCGCCGAGCTCGTGGTGGTGGTGCACCCCCAGTCCGGCTCCTACCTCGACCGGGAGCTGCTCTTCGGGGTGGGCGTGGGCGTCGTGGCGCTGGCCTTTCTCGTCTTCTCCCCCTGGACCTTCCACGCGGCCCTGGCGCTGGCCGACTTCCTGATCGCTTTCACGGCGGGCACCTGGGTATGCAGCTGGTCGACGACGCTGAAGGGCCTGGTCGCGGGGCGCCGGCGCCGCGAGAAGAACGTGGACGCCGCCTCCCGCGTCGCCTACCTGGACGAGGGCGTGGGCGCGACGAAGGACCGCACCGGCGTGCTGATCTTCGTCTCCCTGTTCGAGCGGTCCTTCCGCATCCTCGCCGACTTCGGCGTCGAGGGCCGGGTGGGCGAGGCCCCCTGGAACCGGATCCTGCGCGAGGCGGGAACGCCCACGCCCGCGAAGACGGCCGAGACCGTGGTCTCGGTGATCGAGAAGGCGGGGGCGGTCCTCGCGGAGGCCCTGCCTCCCGGCGAGGAGAATCCGGACGAGATCCCGAACCGGCCGAGGGTCCTGCAATGAGAGGGGAGTCCTTGTGCGGTAGACCCTTGCTTTTTCGAGCCTGATCACGCTGATCGAAAACTGATCAACGCTGATCTTGGGGTGGAGGGAATGTAGAGAGGGAGGGATTCCAGATTTTCGATTGGAGATTTTGGCCTGGGGGCGGGGCGCGGGCGTCTCGCCCGCAGCCGCGGCATAAGAAGGTGGCTCGAAACACAAAGGCGCAAAGGCACGAAGACACGACGGCACGAAGGTTTGCAAGCATGAAGAGACGCGCCCAGGACCGTCGCTTTCCCGTGAACCGCACCGGCCCGTGGAGGCCGCTGGTCTTTCCGCTGGCCGCCGTGCTCGTTTTGCTTCTCGGGGGGGAA
>CAZDSO010000069.1:0-22422 GCA_964508045.1 uncultured Planctomycetia bacterium | reverse complement strand
CGTCACCCGAGTTGGGAGCCAGGTGTGCTGAAACCCGGATACGCTCCCGGGCGTCCTCCAAGCAAGGAGACATGGACGACCCTGAAAACCGATTTTTTCAGGGGCCGAGGAAGGTATGTCCTTGACTTGGTTTTTACAGGTGCCTCACTACGAACCGTTGCATTCTTCTCGAAAAACAAGGATGGGCTTGACTTGCCGCCAGCGCGAATGGCTCTTCTTGACAGGCCTTCTCCCTTGCCCTACTCTCAAAGCGACTGTGGGGAGATTCTTCGCGTTTTTCCGTCGATCCCTCGAAAGGGAAGATGATGATTCGACTGACGGTCCGGCACCAAACCCAACCCGAAGGCGAGGAAGTCCTCGATTTCGACAAGGACGTCGTCACCATCGGAAGGCATTCCGAGAACGACGTCGTGCTGGCGGAGAGAACGGTCTCGCGCAAACATGCGCAGATCGAAAAGGAAGGCGAACGCTATCTGGTCCGGGACCTGGAATCCCATTTCGGTGTTTTCGTCAACAAGCGGAAGGTCGTCGTCGAGGAGATCGCCCCCGGCGCGGAAATCTACATCACGCCCTTCATCCTCCGCTTCGACAAGGTCGAAGCGCCGGAGGCCGCGGCCGGCGAGGAATTTTCCCAGGACATCGACGTGACCCTGGGTCCCGCCATCGAAGGCGGCGAAAGCGGATTCCAGCCGGGACCCGCGGCGCCTCCCCCTATCGAGCCTCCCCCCGAGCCGGAACTGCCCCCCGCGCCCCCGGCGGAACCCGAACCGGCCCCTCCCCCCCCGCCCCCCGCGCCGCCGGCACCCGAGCCCGCCCCGCCGCCCGAGCCTGCCTTGCCGCCCGAGCCCCCTCCGCCGCCTGCGCCGGAGGAGGAGCATGCCCCCGTATACGAATCCGCGCCGCAACCGGCAGAGCCTGCCGACCACCTCGACGACCTCCCCGGCCTGGAATCCTCCGAACAGCCCCCCGCTCCGGACGCCGGCTTCGCGCCGGGCGAGCCCTTGCCCCCGGAAGGCGAGGACGAGACGCTCATGAAGTGGGACGGGGGCGGAGAGGAGGAGCCGCCGGCCGGTCCGGAACCGGAAGCCGAAGACGCGCCCCCGCCCTTTGAGGTGGACGAGGGGCCGGCGCCGCCCCCGCCCCCTCCCCAGCCCGCACCGCCCCCGCCCGCCCCGGCGGGCGAAGAAGAATCGAGCGGCTTCCAGCCGTGGGATCGGGCGGTCACCGACGAGGAGGACGAGGAGGAGGACATCCTGGAGGAGGTCGACACGCGTCATGGGGCCGAGGAACCGATGAGCCCCCAGGGCAAGAAGCGCCTGGCCCAGCTTCGCGCGAGCCGCGGGTACGGACGGATCCGCGGCGTGCTGCTGGGTTTCCTGCTGCTGCTGCTTCCCTTCTTCCCCGTGGCGGCGTCGAACGGAAAGGTCACGTTTTTCTGGGACTTTTTCGACGAGGGCATCACGGCGTTTCCCGTCTTTCCCCTCCTGGGAGGCGGGGTGCTGGGGCTTCTGGTCATCCTGGCGTCCATCTTCGGCTCGGGCGGGATCCGGGGCTTTCTCCAGCTTCTTTTCTCCGGCGCCTTCCTCGGCGTGTTGCTGGGCGTGACGTTCGAGGGCGTTTTGTCCATGCAGGGGACGGCCGAAGGCGTGAACGTGTTCAAACTCTTCCAGAACAACCTGCTCATCCCCATGATCGCCGGCGGATTCCTGTTCGCCGTGCTCGGGGCGCGGCTGAAGATCTATCATCCTCGCAAGCTCACGCCGAGGCTGTTCGCCCTTCTCGGGGCGGGAGCGGTCATCGCGGCGGTTCTCCTGCCGCCCGCCACGGTCGGCGCGCCGGAAGGGCCGTCCATGTTCAAACTGTTCACGGAAGCCCTGAATGCCCCCGAGATACCGATCTTTTTCGTGGTGAACCTCGGGCTTCTCGGGCTGATCGCCCTGATCTGCGTGACGAACCTTCTGGGGTTCCGCTCGGGGCTGCGCTCGCGGCTCGCCCTGATGTGCGGCTTCTACCTGCTTCTCTATCCGCTGATCGACATGATCAGCATGGCCGTCGACGCCGGCAGGGACATCGAGGTGATCGATTTCGTCAGCATGGGGCGGTTCTACCTCATCGGTTTTCTCGCGCTGTGGATTTTCCTCATCGGCGCGGCCTCTTTCATCGGCAATTTCCTGGTCGCGGTGAACTACAACGAGAAGATGCTGTTGGCGGGCAAATGAAGAGGGGCGACGGGATCAATGCCGACGCCATGCTCCTGTTCGGGCGGGTCGCCCGGAAGCATCATTTCGTCCTCCTCGACGACCTCGAGGAGTGTCTGGCCATCCAGCAGAAGCTCCGGATGATGGGTGGAAACCGGATGCTCGGCGAGATACTCGTCGACCAGGAATACCTCACGGTCGAGCACGTGAAGTGGATTCTCGCCCGGCAGAAGCCGCACGCGACCCTCCCCGAGGAGACCACGCGATTCGGGGACCTCGCCGTCGTCAACGGGTTCCTGTCCCCGGGCGCGGTCGCGCGAGCCCTCAAGATCCAGCGGCGGAAGGCCAGCCGGGAAGAGACCCGCCGGATCGGGGAGGTGCTGGTCGCCGAGGGCGTCATGATGCCGGCGGAACGGGACGCGATCCTTTCCCTCCAGCACCGCATCCGGGGACAGGCCGATTCTTCCTCGACGGAATCGCGGCGCGTCCTCCTGATCGAAGTCGACGGCGATCTGCGCTGGCGCGCGCGGCGCACCCTCGCCGCCATCCTTCTCGTCGGGGCCCTTCTTCTCGCCCTGGCGGCGCTCGTTGGCTTCATCGTCCTTCGTTGACGCCCTGTCCGCGTCGGTTGCCGAAGCATGCCTTGCGGCGTATACTGGACGCATGAAAAAGGTCGTGGCCGCGAGATACCTGCTGTGGGCCGTCCCGCCGGGTGAAAAGGTCTCCTTCGAGGTTTCCCGGGAAGTCCAGACGCCGATCCTTCCCGAGTGCCCCACTTCTCCTTTCTGCCCTCAGGAAAGGATCCGGCGGCTCTCCGGCCAGCCCGATCCCCAGCGAAAGGGACTCCGCGCCTCGGTCGTGAGTTTCGAGATGAACCCCGATTTCGTCTTCCGCCCCGCGGACTGTCCGCTGGCGTTCCCCAGCAAGGAAGCCTGCTACCGGAGCATCAACCGCAAGGCGATCCAGGAGGGGACCTTTCCCGAAGCGCTGGTGAAGCCCGTCGCCAATTTCCTGAAGGCCCTGGGGTACAAGGTGTTCTCGGAACGCGTGAGCCGGCTCGACCTGGAGGGGGATCGGATCCTGATGGCCCACGGTCCGATCTTCCATTTTCACGATCTTCGTTGCGAACACGGCCCGGGGGGCATCGTCCTCTACATGATCCGGAATCCCCGGGAGGACGAGCGGCCCCCGGAATGCCGGGAGATGTGAGCGGAAGCGCCGTCCGGCGAAGGCGGTGCGTCGAACCTCGACGGGAGGCCGGAACGCGAGATGGCCGACGAGCGGACAAGGGTGGAGACGCAGGGGGGAAGCGGCGCGAACCGGGGCAACGAGATCCGGCCCCGGCCGGTCATCACGATCGTGGAGCACCCCCGCGAGAAGAAGCACAAATGCACGGTGGCGGTGCTCAAGGGCCGGGAAGGCCTCGTCTTCCTCCCCGCGGAAGAGGCCGTGCGGAAAGACTGGGGGGACGCCCTTCTCCTCCACGCCGGCGCTTCCCAAGAACTCGAGCCCGCCGATCGGCAACGGCCCCTGATCCTGGTGGACGCCTCCTGGCGGTGGGCGGAACGCGTCGTTCGGAAGCTCCCGCTTCCGCGCCGCCGGCTCCCCCCCTTCCGGACCGCCTATCCGCGCTCTTCCAAGGTCTTCCGCGACCCGCCGGGGGGCCTGGCCAGCGCGGAAGCCCTCTTCGGCGCTCTCGCCGTCTTCGGCGTCTATGCGGAAGATGTGCTGGACGCCTTCCGCTGGAAGGAGGCCTTCCTGGCGGAGAATCGCGACCTGATCCGGACGCTTCTCGAGCGGGCGAGGAGGGAAAAAGCTTGAAAGCCCCCGCGCCTTCTGATACACGAACATGGCGGTGCTTCGCGGGATTCTGTTGATTTTTTGGCTTCCCTGAGGCTCAAGCGGATGGATAGTGGGGGCCCTCTCACCACGGGAGAGGTTGCGGGGCTTTGCCACGTCTCGCAAGTCACCGTCTTCCGATGGATCAAGCGCGGCCTCCTCTCCGCCTACAGCACACCGGGAGGGCATTACCGGATACAATGTGCCCATCTGGTCGAGTTCCTGGAGCGGCAGAACATGCCGGTTCCGGAGACGCTCGACGGAAAATCGCACGCCGGGAAACGCGTTTTGCTGGTCGACGACGATCCCGCGGTTCTTGAAACGCTGAAACGCGTCCTCTCGACACGGAACGGGCTGGTGCTGGAGGAGGCGGCGGGGGGGCTGGAGGCGTGTCTGAAGATCGGGGCGGGCAAGCCCGATCTGGTGGTTTTGAACCACGCGATGCCCGAGCACGACGGATTCGAGGTCGTCCGGGAAGTCCGTTCGAATCCCGAGACGCGCGCGTGCAAGATCCTGATGCTTTCCGGCTACGGCTCGGAGGAAAACCGGGAACGGGCGCTTGCGCTCGGCGCGAACGCTTTTTTGGAAAAGCCCATCGAGGGCCCCGAGCTGCTGACCTCCGTGAATTCGCTTCTGGGGGAGGATGCCTGAGGGAAACGCCTCGGACGAGGAGGGAGTCAAGGTTGCCCGTATACATCTACTGCCCGCACTGTGAAGCGCGATTCGACGTCACCAATTGCCCGGACGGGACGGTCCTTGAGTGCGATGAATGCGGCGGAGAGATCTCCGTCCGGTTCGAGAACCTCGTTCTCATGCCCGGGGGCTTTGCGGCGGAGATCAAGACGCTGGCCGATGGTTCCCGCTGGCTGGTCTGCCCGAAGTGCGGACTGAACACGAACATTTCCCGATTCACGCCCGGCAACCGGTTCCGATGCCGGCGGTGCAATCTTCTTCTGCAGGTGCCGGAAATCCGAACCAAACGGATCCGTCCCCGGACGCGCAAGGGGGACGATCTCCTGCGATGCCCCGGGTGCCGCACGCGGTACGATGTCTCGCGGTACTCGCCCGGCAACCGGTTCCGTTGCCGCCGTTGCGGCATGACCCTCACGGTGCCGGCGCGCGGCGCGTGGCTGAGCACGGGGGAGTGGGAGATCGACGCCGAGAAGTCCCTGATCCGTTGCAACCGGTGCAACCGTTCCTATCCCATCGACCTCTTCGAGAAGGACAAGCCTTTCGTATGCAAGAAATGCCGGCGGGTGTTTTCCGGTCCCTGGGATCTCGCGCGCCGGAGCGGGGCGAGGGAGGGGGGGGACGAGGAGTGGGAGATCGACGTCGAGAACGGTCTGATCATCTGCGCGGGCTGCAAGTACGGTTACGATCTGACGGGGCTGACGCCCGGCGAGGATTTCGAGTGCAAGCATTGCGGCCGGGTTTTCCGGATGCCGGCCGAGGTGCCTCCCGAAAAGACCCCGGAGAAGCGGGAGAGGATCGCGTGCCCCAAGTGCGGTACGCCGTATGACGTGTCCGGGTACCTCCGCGGGACCATGTTTTCCTGCGAAAAGTGCGATCACGTCCTCGTCGTGGACAGCCCGTCCTCGACGGGAGGCGGGCTGACCGAACCCCCGGCGGTGAAGTTCACGCGGGACCGCTCGGCCTTGCCGGGACACGTGGACGAGCAGGACGAGGGGGGAGAGCGGAAAGAGGCGGAGGAGCGCAAGGAGGAAGCCGGGGAGAAGCCGGAGGCAAGAGCGCAAGGCGCAGGGGAACACGCGAAGCCCGACATGAAGAAACCGACGGTGCTGCCTGAACCGGACTACTCCTTCGACAAGGTCACGGAACAGGCGTTGAAGATCCTCGAGAAGGAGGAAAAGGCGGAGGAAGGCGAGGAAGGCAAAGAGGAGCGGGATGCGGAGGAGCCTTCGTCGGGCAAGGAAGGAGAGGAGGAAGGACCGGAAGCAGGGAAGGGGGAGAAGGAAAAGGAAGGGGAGAAGGAGAAGGAGAAGGAGGAAGAGGCGCCGGCGCCGTCTCCGTCGAAGAGCCCGGGCACCTCCAAGGACAAGGCCAAGCCCGGGAAGAAACAGGTTCGCCTCATCGTCCGCTGCACGGTCTGCGGCAAGCGCCACAACGCCGAGGGCATGGCCCCCGGAGACCGCATCGAATGCGTGTGCGGGAAGAAGATCCGCATCAAGGGTCCCAAGAAGAAGACCTCGAAGCCGTCCTCGAAGTCTTCCCCTTCCGGGAAGGACGGGACCTCCCCGAAGAAGGCGGACGATCTGCTCGACGAGAAGGCGTTCCGTTCCGAGGACGTGGACGTCATCGATCCGGACGAATAAGGGACGCCCTTCCGACAGCCCGGAGAAAGAGAGGGAGCCATGGCCGAAGACTTCGCCGTCGTTCTCGTCACCTCCCCCACGCACGAGCGGTCGCTCTTCATCGCGTCCGCGCTCGTCGCCGAGAAGGTGGCGGCCTGCGTCAACATCCTTCCCGGCGTGACCTCGGTCTATCGCTGGGAGGGCGAGATCCACAAGGACGAGGAGGAGATCCTCGTCATCAAGACGCGCCGCGACAACCTGCCGGCGCTCGAGAGCCGGGTCAAGGAGATGCACCCCTTCGACGTTCCCGAGATCGTGGCCCTGCCCATCCAGGGCGGGTCGGCCCCCTACCTGCAATGGCTGGCCGACAGCACGGCCTAGGGCGCGGCGACGGCGCGGCTTTCGAGGATCAACGAGGGAGGGATCGAGGCATGAGAAAGCGACGCCCCTTTCGCCGCGCTTCTTCCGCCGTTCTGCTTGCGGTCGCGCTGGCGGCGTGCAGCGGGACGGACGACGATCCCCCGCCGGGGGCGGACGGGCCGGACACCGTGGTGGTCCTCGAGGGCATCGCCGACGAAACCGGCGGCCTCTTCGAGGTCCCCGCCGGCGAACCGCATGAAGGGCTCCGCCTCTACCTCCCCCCCGGCGCGCTTTCCGGTTCCACGCCCTTCACCGTCTCCGCGGGGCCTGCCCCGGGAGACGCCGCTTCCGGCTACCGCTTCATCACCGCCTTCTGGATCGTGGACTTTGGAAGCGCCGGCCTCTCGAAACCCTTCCGGCTCGCCATGCCGCTCCGTGCGGGAGAGACGACGGACGACGGCGCCGCGATGCTCCGCTGGGACGACGCCCTGCCGGGCTGGGAGGCCGCCCTGCTCGCGCGCATCGACGCGTCTCCCGGCGGCGTCGTGCTCGCGGCCGATACGGCGGGGACGTTCGCGGCCGTCTCGAGGGACTTCGGACCCGCGCTGAGCGCGTCGGCGGACGGTTTCTCCGTATCGACCGACATCGTGAACGTCTCGGCGACCGCCGGGGCCGGGTGCCGCTTCGGCGCCACGCTGCTCGCCCGCCACCAGACCGTGCGGGGCCATGCGAACCTCCACGCCCGGTGGGACGCCTCCACCTCGCTCATGGTCGCCGAGCAGGCCGAGGTGCGCTTCCGCTTCCACCGCCTCGGCGACCCGCAGGCGCTTGGGGCCGAGCAGCAGACGAGCGCCTCGGAGGCGACGCAGGCGATCCAGCTGGCGCTGGGGGCCACGAAGCGGCCCGTCTGGATCCTCCTCACCGACCGCATTCCGCTGCTCGTCTACGCCTATGCCGGCAACGACTTCGAGTGCTACAATCCGGCGGTGGGCCCGTCCTCCACTTCGCTTCTCTTCACCGGAAGCGAGTTCAGCTACTTCGCCGTCGCCTACCCCTCGATCGGCGTTCTCGGATCGGAACCCGCCTTCGACGGGGAGATCGGGGCCGTCCTTTCCGGCTTCGCCGGCGCGGACACGCCCGTCGTGACGCAGAACGTCGGCACCGGGGGGGGCACGGTGGCGGTGTCCTCCGGGACGCTGGCCGGCGCCTCGGTCGAGATCGGCTCCGGCGACCTCGGGGCCTCCACGGACATCGAGATCTCCGAGCCGGCGTGGGCCCCGCCGCTTCCGGCCGGCGCCGAGCTCTGCTCGCCCTTGATGAAGGCCGTGGGCCCTCCGGACAACCTCTACCAGGGCCAGATCGCCGTGACGCTGCCCTACGCGGATCCCGCCTCGGCGGAGGAGGGGAAGCTCCAGCTGGGCTGTTTCATCCCGAAGAACGACTGCTGGGCCCTGACCCGCATCACGAACCGGGACACGGCGGCCGACACGGTGCGGGGCTTGTGCCGCACGGCGGGGATCTACGCGGTCTTCGGGCATGCCCCCCGCCCGTCCCCCCGGACCACCTCGGCGTCCTCGACCTTCATCTACCACGCCTGGCCCACCGGCGAGTCCGAGCAGGACGTGGTGAACCGCCTCGTGACCCGCAAGATCCGCCGTCTCCACATCAGCGCCCTGGAGCATTCCGGTCACGCGTCCTACGACTGCCGCTTTCCGCTGGAGGCCTCCATGACGGCCGTGACGGGGTTGAACCACGGCTTCACGTGGTTCGACTACTCCACGCTGATGGACGCCGCGCACGCGTCCGGCATCGAGGTGGTCTTCGCGATCACCATCTTCTCCTCCTCGATCCCCCCGGACGACCCGGACACGCCGGGCACGCACGCCCATCACCTGGTGAACACGGTGATCCCCTTCTTGCGGGACCAGTGTCCCGCGCTGGACGGGATCATGCTGGACTACATCCGCTACGACGTCGGCACCTGGACCGAGGCCGACCGGGATCTCATCAGCCGCATCGTGGCGCGCATCCGCGAGCAGCTGGGCAAGAAGGGGCCTTCGCGGTCGCACCGCCTGTACGCGTGCCTGTGGTGTTTCACGGCCGGCAACGAGGACGGGCGGATGGCCGTGGGCCAGCGCTACAGCGATTTCGCCCGGGATTGCGACGTCCTGCTTCCCATGATGTACGGGGGCAACGACCCCTACCCCGCGGCCGACCTGGAATGGTACGCCCTGCGCACCTCCCTCTACCGCACGGGGAGGAACAATACGGGCACGATGGCCGGGGTGATGACCTACGGCAACGCCACGCCCACCAGCATCCAGGGCCACCTCGACGCGGTGCTCAAGCAGCGCATGGACGGCTTCGCGGCCTACCGCTACGACCTCACCTCCAGCGCGGAGTGGGACGCCGTGGAATCGTTCTGCGATCCATGGCCGTGAGCACGGGAGCGGCGCCGGATGAAAGAAAAAAACGAGCACTCCCCCGCCCCCAGGGCCCGGACGAATCCCGACGACGAAGCGACGGTCTCGCCGTCTTCCGGGACGCGTCCGCGGGCGCGGGGCACGGAAGCGATCCGCGTCGAGGGTGGCGAGAAGCGGCTGGGGCCCTACCGCATCCTCGAGGAGATCGGGCGCGGCGGCATGGGGGTCGTCTACAGGGCCGAGCATCCCGAACTCAAGCGCACGGTGGCCCTGAAGGTGATGATCGCGGGAGAGGACGCTTCGGAAGAGGCGGTCAAGCGCTTCCACCGCGAGGCGGAAGCCGTGGCGAAGCTGGGGCATCACCCCAACATCGTGCCGGTCTACGACATCGGTGCGGAGCAAAGCGTCCACTACATCGCCATGCACTACGTCGAGGGCAAGCCGCTCGACCGGCTGATCGACGAGGGGGAGGTTGCCCCGAAACGGGCCGCGGTGCTCGCGGACAAGGCCGCATGCGCCCTGCAGCACGCCCACGATCACGGCGTCCTGCACCGCGACATAAAGCCTTCCAACATCCTGGTGACGGGGGAGGGTGAGCCGCAGATCACCGATTTCGGCCTGGCCAAGGACGTGCGGTCGGACTCCCGCGTGACGGTGTCGGGGTCGACGATCGGGACGCCGCAGTACATGCCGCCGGAACAGGCGGACGGGCGGATCGCCGAGATCGACGCGCGGAGCGACGTCTACGCGCTCGGCGCGACGCTCTACGAGATGCTGACGCTGCGTCCCCCCTTCGAGGGGGCGACCGTGATCAACGTGATCACGAGGGTGATGGTGGAGGAGCCGGTCGCGCCCAGGAAGAAGAACCCGGCGGTGCCGAGGGACCTGGAGACGATCTGTCTGAAATGCCTGGAGAAGGAGAGGGATCGGAGGTACGAGACGGCGAAGGAACTCGCGGAGGACCTGGACCGCTTTCTCGATTCGGAACCCATCCGGGCGCGCCCGCCCTCCCTGCTGTACAGGCTCTCCAGGCGCGTCCGACGAAGGCCTGGCGTCACGTTGATGGGTGCGGTCACCGCGGCGGCCCTGACGGCCCTTGTTCTTCTCTGGGCCTTCGGCGCATCCGACGGTGCCCGCTGGAGGCAGGTCTTCGAGCAGGATTTCGACGGCGACGCCCTGCGTGGGGAATGGAGCGTCCAGGAAGGCGAATGGAGCGTGGAGGATGGCGTCCTGTCCGGAAAGGCCATGAAGAACGCGGACGCCACGCTCCTCTTCCTCCCCACCTTCGGGCCGGACGTGCGCGTGGAGTACGAGTGCTGGGCGGGCAACCCCCTGTTTCCGGGAGAATGCTCGTGCATCCTCGCGTCCAGGATGCCGAACGGGATGTGGGAAGGGTACTACGTCGCGTTCGGAGCCAACAACAACTCCCGATCGGCCGTGGGCGTTTTCGGAAACGTGCCCAAGCCTCCCCAGCGACCGAGGTTCGAAAACGGGAACGACGAGGTGGTCGTGACTTCCGCCCGGCGCACGTCGCCCCACCGGATCCGGGTGGAGCGCCGGGGAAACCGCGTCTCGCTCTTCGTGGACGATTTCGAGACGCCGGCGGTGGCCTACGTCGACCGGGACGGCTCGGCGCGGCCGCGGGCTTTCTCGGTGGGATTCTACTCGTACGGATCGAGCGTCTTTTTCGACCGTCTCAGGATTTTCGAGTGGATTCCCGCGGGCGAGGTCCGGGAACGCCGCAGGGGCATCCGCTACGAGGTGCTGAACCAGAGGCTGAAGGCCGGCGAGCGGGAAACGCTCGTGTCCGCATTCGAGCGAATGGCCGACGAGGGGGGTCCGTTTTCGCTTCAGGCCGCCAAGGATCTGGCCCTTCTCGAATGCCTGGGCGGAAACCATGACGCCGCCCTGGACCGGATCCGGGCGCTGTCCGGGCGATCGAGTTCCGATTGGAAGCCTCCCGTCAAGACCTTCTTCCACGCGGCGCTCGAGCGGCTCAAGAACCGGCACCTGGACCGGGAGTACCGGACGTACCTCGAGGCGTTCGTTTCCCTGTTTCCCGGGCAGGAGAAGAAAGCCCTTCTTGGATACGCCTATCTGTTCGCGCGGTTCCTCGAGGGGGGCGCCGAGGCGGACGCCCTGGCCGTCGGGGAGAAGGGCTTCCGGATCTGCCTCGGTCGATACGACGAGGACCGGACGGAGGAGATGGTGGGGCAGTACACGCTTCTTCTGATGCGCGCGGGACGCGCCGGGGAGGCGCGGAAACGCCTCCGCTCGTGGGAAGCCCGTCATCGCGTGAAGGCTTCCTGGAACCGGGCGAAGTACGACGCGGCCTACTACCGGGGAAACCTGGAGTTCGCGGCCGGGGATCGGGACGGGGCGATGACGGATTTCATGAAAGCCCTCCCCTGGACCGGGCATCCGTACCGGTCGCGCGATGCCCTCGGAGGATGTCTCGCTTGTGGCCTTGCGGATTCCGCCCTGGAAAGCCGGGCGGAGGAAGCGATCCGGGTCGCCGAGGAGCAATTCCCGAAGGACCGATGGATGGTCGTCCTTTCCATCTGGTACGTCGCCCATGGAGAATTCGAACGGGCCCGCGACCTCCTCGAGACGCTGGCCGAGCGCCGGGGCGAAGCGAAAGTGAAGCCGCTGGCACCCTGCGTCCTTTTCCTCGAGGAGGAGGATTCCGGGGATTTTCTCGAACACCGCCGGGCCCTCGACGCGGAGTGTTGCCTCTTCCTCGCGGCACGCCGCGAACGGGAAGGAAAAGGGGGCGATGCGGCGAAGCTTTACCGCCGCTGTCTTGATCTTCCCCCCTCGATCGTCTCCATGGCCAAGGATCATCTGATCCCGCTGGCCGCGAAGCGGCGCCTCGAAGCGCTGGGGAAGTGAAGGGGAGGGGGGAAGGATGTGGGGATTCAGGGATTGGAGAATCCGGATTCCAGTCGAACGCGCCTGTGGGAGGCGCGGGCGCGCCTTTGGCCTCGCACGGGCGGACCGGAGGCGGGTCGCGGAGACTTCCCGCATAGCACATTTGGTATGATCGGGCCCGTACCCGGAAGAAAGGGAGGGCCATCGGATGGATGAACCGGAAGAGAAGGCGCCGGACGCCTTCGAAAAGGACCCCGCCGCCGACGAAGCGACGATTTCGCCGGGAGCACAAACGCAGCCGCGGGAGCGGATCACGGAAGCGATCCGTGTCGAGGGTGGCGAGAAGCGGCTCGGGCCCTACCGCATCCTCGAGGAGATCGGGCGCGGCGGCATGGGCGTCGTCTACAAGGCCGAGCATCCGGAGCTCAAGCGCACCGTGGCGCTCAAGGTGTTGATCGCGGGCGAGGACGCCTCCGAGGACGCGGTCGAGCGGTTCCACCGAGAGGCCGAGGCCGTGGCGAAACTCGGTCACCACCCCAACATCGTGCCCGTCTACGATATCGGCGCACAGAACCGGGTCCACTACATCGCCATGCACTATGTGGACGGCAAGCCCCTGGACGCGCTGATCGCCGAGCGAGCGCTGACGCCGCGCCGCGCCGCGCGGGTCGCGCGCAAGGTGGCGGGCGCGCTGTCGCACGCCCACGAGCACGGGGTGATCCACCGGGACGTCAAGCCGGCCAACGTCCTGATGGCGCGGGTGAAGGTGAAGGCCTCGGCCGCGCGCAGCTCGCGGGAAGACCGGCCGCCCGGCACGATCGCGGAGGAGGGGGGCGCGACGGCGGGCACGGGGACGACGGTCACGATGGAGGACTGGGAGCCCAGGGTGACGGACTTCGGGCTTGCCAAGGACGTGGAGTCGAGCGCGAAGTTCACGGCGTCGGGGACGACGCTGGGCACGCCGCAGTACATGCCGCCGGAGCAGGCGGACGGGCGGCTCGAGGAGATCGACGCGCGCTCCGACGTCTACTCGGTCGGGGCGGCGCTGTACGAGATGCTCTGCTTCCAGCCGCCGTTCGAGGGGTCCTCGGTGATCAACGTGATCAAGAAGGTGCTGCTGGACGATCCCGTGCCTCCTCGAAAGCTGAGCACGGCGGTTTCGAAGGACCTGGAGACGATCTGCCTGAAGTGCCTGGAGAAGGAGCCGTCGAGGCGGTACCAGACGGCGTCGGCGCTGGAGGAGGACCTGAGGCGGTACCTGGAGGACGAGCCGATCTCGGCGCGTCCGGCGTCGTTGCCGTACCGGATCTCGAAGCGGGTTCGGAGGAATCCCGCGCTGTATCTGGTGGGGACGCTGGCGATACTGGCGCTGGCGGCGGCGGGGATCTTTTTCCTGGGGGTGCAGCCGTGGATGGCGTACCGGGAGGAGGTGAAGGCGGACCGGGCGAAGCTCGACGAGGCTCTCGCGGAGCGGGATCGCCCGGAAAAGGAGGCGGAGGCTCTTCTGGAGAGGGCGCGTTCGGCGTTCGCAGCGGAGGCGTGGGTGTCGTGCGCGGCTTTTTGCGAGCGGGTCGACGAGCGGTACGCGCGGTTCCAGGGGAAGGTGTACGAGGCTTCCCTTTCGCTTCGCCATCCGGGTCTTCTCGAGCGAGAGCGCTTCCGTCTCCGGGCTCCGCGCTCCATTCCGCTTGCGGAGGCGGCGTCGCTTCGGGCGAAGGCGTGGGAGGAGGCGGGGGTCGAGGAGAAGGCGCGGGGCGCGTGGGCGCGCGCGTACTGGCGTGCGCGGCAGGGGAGGCCAGCGCCTGCGGTGTTCGAAGAGGGGAGAAGAAGAAGAGGAGAAGAGGGGGGCGTTGCGTGGGAGGTGGTCGAGGTGCGAGAGATCCTCAAGGAGGCCCTGCTGGCGCTGGGGGAGGATTTGCTGGACCGCAACGAGTTCCGCCGGGCGCGGGGGACGTTCGAGGAATATCTGGAAAGGTTTGCGGAGCCTGAGGGTGGGCGGGGGACGCTGGGGCTCGCGCGGGCTCTCCAGGGCCTCGGCGAGCTGGAGGAAGCGCTTGCGGCTCTCCGTCTCTGCGCGGGGAGGGAAGGGGTTTCCGCGGATGTCCCCTCCCAGGAAGCGGGAGGGCTCGGGCCGGGAGATATCGAATCGGCTAGAGACATGGCCGGCCTGCTGGAAGCCCTTCTGCCGGTCAAGACGTTCCATCTTCCTTTTCCGCTGATAAAGGATGGTATAAGCCGCAGAGTCTCGGCGTTCGACCTGGACGGCGGCGGGATCGACGAGGTCATGTTCGCGGGAAGCGAGAACATCTACTTCGTTTCGTTTTCGGAAGGGCGGGCGGAGATCGTTCTTGACCAGCCTCTCGAATGCCCGGAAGAGAATGCGCCGGCGTGTACCGTGATCGCTTCCCGCTGCGATCCCGACCACGACGGCGAGGACGAACTCGCCGTCGCGGCCGGTCGCCGGGGGGCCGTCAAGGCCAGGCTGTCCCTGTACGAGAGAAAGGGGAATCTGTTCGAGAGGGAGGCGATCATCGTCGAGGGCTTCAAGGCCCACCCCATAAAGATCGCGAGCTCGGACGTGAACGGCGGCGGAAGGGACGAGATCGTGGTCTGCTGGAGCACGCCGGGTCCCGGCATCGTCGCATACGAATACCTGGATGGAAGCTTGGCCCGAGCCGGCGCGCTGCATTGCAGCAGCTATCCCCAAGGGATGGCCTTCCGGGATCCCCCTTCCGGGAGGAAGCTGCTCGTCAATCTCGGACCGTATGGCGACTACAGGCTCGTCTCCGCCGAGTTCGACCCCGCGCAGTCCCGCTTCGTCCGGGACGGCCGGCATCCCGATTTCCTGTTTTTTGGCTACGGCCCCATCGCCTTGTCCGAAGAGAACGAGTTCTGCATCAGCGTGACGCAGGAGACGCCGGACGGGGAATCCTGGGAGCGGATCGTCAGGAACATGGGAGGAGACGTTTCCGCGTGCCTCGAACAGGGAGTGTACAGAATTTCCATGCGGCAATGGCCTGATATCGATACGACGCCCGTCTTCCGGCCCCCGAAAGGGGGGCTCCTCCCCAGCAACTGCCTATCCACTTTCGGTTTCCTCGGAAGGGAACGTTTCGCATTTCTCGTTCACTTCCCGTCAAGCAACCGGACAGTCCTGCACGTGGGCCCCGCCGGCAAGGGAGGACGGGGCTGGATCCGGACTTCCGGTGTTTCGCCGTATCAAACGAATCTCACGGTCCTCGAACTGGACGGCGACCGCCCGCCCGAGCTGCTCAACGCCGAAGCGACCGACGGTTCCTGCACCGTATTTGGCCTTGGGCCCGCTCCGCCGGCGAAGGCCGGCGTCCCTCCCGCCGGGAAGAAAACAGCCGCCGTCACGGGCGATCCGGCCCTCGCCATCGCCTCGAACCTCGCGGAGATGGGGATCGTGGAAGAGGCCGTCGCCGCCTTCGACGAGGCGGCGCGATCGGAAACAGCCGAGATCAGGGGGCAGGCGCTCCTTTGCAAGGCCGACTTACTTGCGAAACAGTCCAGGCATTCGGACGCCGGGGACGCGTACCTGGCGGCCCTTGCGATCCCTTCGGCAAGGCCGCGCGCGATCCTGGGCCGGGCGCTGGCCCTGAAAGCGGAGGGACGATGGGCAGAGCTTCGCGATTTCCTCGAGCTGGAGATCGGAAAGCAGGCCCTGCCCTCGGACGTTTCCCTCTCCGTCGAGGCCGTTCTCGATGAAGCGAGAACCATGGCGGGCCTGCGGCCGGCCGCCGTCCTGTACGAGAAGGGCGATCTTCACCGCCGGGCTCTCTGCCTGGATCCGCTTTGCGCGGGAATCAGCGGCGGCCGGCTCGTGTACGGAAGCGATGCGTCCCGAGGCGATTTCCTCGCCTTGCCTTTTCGGTTCGGAGGGGAGTCCTTCAGGGTGTCGGCGGCGTTCGCGATCGAACGTCTTGACTGGGCAAATTTACTTTGCATGGGGTTTTTCGCAGGAGGAAAAGGGAAAAGCAGCGTCGAAAGAACGGGAACGATTTTGAAAAGCCATGCAGATATTTGGTTTGGCTCGGGCGGTTCGAGTTCCTTTCCCATTTGCGAGGTCTTTCCGTTCTTCCGCTCGCATGGCCGAACGCCGGCGTCGAAGCGGGCAAGAGTGCAGGAGTTCCCCCCGGCATACCCGGTCCGGTACGAGCTGACGATCGAGTACAGCCGCGAATCGAGGCAATGCCGGTGGGTCCTCCGGGATGAAAACGGGGCTTCTGTATTCCGCCACGAACTCGAGTTCGATCTGACGTTCGCCCCGGGGGATCTTTGGTTTTTCAAGGTATTTGCGCGGGAAATCTCGACCGGCCGGCGCGGAAGGGAGAGGTTCGCCTCCTCCGTCGCGATCGAAAGACTGGTCCTGGAAACGACTCCGTCGTCTTCGACATCCGTGGTGGACACGGCCCCCGCGGACGCCGAGCATGCCCTGCTCCTCGCCGGCGGGCACATGGCCGGGGGAAGGAACAAGGAGGCCGAGGATCTGTTCACGTCCGTCATCGAGGGAGATTTCGAGCGGTCGAACGAAACCCTCCTGCCCGATCTTCCCGGCCTGGTCACCCGCGCCTTGCTGTTTCGCGGCGTGCTGCGCTTTCGCATGGGCAGGGAAGAAGAGGCCGCGACGGACGCCGCCATGGCCCTTCAGCGCGAGCCCGCGCTCGTGATGTATCTTCTCCGGCGCGATTTCAGGTGGCTGGCGGAAGAGGAGCGGTCGTTCCTTTCCCGACGCGTCCTGGACGCGGCAGGCGGACCCGATGACCGCTGGTTCGAGACGTTCGTCACCGAGCTCGCGGGGATGGAATGGCTGAATGAGGAGTATTCGAAAAACGCGGCAACGAACTTCAGGAACCTGGCGCCCGGCGACGCCGGCCGGCAATACGTGTTCGCTAACGCGCTTCTCGGCGCCGGGTCCTGCCCCCGATTCGCCCACCAGCTGTTTCTCGACACGCCGCTCGAGCCCGCTTTGAGGCAGCACCGGCTCCAGGACATCGCGAACCAGGCCGCGGGTCTTCAAGGCGGCATCAGCGACTACTATGCCAGCCGGCGCTGGGAGGAGTTCCTGGAGGAGTTCCCGGACGATCCGAAAGCCCAGCACGATTACGCCTGGTTCCTGGCCACGTGCCCGCGCGAGTACATGCGGGATCCGCAGCGGGCCCTGGAGCTCTCTCGAAAGGCCCTGGAGGCGGTGCGAAAGGACGCGGATCCACTGGTGCTGGCAACGTATCTGGACACGTACGCGGTGGCGCTCGTTGCGTCTGGAGACGCGGATAAGGCGGAAGAGACCGGGAAGGAAGCCGTGGAGGCCCTCCCCTCCGCAGAGGGTCTCTTGAAGAAGCACGGCCGCAACGCCGCGAAACTCAACGAACTCGCCTGGTTCTTCGCAACGACGAAAAGAAGGATCAACGACCCGCAACGCGCGCTTCCTCTCGCCTCCAGAGCGGTCGAGATCGCACGTCAAGGCGGGAACCGAATCGTTCTTGCCACCTATCTCGACACGCTCGCGGCCGCGCAGCACGGGTGCGGAGACGCAGGCGCGGCGGTCGAAACGCAACAGGAGGCGCTCTCGCTGCTCGGGCCCGGGCAGGAAAACCTCAAGGCCGAGTTCGAGACGCGGCTCGAGCAGTACCGACAGGCCGCGAAGTAGAATCGCAAATCGGGCGCCATTGATGACTCCACAGGTTTCTGATAGGATTTCGTCATGCCGGAGATTCGAGGTTTCTCGGCATCGTGATCGCCTTGTTCCACCGGGACCATCCTCCGGCGCACTTTCACGCTTTCTACGGGGAATACGAGATCAAGGTCGAGATCGAAACCGGAACCGTGGAGGGGAAGTTCCCGAAACGATCCCTGCGACATGTGCTTGAGTGGTACGATCTGCACAAGTCCGAACTCCTGGAAAACTGGGAACGGGCCCTGGCGAGAAAGCCGCTTCGTAAAATCGACCCGCTGGAGTAGAACAATGACGCCGCCTCTCCTGGCCGCAGAATACGTCAAGGACTTCACCCTTCATCTCCGTTTCGCGGACGGCACGGAGGGCGACGTCGACCTCTCGCGGGAACTGAACGGGGAGATCTTCGAGCCCCTCAAACAGGTCGACTATTTCCGTAACTTCACGCTCGATCCCGAGATCCGAACCGTGACCTGGCCCAACGGCGCCGACTTCGCGCCGGAATTCCTCTACGATCTGGTCAAGGTTCCGGCCTGAAACATCTGAGAAGGGCGCACTGCCCATGCATGTCGACACGCTCGCGGCCGCGCAGCACGCCTGCGGGGACGCGGGCGCGGCGCTGAAAACGCAACAGGAAGCGCTCTCGCTGCTCGGGCCCGGGCAGGAAAACCTCAAGGCAGAGCTCGAGAAGCGGCTCGAACAGTACCGACAGGCCGCGAAGTGATAAGGTTGGAGGGCGAGCCTCCTGGCGAGCCGATTTCAGACGAAAATCATGCCTGGGAGGCGCGAGCCCGCCTCCGTCCTCGCACGGGAAACAAGGAGAAGGGTCGCGGCGACTCCCTGCACAGCAGGTTTGGTATGATCGGGCCTGTACCCAGTCAACCAGGGAAGCCAGCGGATGGATGAAGCGGAAGAGAAGGCGACGGACTCCTCTCAACACGATCCCGCCGACGAGGAAGCGACGATCGCGCCGGGAGCACGAACGCAGCCGCGGGAGCGGATCGCCGAAGCGATCCCCGTGGAGAAGGGCGAGAATCGTCTCGGGCCCTACCGCATCCTCGAGGAGATCGGACGCGGCGGCATGGGCATTGCCGCAGAGATGGAGCGCATGGGCCTGTTCCCGGCCGTCGTAGAACTGTACGAGCGGATCGCGGAGACGAGCGGGATCCCGGAAGTCGAGGGCGCAGCGCTCCTGGGCCGGGCCGACGCCCTGGCGGCAGAGAGGAAGCTGGCCGAAGCTTGCGCCGCGTATGAAAAGGCGTCCTCATTCGCCTCGGTCCAGGGCCCGGCGTTCCTGGGCGCCGCCAAGAGCCTCGAGGCGCTTCACAGATGGAGGGACCTCAGAGAGCATCTGAGACTGGAGAGATTCTCTCTCTCCCAGATCCAGGATTTTCCACCCCGTTTCCCGCGGCCGGCGGAATTCGATTTGATTTACAGTCGTGAAAAACACCGCTGTTGGACCGAGGCGGAGGCTTCCGGGGAAGTGAAATCCATGGACCTGGATTTCACGCTCCATCCGGGGACCTGCCTGTTCGGAATCAGGGCGGGAAACGTGCTTGCCCGTGATTTCTGGTGCAGACTCCGCATCGCCTCCCTTTCCCTGGAGGGCTCCTCCACCCTCGCCTCGAAATGGGTGGACGAAACCTCCGATACGTCGAACCGCCTGGCTCTCGCCGGAGGATTCCTCGTGCGCGGGGAATGGGAGGAAGCCATCGATGGCTATGACGAGATTCTGAGCGCCGAAACGCCCCTCGAGGAAGGGGGACGCGCGTTGCTCGAGGTCCCGTCCTACTTTCCAAACCTAGCGTCCCGAGCGCGGCTATACAGAGGCTTCGCTCGACATCGTTCCGGGAAGAGACAAGAAGCGATCGCCGACGTCTCCTCGGCGCTTTCGGAGGAGCCCGTCAAGGTCCTCGACCTTCTCTTCCCGGTGTCCCGGCATTTTCCCGAGAACGAAAAGCGCTTGCTGGCCCTGGCCCTGGAACGCTGCCTCGAGGACTCCGCTTCCGGGTTTCTCTCCCGCTTCCTGCCGGCCTTGGGGACGTGCCCCGATCTCGTCAGCCGTTCAGGGCTTTCCCTTGCGGACATCGGGACGAGGTGGTCGCAGGCGCGCCGTGCCGACGATCCTGCAACGTTTCGCCGGATGCTCGCCGGACTCCTCTCCAGGATGTTCGACGCCCGGTTCGCCGCGATCCTCTTCGCGGGAACGGATCTGGAAGCGTCCTTGAGAAGCGCTTGGTATGACCGCGTCGCGGCCGTGGGGGCGAGTTTCGGCCAGAGTTACTATGCCCGTGAGGCATACCGGGATCTCCTGCAGGAAGATCCCGACAACGCGCGCCTGCTCAACGACTTCGCGTGGTATCTCGTCACGGTCCCCTTGCTGAAGATGCGTGACCCGGCCAAAGCGGCCACGCTGGCGGCCCGGGCGGTGACGCTGGCCGGCGAATCAGAACGGACGGACGAGTTGCCCATGTACCTGGTCACCTTGGCGGCCGCGCAGCGGGCCTGCGGCGAGGCGGAGGCGGCCCTGGAAACGAGGAAGAAGGCGTTTTCGCTCCTCGGGCCGGGTGAGGATTCGCTGAGGGCGAAGCTGGAGAAGCGGCTCGATCGGTACGAGCGGGCTGCGAAGTAGCGGCAATGGAGCAGTGGAAATCATGCGGGAGTTAGACATGGCTGCTGGAGCCGAAGGTGAAGACGGGCAGGAAACCATGCCCGTGAAGAAGGAGGACTCCTCGTCCGGGAATGCATCCCGAAGGTTCCGCGAAAGACGGGGCGAGCGGTACACCTTCAAGGGAGAGCTCGGGCGCGGCGGTCTGGGCAAGGTCGTCGAGGCCATCGACAATGATTTCGGGCGCGACGTGGCCGTGAAGATGATGCGGCCCGGCGTTTCCGGCCGGGAAACGGTGGACCGTTTCCTCCGCGAAGCCCGGGTGGCCGGGAGGCTTCCCCATCCCAACATCGTCCCGATCTACGAGATCGGCACCCTCGAGAAGAAAGGCGACGGCACTCCCTACTTCACCATGTCCAGGATCATGGGAAGGGACCTTTCCCGGATCATCGAAGCGGTGGAGAATGGAGAGGATGACTTCCCCCGTCGGTTCTCGAGAGCGCGCCTCCTTCGCATCTTCCAGGAGGTGTGCAACGCGATCTCCTACGCTCACGACCGCGGCGTGATCCACCGGGACCTGAAACCCGCCAACGTGATGGTCGGGGACTACGGCGAGGTTTTCGTCGTGGACTGGGGCCTCGCCAAGGTGCGAAGGCGCCCGGATTCCCCTGACGCCGCTTCGCGGCAAGCCGATTCCCCTGACCAGAGGTCGCCTGATCAAGGCGGGTTCGCCGGCGGACGGGAAGGCGCCTCACGCGCGCTTGACAGGCAGAGAAGGCCTCTTTCGGAACAGGATGACCATGCGTTGACGATGGAGGGCGACATCCTGGGAACGCCGGCCTACATGCCTCCCGAGCAGGCCGACGGCAGGATCGAGGACATCGACGAGAAATCCGATATCTACTCGCTCGGCGCGATCCTGTACGAATTGCTCACCTTCCGGCCGCCGTTCGAGGGGGCGACGGGCTTGAATGTCCTTGCGAACGTCCTGGCCGGCAAGTTGACGCCCCCTTCCGCCCGCGCCTCCGAGATCCGAAAGGCCATGCAGCAGGCACGAAGGAGCCCTGAGGCCCCCTTGCCGGAGTCCGTACCCCCGGAGCTGGAAGAAATCGTGATCAAGGCCATGGCGAAGGACAAGAAGGATCGGTACGGCAGCGTCGATGAACTGAACGAGGACGTTCAACGTTTTCTGGAAGGAGAAAAAGAGCGAGAGCGAAAACGCGTCGAGGCGATCCAGAAGGTCCAGGAAGGCCGCGAGCACTTCGCGCGTTTCGAGACCATGGCCGGAGAGATCCGGGAAGAGGAGAAAGCCCTCGCGGAAGAGCTCGGAAAGGTCAGGCCCTGGACGCCAATAGAAGTCAAACGTCCTTTGTGGAGAAGACAGGACGTGCTGGGCCGGATGCGGGAGAAGCGCATGGAGGAGTTCGGGAACGCCGAAGTCGCCTTCGCCCAGGCGATGTCTTCCGATTCCTCGAATCCCGGCGGCAGGGAGGGACTGTGCGATCTGTACCTTGACCGCTGCCTTGCGGCGGAGCGGCGCCATGAGAGGGAAGAAACGGCCCTCTACCGGAATCTCCTGTCCCGCTACGATCGTACCGGCCGCTGGCTCGCCGAGATCGAAAAGCCGGGCTTTCTCGCCTTGCGGACCTTCACCTACCCCTGCGATTGCTTGAAGCCGGTCATACCGGATCTGCCGGATGCCGTTTCCGCCTCCGCCGGACACAGGAAGGCAGAGGCGTCGGCGGACCCGTCGAGCCGGTCGGACCAAGATGGTCGGGAAGCAGAGTGGCGCATCGAGTACGGCCACGAGCCGGTCTGGCCCTGGCGGGAGGGACGCGCGTTGCCGGGAGAGTCAGTGGAGGACGATGATCGCCCCGTCCCGGAGGTTCGCCTATGTGGATCCGTTTCGTCCGAAGGACGATCAGGGCTCTTCGGGCAAACGGACGCATGCAGGCCCGAAGAGATCGATGGCGTCGAGGTATGGGTGAGTAGAATTGAGGAGAGAGACCGGCGGATGGTCCCCGGCCCGGAATGGCTCGCCGGGGAAACACCCCTGGAAAAGACGGCGCTGGAACGGGGCTCGTACATCTGCCTTCTCCGGCATCCGGCGTACGGT
>CAZDSO010000068.1:0-22530 GCA_964508045.1 uncultured Planctomycetia bacterium | reverse complement strand
CGTCCGGCGAGGAGCCTCCCGTCTGTCCTGCCGCGATCCCCGCCCCCCCCACGAGGAGCGCCAGAACCGCCGGAAAGATGAACGATGTCCTCATGTCACCTTGTTCCCTCCTGGATGGTCTCCCGCGTCGCCGCCGGCGAAGGGAGCAGTGTACATGGGGCCGCCGTCCGGGACAAGCCCGGGTTCCATCCCAGGCGGCCGGAGGGGGGAGGGTTCCCGCCGGGAAGGACTCAAAAGCGAACCTGGAGCACCGCCGAGAATCCGTGAACGGAAAGACGGGATTCCTCCGCCCGTCCGTCGTCGGTCCTCAACGATGCGTGGTGGGCGTACTCGTAGGCGAGCATGCCCCGAAGGTGTTTCGAGAGATCGAAAACCAGGCCGAACCCCAACTCGAGCATCGTGTTGTCCTGGCGGTAATCGCCCTCCTCGAAGGCCAGGAAGGAGAACTTCGCGGACACGTCGAACCAGCTCGCCCGGCCCAGAGGGAAGGCCCCCAGCGCCTCCAGGAACGGGAAGAAGGCGTCGAGCGTTTCCACCACCTTGCCCCCTCCCCCACCGCGCCGCAACACCGCCTTCTGGTCCAGGTAGACGACCCCCCCGCGGGCCCTGAACGTGCCTTCCGGGCCGCTGTAGATCTGGTAGTGGGCCCACCCCTCCCCGAAAAGGTTGCCGATCCGCGTCCGGAAGGGCTCTCCCGCCGGAAAGGAGACGCCGTGGTAGACCAGCGGCGACGCCGGCCGTTCCTTTCCGGTGAGCGAGAAATACGAGCAGGAAAGCCCCAGCCCCCCGTGCGGGCTCAGGTCGCATTCCACCGAGAGGCCCGCCTGCAGGGCCGCTGCCTGGAGACCCAGGTCCGCCTCGAAGTCGAGCCGGGACCCCCGGCCGGCGTCCGTCCCCTTCAGAAGGGACCCCGACGGAAACACCAGCGAGAGGGAAGGCTCCAGGCGGACGCGCGGGATGAAAAGGCGCTTCTTCCCGGCAGAGGAACGGTGCGCCTCGAGAAGGTCGAGCCGCTCCTGCCGGCGGCCCATGCGCGACTGCATCCGGTCGTACCGCTCCCCGATCTTCTCCCGCTTGTACCGCTCGGTGAGCGTGTCGGGATGCTCGCGGAGGGGGGACCTCCGGGGTTCGATCACCTCCGGGGACGGCTCCTCGCCGCTTCCCGCCGGGCTCTCCCCGCCCGCATCGCCGGCTCGGGCGACCCCCGCCGCTCCCAGGGCGAGGAAGAGGGGAAGAAGAAGCCGGACCGCCCGACGCCCTCCGGAGATTCCAGCGTTTTGGACCCGTTTCTTCATCGTGATTCAGCCCTCGATCCGAGTTTCACGACGAGCTCCAGCTTTTCGCCTTCCCGGACCAGCCGGACGGACACCTCGTCGTCCGGCTTCTTCTTGTCCAGGACCTCGATCAGCCCTTCCAGGTTCTCGATGCGCACACCGTCGAAGAAGACGATCCTGTCCCCCGGCCGCAATCCCGCCCGGTGGGCGGCCGTGCCTTCGACCACCTCGTTGATCGCGACGCCGCCCTCGTCGGCCGTGCCGGCGTGGATGCCCAGGTAGGCTTTCGGGGCCGTGTCCGGGGGCGCCGGCGGATCGAGAAACTCGCGCATCTTCTCGAAAAAGTCCTCCATGCCGCCTTCACCGCCCCCTTCCATCATCTTCCGGAACCTTTCCAGCATCGTTTCGAGATCCGGCGTCTCCCCCTCCCCGAACATCTTCTGGAAGGGCTCGAGCATCTCGTCCATGTCGCCGAATCCGAATCCCTTTTCGGGCTCCGGGCTCTCCAGGAAGGGAGGCGGCGACACGCGAAGGCCGTCTTGCAGGTCGTCGAGCACGGAAAGGATGGCCGTGACGGGCGTGGCGAAGGAGGAACCCCGGTAGAAGTTCGCCACGTTGATGCCCACCCAGCGCCCGCGCACGTCGAACAGCGGCGCCCCGAAAAGGCCTTTGACGATCTTGGAGTCGTGCTGGACCAGGCCGTCGTATTCGCGCAGGGGGCTCTGGTTGGGCTTGCCGAACATCCCCATCAGCCCGAGCGTGGGGATCTTCCGGTTCTTCCCGACGTCCCGGCCCACGGCGCTCACCACCCCCACGGCCAGCGGCCTCTCCCCCACCCCCGGCGTGATGACCCAGGCGCCCGGGGCGAGAGGGGAAGCGTCTTTGAGGGAAGCCGGTATCACGTCGATCCCCCGCGGCACGAACCTCAGCAGCGCCACGTCGAGCATGCCGTGGCGGCCCACCACGGTGGCCGACCGCCGCGCCCCGCGCGCCCGCACCTCCACCCGTCCCGGCCGCGTTTCCAGAATGCGGTCGTTGGTCAGCACGGAGCCCTCGTCGTCGATGACGACGCCGAAGCCCTTTTTCTTCCCGTTCACGAGGATTTCCACCACGGATTTCGAGAGACGGCGACCGAGGTCCGAGAAGGCCCGCTTCAGGCCCTCTTCCCGCCCGAAACGGCGCATTCTCTCGCGCCGCTCCTTCGACGCCTCCTCGGACGCGCCGGGACTGAACATCTTCATCAGGGGGCCCAGCATCTTGCCCAGCGGCGATTGGCCGAGCATCTTGTCGAGATCCTGGGGGTCGATCTCCTGGACGAGGTCCTTCATGACCTTCTGCATGTTCTCGGGCGCGCGGCCGGGGACGTTCCGGCCGGCCTTCATCGCCGGAAGATCGTTCAGGATCTCGTGCATGGGCGTGGCGTAGGCATTGTCGTTGACCAGGAGAATCGCCCCGTTGATGCCGATCAACCGCCCGGAGAGATCGACCAGCGGGCCCCCGGAGTTACCCGCGAAGATCGGCGCGTCCGTCTGGATGGCGTCGTCGTAGTACTTCACGTTGAACTGGACGGGCAGCTTGCGGTGGAGCCCGGTGATGCGGCCCACGGCCACGGCCGGGCGCCGGTCGGCGTACGGCCCCCCCGGATGGCCGAGCGCGACCACCCACGCCCCCGTCTCAAGGTCCGCAGACGACCCGAAGGAGAAGAAGGGGAACGGACCTCCGTCGATCTTGATCAGGGCGTAGTCGTTCTTGGAATTCTTGCCCAGACGTCGGGCCGGCAGGACGCGACCATCGTGAAGGATGACGGAGAGCTTCTCGCCGGGTTCCGAGACGTGGGCGCAGGTCAGGATGTGACCCTCGGGGCTGATGAGGGCCCCGGACCCGAACCCGGTGCGCTCGCCGAGATGGATCCGGATGCAGACGGTCCTGGGCGTGGCCGTCTCGGCCGCCTTCTGGAAGGAGCTCGACAGGCCGTTCAGGACCTGCTGTTCCTGGGAAAGTTCCTCCGCGGCCAGGGCGCCCGGAGCGCCGGCGGCAAGCAGGCCGAAAAGGAGAAGGATGGACGTCGTTCGATGCAATCTCGTCATGAAGGGCTCCTTTGCATGAGGTCGTTCATGCCTATTTTACAAGGTCGCGCCGTGCAACGCGAAGGTTCCCGGGGCCTTTCTCGCTGCAACGAAATCGTGGACTTCACTTTCTTTCCGTAGCCCCTCTTCTGGATTGCAGGGTTCTCCGTGTCGAGAAAGCACTTTTTGAGGACGGTTTGCCGAATCGATACCGCGATCCGCGCTGCGCGTGCCCGCCGGCCCGCCCGGGCCGTCAGGCCCGCACGGCCCGCGTTCTTCGCTGGCGGATCGCGTCCACGAGATCGGAGACGTTTTCGATCTTACCGCGGATTTCCGTCCAGCAGTTGCCCAGGGCCCCTTCCAGGACGTGCCGGTGGAAATCGCTGCCTCCGGTCTCGGCGAGTTCCATCGTTTCCAGCTCGCGGCGTTCCGCGGGCGTCGGGCCTCCCTTGAGCGCGTTGAACACCTCCACCCCATCCACGCCCCAGGACGCTATGATGCCGGGGTCCAGGTAATACAGGATGGAGAAGGGATGGGCGACCACGACCGCCCCCCCCTCATCGATGACGGCGCGGACGAACGCTTCGCGGTTGGGGTGGGAAGCGGGGTCGCCGTCCCAGCCGAAAACGAGGAAATCGATGCCCTGGAAGGTGATTTCCTGCCCCGAGAGGAGGACCAGATCCACGCCGGCGCTTTTCTTCACACGGTCCAGGTCCTGGTCCGCCCAGAGATGATGGTGGTCGGTGAAGGCGAGTCCGTCGAGGCCCTGCTCGTGCGCGGTCTTGAGGACCTCGACGGCGGGCACGACGGCGCAGGAGGAGCCCTCGGCGGTGTGGACGTGCAGGTCGAAGGTGATCCGGGGCGGCTCGGAGGCGAGGCTCATGGGCCGTCCTCCCCTTCCTTCCCGGCGGTCCCGGGTTTGCTTTCGTTTCCCAGCAGGGAGACGTGATATCGGGTCGAACGCGCGCTTGTCGAGATGGCGTCCAGGAGGACGCATTTGAAGGCGTCCGGCGCTTCCCCGTAGGGTCCGGCGTACATCTCCCCCAGGAACTGGAAGCCGGGAAGGATGTTGAGGTACTGGTCGATCAAAAGGCACTTGAAGGTGAGTTCCTCGTCGGGAAAGAGGACGAGGGCGAAGGCGGGCTCGGCTTCCGGGGGCTGGTCGGCCTCGGGGACTTCCGTGAGGGATCCCAGCAGGATTTCGAGTTTTGGATCGCGGATCCAGTGGCCGGTTCCGGGTGGAGGCTTCTTGAGATCGACGCCGGTGTTGCGGTAGGTGGGATACTGGATGAGCAGGGCGCCCTGGATTTCCTGCAGGTCGTACTGCTCGATGAGGTCCCAGTTTTCGGCGCATCCAAGGGAGGCGAGGAGAAGGAGGCCCGACACCCACGCGATCGGGGCGTGGCGGGGCCTCCTCCCCCGCCGCGGGCGGCCGGAAAAGCACCGGCCCCGCGGCAGGGCGGGGCCGGTCCGATTCGGGGTCCGTTCCCTAGATGCTGTCATTGAGCGCCTTGCCCGGTTTGAAGTGGACGACCCGTTTGGCCTTGACCTTCATGGTTTCTCCGGTCTGCGGATTGCGTACCTTCCGGGCGGCGCGCTTTTTCACCGAGAAGGTGCCGAAACCCACGAGCTGGACCTTCTTGTCCTTCTTGAGCCCCTTCTTGATGGCGTCGAGCACCGCGTTGGTCGCTTTTTCCGCGGACGCCTTCGATTCGAGACCGGCTTTCGAACCGAGCACCGCTTCGACGAGTTCCCCTTTGTTCATCCGTCACCCCCTTTCTTCTTGCTGATGGTCTATTGCACGGGCCAGGAATCATTTTCCCTATAGTCCCGCGGCGTCGGCCTGTCAAAGCTTTTTTGCCGGGGTCTTTTGGAAAACGCGCCGGAAGGGGAGCGCGCCCCCGCTTCCGGCGTGCGACCGCGCCGCCGGATAAATAATCATATTAGGGTATTATTAAATAATTTAAAATGCTCTTATCGGCATAATAACCAATATCAATAATATGTAAATAATGTAAATTACTCTTAAGTGCATGTTATCTATAGGGTATTTTTGATCCGGGCCCGGCCGGACGGGCTCCGGAACGCCCCGTCCGGCCCCTCGACGCGCTCGCGCTCCAGGTACGCGTACGCCGCATGGCTGTGAATGCTCTCCTCGTTCTCCGACTCCACCGAAAACCACGTCACCTCCGGCATCCCCTCCAGCGAACCCGCCGCGTTCCGAACCACGTCCTCCACGAAACATGGGTTCTGGTACGCCTGCTCCGTCACGTACTTCTCGTCCGAACGCTTCAAAAGCGGATAGATCGCCGCCGAACCCGAACGCTCCACCAACTCCACCAGATCCTCGATCCACACGAAATCCCGGAAACGAACACGAACACGAACCATGCTCCGCTGGTTGTGACCCCCGAAATCGCTGATCTCCTTCGAACACGGGCAAAGCGTGTGCACCGGCACGTCCACACCCAGCACAAAATCCATCCCCTCCCCCTCACGGACCGACGCCGCGAAAAGACTCGTGTACTCCATCAGACTCTTCGACCGGGAGACCGGAGCCTCCTTCTCGATGAAGTACGGAAAACGCAACTCCAGGTGCGCCTCCTCCGAATCCAGCGCCCGTTGCATCGTGTGGAGAATCCCCTGCATGTTCTTGATCGATATGCGCCCCCGCACCTCGTTCAGGATCTCCAGAAAACGCGACATGTGCGTCCCCCGGAAACGGTGCGGAAGACGAACGTACATGTTCACCCGCGCCACCGTCGATTGCTCGCGGTTCCGCCGGTCCAGCACCACGATCGGGTACCGGAGACCCTTCACCCCCACCTTGTCGATCTCGATCTTCCGGCCGTCCGGCTGGCTCTGCACGTCGATCATGCTCGTCTCCTACCGGAGCAAGGCGGAAGTCTACAACACCAACGCAAAAACGGAAAGGATTTTGCGGCGCCAGGGTGTATACTGACAACGTTCTGCGTACAAAGGGCTTCCGTACAGAGGGCTTCGAGGATGCCGAACGCTTCCGTGAAACCGCGCCGGAACCTGCTCCGCCACCGCCCCCCCCTCCCCTTCGCCGGGACCGCCCTCCTCCTGTTCGCCCTCCTGGCCGGCCCGCAGACCGACGCCCGGGCCCAGGAGACCGGGGAAAACGGGGACGAAACCCCAGAAGCCCCCGGAAAAACCGACGAGGAAACCCTGAAGGAATGGGCCCTGCAGGCCGACCTCGTCGTCGCCGCAAGACCCGTCGGCGTGAAACGTTGCGACTTCGATGGATCCGGAAATGTCAGCCTCCGGATGCGGTTCTCCGTGGAACGCGTCCTCAAAGGCGTTCTGGGGAGCGTGAAGGCCTTCCAGGTCCCCGTCGGCGATCCCCACGTCGAAACCTTCCAGCACCTCGTGGAGGGGATCCTCGAAAACGAGCCGCCCCTGACCGTCCTCTTCCTCGAAAGCATCGATCGCTACCGGCTCCCCCCCCTCTACCGCTTCGCCGCCCCCCCCCAGGGAACCGGGGCCGCCGAGAGCGTCGAAAGCGCCGTCATGCAGGAAACCCTCGAGCGGATCCAGGACCTCGACGAGGACAACCGGGCCCGGAGGGACACCGCCTTCAAGAAACTCGTCGAACTCGGAACGCCCGCCGTCCGACTCCTGGAAGCCGCGCAGCGCGGAAAGAGCGCCCGCGTCGCCGAAGAAGCCCGTCTCGCCATCCTCTCCATCAACCGACTTCGCGTGGACCCCTTCCGCATCTACCAGCCCAACCGCCGCTATCCCCATGAACCCGTCACCCTCTTCGACTCCCCAGAGTCCAAGAAAATCCTCTTCCGCCTGCCCCCCGGCACACGGGTCTTCCGCCTCAACACCTGGGACGACTCCGTACGCGAAATCTACAAGGTCCGCACCATGGACGGGCGCGAAGGGTGGGTCGACGCCAAATCCTGCGTTCCGGAAGACTGCGAAACCTGGGAGTGAGGAGGGCTACTTGAGCGCCTCTTGCCCGCCCGCGAAGGCGCGCCCCGGACCCAGCGACGAAAGCGCCTCCCGGTCGATCCCGGGATCGCCCCGCGCGATCCAGCGCGAAAGCGCCACCCCGACGCCCGGACCGAGCATGAATCCCTGACCGCACATGCCCGCCCCGATCCAGTACCCCTTGGGCGCGTCCGCAGGACCCACGATCGGGAGACCGTCCGGCGTCATCGGATAGCAGCCCCGCCACACCCGCCTCACCAGCGCGTGCTTCATGCGCGGCAAGAGCGAAACCATCCGCGACGCCAGCACCGGCATGAACGGTCCGGTCGAGCGGTGGTCCGTCCCCACGAAGGGGCGGATCGGCGTGTAGCAGAAGATCACCGCACCCTCGTCGTTCTGACCGAAGTAGAAGTTCTCCGTGGCTCCCTCCGGACCCGGGCGAAGGTCCACCACCAGCGGCCCCAGAAAGGGCCTGAGCGGTGCCGTGATGCCCGCCTCGTGGCTGTCGGGCGTCACCGGAACCTCCACCCCGGCCATCGCCCCCACCGACGCCGCATGAGCACCGGCCGCGTTCACCACCGCCGGGGCGTGGTAGACGGAACGCTCCGTCTTCACCCCCTTCACCCGCGAGGCCTCGACCAGGACCGCACGGCACGATTCGCGGAAACGGAAGACCACCCCCGCTTCCTCGGCCGCCCGGTGGAAGGCGTGCGACGCCATCAGCGGCGAGACCTGTCCGTCCCCCGGGGAAAACGTCCCCCCGCGAAGGCCCGCCTCCGCGATGCCCGGCACCAGCGCCCGGATCCGGTCCGGACCGACCCAGTCGATGTCCAGACCGAAGGACGCCTGCACCGGCAGGATACCCCGAAGCGTCTTCTCCTCCTTCTCCCGGTACACCGGAAAACAGTACCCCCCCTCCTTCCAGCCGATGTCCTCCCCCCGCTCCTCCTTCCACCGCGAAAAGACCTTCAGGCTCTCCAGCCCCAGCAGGATCTTCCCCCCCTCCGAGTGCGTGGCCCGCGCCCCCCCGATCGCCGCCTTGTTCTCCCCCTGGCCGACCGAGGCGTTGCGTTCCACCACCACCACCTTCAGCCCCGCCTCCGCCAGGAACAGCGCCGTGGGAACCCCCACGCTTCCCGCCCCGACCACGATGACGTCGTACGCCTCAGCCAACGATGCAAGCCCTCGATGAAGGGATTTCAGAAAATCTCCGACCCCTGAATTCCGCATGCCTCATTCCGCATTCCCCTCATCCTCCCCACCGATCCCCCCCGCGAACAGACCCATGGGCACCTCCGCGATGAAGGGACGCCTCGTGGGTTCGGCCACCTCTACGGAATCGATGCCGAGTTCCTTGAAGATCCCACGAATCAGCGGCGTGCACGTCTTGCCCCCGCACGCCCCCATCGTGCAGCGAAGCGCGGCCTTCAACTGGTTCATGTCCCGCGTGCCCCGCTCGATCTCCCGTACGATCTCGGATTTCCGTACACGCTCGCAACGGCAGATGATCGGATCCCCACCCGCCGCGTCTCCCCCCTCGCGGCCCGCCCCGGGCTCCGCCTGGACCCGGAAACCCGCAACGCGCCTGCGCTGCTGCCACGGGACCTCCAGCGTCACCAGAAGGCAGCGGTCCTGGAAACGGCGGTCCTTCACCGAGACCACGGGCACCGTCCCCAGCGGCGCGCCGTCCTCGTCCACGCAGATCACCCGGTCCCCCTCCCCCACCGCGTCCTTCGTCATCTCGAACGGCACCGTGACCCACGCCGTCTCCCCCTTCGTCCCCTTGCGCTCGTCCACCAGCGTGATCGCCAGTCCCGGGCACACGGCCACGCACCGCCCGCACCCCGTGCACGTTCCCTCCCACACGGGAAGGTTCCGGATGTCCTCCCCCGGAATGCGGATCGACCCCTTGGGGCACGCGTCCACGCAGGGATTGCAGGGAATCTCCTGCGTGCAGCGGATGACGGGGTAGACCTCGGGATCTCCCGGCACGGAAGCGCCCGCCTCTCCGGACGACGCCTTCCGCACCGCGCCGGGCTTGCTCTTGAGCACCTCGAGCGTCTCGACCCATGCCTCGGGGATCCCGGCCTCCCCGCCGAGATCCCGGACCAGGCGCCTCCCCTCGATCCGGCCGCTGAACATCGCGGCGGAAGCCTCCGCGATCTCCTGCGCGTCGCCGCACGCCCGCGCCGTCATGCCGAAGGACCGCGCCTCCACGTAGAGCTCGTTCACGGGATCGAGTCCCACCGCCACCAGCAACGTGTCCGCGTCGAAGACGCGCTCGGTCCCCTCCACGGGCCGGAACCGCTCGTCCACGCGCGCGATCACCACCCGCTCCACCCGGCCGTCCCCCTCCGCCCGCGCCACCGTGTGGGACGTGAAGACGGGGAGGCCGAGCCGCAGGATCTTGTCCTGGTGGACCTTGTACCCCCCCACCGCCGGCATCGCCTCCGCCAGCCCCGCCACCTCGATCCCCGCCTGGACCGCGTGGTACGCCGCGATGAGCCCGACGTTGCCCCCCCCCAGCACGAAGATGCGCCGCGCCGCGGAGACCCGGTCCCGGTTCACCAGCGTCTGGAATGCGCCCGCGCCGTAGACCCCCGGCAGGTCCCAGCCCGGAAAGGCGATGGATTTCTCCCGCGCCCCGGTGGCGACCAGAACCGCTTTCGGGCGGATCAGGGCATAGCGGCCGGGCGACGTCACGCCGATCCGACCGTCGGCGAAACAGCCCACGGCGGTCGTGTTGAGACGAACCTCGACGCCCGTTTCGGCGAGCTCCTCCTCGAGAATCGAGGCGATGTCGATGCCGCGCGTGCCCGCGTAGCAGTCCGCCACCGACCCGAAGAAGGAGTGCGTCTGCAGGACGAGCTTGCCGCCCAGGCGGTGCTTGTCGTCGACCAGGAGCACCTCGTAGCCCTGCCGCGCGATCTCGATCGCCCCGGTGATGCCCGAGGGGCCGCCCCCGATCACCAGGACGTCGACGGCGCGTTCCTCCACGGGGGCCGGCGCGTCGCCGGGTTTTGCGATTTCGGGAAGCCGGGGGTGGGAGGCGAGGGAGCGGACGTCCATCCCTTGGGCGAGCGGGGTCATGCAGCCCTTGACGGGCACGCCCTCGACCAGGACGAGGCACTGGCTGCACTGCCCGTTGGCGCAGAACAGGCCCTGGGGCGCGCCGTCCTTCGGGTGGCGCCCGAAGGTCCGGATCCCCGCGGCGAAGAGCGCGGAAGTGACCGGTTCGCCCTCCCGCCCCGTCAGGGGCGTCCCGTCGAAGGTGAAGGACACGTCCTTTCCGGGCGTTACGGGAAGGATGGGGTGGCGCTGGATGCGGTGCTGTTCGTTCATGATGGCGATGCCTCATCCGTCCCGCAAGGAAGCGGATTATAGCGAAAGGAATCGGCGAAGCCAACGGCGAATGAGCGCGTAGGCTTTCGCGCTGTCGGCAAGTCGTGGGCCTCCCCTTCTTTCCGCGCCCGCCTCCGTGGAATACCCCCGGGGTGACCACGCCGCTCTACCGGGCCGGGCTGGCGATCACGTCGTCGCCTTCCGGCCACACAAGGCGGAAATCCCTCGTGTTGAGCGTCAGGAGACGGTCCGCCTTCGCTTTCTGGGCGGCGCGCGCGATGAGGGCGTCGTAGAAGGCGCCCCCCCGGATCTCCAGCCCGGCCATCCGGTGGATCACGGAAGCGTAATCGGAGGCGCCGAGCGGGACGATCCGTGCATGCCGCTTCACGTTCTCGAGGATCATCGTTCTCGCCGCGCCGGGGGAGATCGCGGGGCGGACGGGCAGCGTCGTGAGGACGGAGTAGAGTTCGGCGAGGGAGTGGCAGGCAACCTGGAACGCGAAGGCCTCCTCGATCCCCTGCTCCAGCCAGGGAAAGGCCTCCTCGTGCCTCGGATGCGCCCGGACCATGGAGGCCACGAGGACGGAGGTGTCGAAGAGGACCTTCATGCCTCCCCTTCCCCGGTCGAGAGCCGTCCGATCCTCTTCCGTCGCTCCCGTTTCACGGCGTCTTCGAGCGGCCCCATCGCTTCGCCCTCGAACACGACGGCCTTGCCCCGCCTGGCGAGGGGGGAGGCTGCTCGGACGGGCCTCAGCACCACTTCCCCCTTCCGCGCCTCCACCTCGATCGGGTCCCCGGGCTCGAGGCCGAGGCGGTCCCGGAGCTTCTTGGGGATCACGATCCTGCCGAACCCGTCCAGCTTGGCATCCATGGCGTCCTCGAGGTCCAGAAGTACGTGTTCGTCAAACCCCGGCAACGGTGCTTTCTTCGACAGGGAAAACGATGATATCCGTCTGCGCTACGCTGCCTATACATATTACCAATTGCCAATTCAATTTGCCAATTTCCTTCCGGCGAAACGAACGACGGGCTCAGGGTGTTGGTGAGCAAAGACGCCCCTCGACGTTTCTCAGGGCAATGGTGAGCCAGTGTCGTATCCCAGCCAAAAGGAGACGGTTGTCCCACCCCTTTTGAGACTGATGTGACGTGTCTCGTTTTCTGTTTTGGAGGGCGAGGGTCCTCCCGAGCCACGAGTTTCCTGGCTCGCCGGCCCGTACTACGCCGATCGGCTCTTGCAAGGGCTACGTAGGCTCCACCCTGCGGACCGCCTTGGATTCGCGGCACCTTGTTCCCGGCGAAGACGTAGAGGTGGAATTGAACGGGCGTCCCCGCCGTCCCCGTCAGTCGGAGGAGAAGGATCCGAAAGGCTCGGAAGCGCCGGCGGCGGATCATCGGATTCGATTTCCAAGGCTGAAATCTGAAATCCCTGCGCGTTCACGAGGAAGACCGGCCCGCGTCCTCCACCCCCACGTACTCGTCCCAGGCCTTGATCGCGAGGTCCTCGGGCCGGCGCGCGTGCAGCGAGTTCACGAAAAGCACGGCGTTTTGCAGGTTGGTGATCAGCGGGACGGAGAAATCGATGGAGGCGCGGCGCAGGGCGTAGCCCCGGGCGAGGTCGTCGTCGGACGTGCCGGCCGGGATGTTGATGACGAGGTCGACGGCGCCCTGCTGGAGGGCGGGGATCGCCTCGGCGTGGGAGAGGCGCTCGACGTCGAGGCGCTTGTACCGGAGGAAGTAGAACTGCTCGTCGGGGACGAAGACCGTCTTGCCGAGGCTGAGGAGCTTGCGCACCTGGGGCATGAACTTGAAGCGGTGCTCCTCCTTCTGGATGTCGACGTAGATGGCGCCTTCGCCGCCCCGGTACCCGACGGCCGTGACCGCCTTGAGGAAGGCCTCGGAGATCCACTCCCCGAAGCAGGCCACCTCCCCCGTGGAGGACATCTCCACGCCCAGCGCCGGTTCCGCGTTCTTCAGGCGCGAGAAGGAGAACTGGGGGGCCTTCACCGCCACGTAGTCCAGGTCGATCTTCTTGGTCTTGGGGATCGGCTCCCCCAGCACCGCCCGCGTCGCCAGCGCGATGAAGTTCCGGTCGTAGACCTTGGAGCAGAAGGGGAAGGACCGCGACGCCCGCAGGTTCAGCTCGATGATGTAGATCTCGTTTTCGGAGGCGATGAACTGGATGTTGAAGGGCCCGGTGATCTCGAGGCGTTGCGCCACCCGCTGGGTGATCCGCTTGATCTTCCGCTGGGTCTCCAGGTAGATGCGCTGCGCGGGCAGGACCATGGTGGCGTCGCCGGAATGGACGCCGGCGTTCTCGATGTGTTCCGAGATCGCGTAGAGCTTGATGTCGCCTCCCGCGGCGACCGCGTCGAACTCGATCTCCTTGGCGTTCGGGATGAACTGCGAGATGACGACGGGGTGCTCCATCGACACGGCCGAGGCCGCCTGCAGGCAGGCGGTGAGGTCGTCGTCGTCGTGGGCCACCTTCATGGCCGCGCCCGAGAGCACGTAGGACGGCCGCACCAGAACGGGGTAGCCGATCTCCTCGGCGAAGGCGCGCGCCTGCTTGATGCTCGAGAAGGCGCACCACGTCGGCTGCTTCGCCCCCAGCGCGTCCAGAAGGCTCGAGAACCGCCCCCGGTCCTCCGCGTTGTCGATGGCGTCCGGCGACGTGCCCAGGATCCGCACGCCCTTTTCCGACAAGGGCTTCGCGAGCGTGTTGGGGATCTGCCCGCCCATCGATACGACCACCCCGTCCGGCTTTTCCACGTCGTGAATGTCCAGGACGCGCTCCAGCGAGAGCTCCTCGAAGTAGAGCGAATCGCACTCGTCGTAGTCCGTGGAGACCGTCTCCGGATTGCAGTTGATCATCAAGGTCTGCCACCCGCCTTCCCGAAGCGTCCGGACCGCGTTCACGCAGCACCAGTCGAACTCCACGGAGGAGCCGATCTTGTAGGGCCCGGAACCCACGACGGCGATCTTGCCCTTGCGCGCCGCGTCCCTCGCGAAGTCCACGTCGTGCTCGTCGCCGTGGTACGTGAAGTAGAGGTAGTTCGTCCGCGCGGGGTACTCGGCCGCCAGCGTGTCGATCTGCTTCACCCAGGGATGGACGTGCGCCCGCTTGCGGCGCGCGCGGACCTCCTCCTCGGTCCACCCGACGGCCGCGGCGATCTGCAGGTCGCTGAACCCGTCCTTCTTCGCCCGGCGGAGCAGCGGCGTATCCGGCTTCTCGGTCTCCAGGCGCACTTCCGTCTCGTAGATCCGTCTGAGCCGGTCGAGGAACCAGGGGGAGATGCCCGTGAGACGGTGCAGGCGCTCCACCGGGCGACCCTTCCTGAGCGCCGTGCCCAGGGCGAAGATGCGCTCGTCCGTGGGCTCGGAGAGGACGGACTCGAGGTCGTCGAACCGGCGCCGCGTCTCGAACCCCAGCGGCGTCATGCCCGTCATCCGCAGCGCCTTCTGGAAGGCCTCCTCGAACGTCCGCCCGATCCCCATCACCTCCCCCACCGACTTCATCTCGGAGGTCAGCCGGCGCGATACCCGCACGAACTTCTGCAGGTCCCACTTGGGCACCTTCACCACCACGTAGTCCAGCGCCGGCTCGAAGCACGCGCTCGTGCGCTTCGTCACCGAGTTGCGCAGGTCCACGAGCGACTTCCCCAGCGCGAGCTTCGCCGCGATCCACGCCAGCGGGTAGCCCGTCGCCTTCGAGGCCAGCGCCGAGGACCGGGACAGCCTCGCGTTCACCTCGATGACCGCGTAGTCCTCCTCGTCGGGCGAGAGCGCGAACTGGATGTTGCACTCCCCCACCACCTTCAGCGCCCGCACCGTACGGATGGAGACCTCCCGGAGGAGATGGTATTCCCGGTCGGTGAGCGTCTGCGACGGGGCCACCACCACCGATTCACCCGTGTGGATCCCCATCGGATCGAAATTCTCCATGTTGCACACCGTCACGCAGTGCCCCGCCTCGTCGCGGACCACCTCGTATTCCACCTCCTTCCACCCCCCCAGGTACTTCTCCACCAGCACCTGCCCCGCGTGCGAGAAGGCCTCCTGGAGAAGATGCGTGAGATCCGAGCGCGTGCGGCACACCCCCGACCCCTTGCCGCCCAGGGCGAAGCCCGCTCGCACCATCACGGGGAACCCGATCGCCTCCGCCGCTTCCAGCGCCTCCGCCGGGTTCACCGCGGCCCGGCTCGGCGCCGTCTTCACACCGATCGACGCGAGCTTCTTCGCGAAGAGGTCGCGGTCCTCGGTGAGACGGATCGTGGAGACCGGCGTGCCCAGAACCCGTACGCCCCGGCGCTTGAGGTCCCCGCGCTCGTGAAGGGCCAGCGCGCAGTTCAGCGCCGTCTGGCCCCCGAACGAGGCGAGCAGACCCTGCGGCTTCTCCCGGGCGATGACCGCGGACACGAATTCCGGCGTGACCGGCAGGAAGTAGACCCGGTCGGCGAAGCCCTTGTCCGTCTGGACCGTGGCGATGTTCGGGTTCACCACCACCACCTCGAGCCCCTCCTCCTTGAGGGCCTTGATGGCCTGGGACCCGGAGTAGTCGAACTCCCCCGCCTCGCCGATCTTCAAGGCCCCGCTGCCCAGCAGCAGCACCTTCTCGAGCTTCTTCATCTCAGAGCCGTTTCACGAAATCGTCGAACAGGTACCCCGCGTCCAGGGGACCCGGCGTGGACTCGGGGTGAAACTGCACAGCGACGTGGGGCTTGCTCTCGTGACGGATGCCCTCGACCGTCCCGTCGTTGGCGTTGGTGAACCACACCTCCCACCCGCGCGGCGAGGAGGACGGGTCCACCGCGAAACCGTGGTTCTGGCTGGTGATCAGCGCCGCCCCCGTCCCCGCCTCCACCACCGGCTGGTTCTGGGAACGGTGGCCGTACTTCATCTTGAAGGTGTCGAAACCCGCAGACAGCGCCAGCAGCTGGTTCCCCATGCAGATCCCGAAGATCGGCTTGTCCGAGGACAGGCACGCCTTCAGCGTCTCGACGGCCCGCCCCACCGTCTTGGGATCCCCCGGACCGTTGGAGATCACCAGGCCGTCGACCTCGCCGCTTTCGAGCCGCGCCCCCACGTCGTCTCCCCAGGGAACGCGGAGCACCGAAACGTCCCGCCGCAGAAGCGAACGGAGAAGGTTCGCCTTGGTCCCGCAGTCGAGAAGCGCCACCGTCTTCTTCCCCGCGCGGAGGAGCGCCGGCTCGCTTCCGGACACCTCGGCGACGAGGTTGCGCAGGTTGGGGTCGGGAAAGGGCGTCTTGCGCCGCGGGCTCCTCACCAGCCCCCCCAGCATCGTGCCCCGCTCCCGGAGACGCTTGGTCACGGCGCGCGTGTCGACGCCGGTGAGGCCGGGTACGCCTTCCGATCGGAGCCAGCCGTCGAAATCCCGCGAGGCCGTGTGGTGCCGCGTCCCGCCGGAGAGGTCCGCGATCACGACCCCGGATGCCTGGATCCGGTCCGACTCGAAACCCCGCGGGAGGCCGAAATCGTCGCGGCAAAGGGCCGGGACGCCGTAGTTGCCGATCATGGGCTGGGTGAAGACGAGGATCTGCCCGCGGTAGGAGGGATCGGTGAGCGCCTCGGGATACCCCACCATCCCCGTGTTGAAAACGACCTCCCCCTCCGCTCGGGAGTCGCCTCCGAAGCGAACGCCCGCGAACCGCGAGCCGTCCTCCAGCAGGAGGTATCCGTCAGACATCCGCGGTGCCTCTCGGGGGGGCTACTTCCCCGGCTTCTTGTAGACGTTCAGGCCCACCTTCACGTTTTCCCTTTCGGGGACGCTCTGGTTGCCCTCCGTCGTGGCGATGATGATGGTCTTCCCCGAAGAAGAGGGACCGAACTCCTTCGACAGGTCCACCTTGACAACGAGGATCTCCCCTTCCATGGTCATCTCGACGTTCTTCATCCCGCTCCTCCCTCGGATTGCACGATCTTGCCAAACCGGCGCACATTCTGTCGCCGGCCCCGCGCACCGTCAAGAGGAAACAGCGCGTGTCGTGTCCCAGCCGAAATGAGACGGTTGTCCCGCCCGCCCGGAACCCGCATAATGGACGTAAAGAGGTGCGTTTATGCTGGAAGACCTGACCTACATCGTCGGCGACCCGGGAAATCTCCGCGGCAGGGGGATCGTCTTCACCGAAAACCAGGCCGGGTCCAACAACCCCTTCAACCCGCGCTTTCCCGCCCTGGCCGTCGCCCCCGACCCGTCCGAACTCCTCGCCCTCCTCTCCACCCTCGCCCCGCTTCCCGACAAGGTCCGCCACGCCCTGCTCGAGAAGATCCGCCAGTCGGCCGAGATGTGGTCCCGCACGATGTTCGGACAGCCCATGTACCGCTACGTCCGGGAGATGCTCTCCCGGGGGCTGAGCCAGATCGACCTCCCCGACGAGATCAAGGAACAGATCCGGGAAGAAATGCAGAACATCCCCGAGGAGGATACGGGCGTCCCCTTCCACGGCTGCTTCATGCCCGTCGTCGGCTTCGATCCCGGCGTGATCGAGCCCTACGAGCAGTCCTGCGACATCATGCGTACCGCGGAGGTCCCCAGCATCACCTACGCCGGACTCGTCCTCTCCGGGCACGCCCAGCACTACCTCGCAACCTACCTGCTCCAGCAGGAGGAGAACGGAAAGCCCGGGGAAACGGAGGCCATCGAGATCCCCAACGCCCGGGACCTCACCTCCTCCGAGTTCCTCGAGCTCCTCAACCGGAAGGTGAGCGAGCTGATGTACGAGCGGGAGGCCGGCGGCGACATGGGCCGCCTGATCCTCGAACTCAGGAAACTCACCGCGGGAACCGTGTTCATCCGGGACGTCTTGAACCTCGCCCGGTTCAACGAGATCGAACATCCCGCCCGGGTCGACATCATCGACCTCTACCTCGAGCGCATCTCCCTGCTCGCCAAGGAACGGTACGAGGAGATCCCCCCGCTGGATCAAAAGCTCAAGTCGCTGCTCGGGGCGACCTGACCGGGCCGGATACGGCAAGGCGTTCGACCCTGATCGACAGGATCCCCTTTCTGATCCACACGATTTCGATGTGGAGTCCATTCCCGGAAAGAGGGAATCATGTTCATCCGGCGATCATCATGTGAATCAGGCTCGAGAAGACACCGCGCACCGGGAATGTTCTCGCGAAGACAACCGGAAAAGGCGCCGGGGTTCCGCGTTTCTCGGATCGATCATCCCGCCCGCGCCGACTCGATCTTCTCCACCAGGAGCGCGTTCACGCGGTCGATCAGGTAGGCGACCGCCGGCGGCTCGCCCTCCCGCCGCCAGACCTTCTCGTAGAAGGCGCGGGCCTTCTGGAGCAGCCGGACGGCTTCCCGGTTCCGGCGCTCGATGTCCCCTGGCGCCCCGGAAACCCGGGCTGCGATGTCCAGGGCCTTCCGGAGATACCCGTTGCCCCCCGCCAGCAGGTCCTCGGGGGAAGAGCGGGTCAGGGTCCAGGCCTCCTGCCGGCTGAACAGCGGCTCGTTCCAAGAGGGCGAAGGCGCCGGGCTCTCGTCCGTCTCGCCGGGCGGGGGCGGTGCGCCCGGCCCCCCCCGCCAGATCTCGAAGAGCTTCCGGGGCCGCTTGTCCTTCCGGAAGAGAAACCGGCCGAAGACTTCCACGTTCTCGCCGGCGGAGAGGGACCCGGCCCAGGCGTTCGCCTCCTCGAAGGGGTAGGCGTAGGCGAACTTGGCCAGCGGACGAAAGCAGCCGTGGAACTCGGCCGACAGCCGGGCCCCGGCTTTCCCCCGTTCCCCCCACACGTAGGAAACGACGTCATCCGTGTTCGGGCCCGGGATCCCGAGAAACGTCAGGACGCGAAACCCCTCGATGTCCTCCGGCCCCGTGAAGGTGCCCCGCATCGAGACCCAGCGGTCGTGGTAGAACGCCGGGAAGGCGGAAAGACGGTCGGGAGAAAGGGGGACGGTGGCTTTCACGGCCTCGTCGAGCCTCCGCACGGGCCGGGACGTGTTCTCGAGCCCGATCAGAAGCCGGTAGGGGCGCATCGTCTTCGAGGCGACGACGGCGAAATCCAGAAGGAGGTTGTACCGGTCGAGGACGGCGTCCCCCCCCCGGGCGTTCCACGTGTCGACGAAGGTGCGGGGCCAGTTCTTCTCCCGGCGGTAGGGAAAGAGATGCGCAGCCTGGGGATCGTCGGGATGGAAGGTGTCGGGCAGGTCGAGCCGGAGCTCGAGCGCTGTCTGCTGGGCCAGCTTCACCGCCTCGTCCAGCCTCCGTTTCCGAAGGAGGGTCGCGGCGTACTTCGCGTATTTTGCGAGGCGGGTCGCCTCGTCCGGAGGCAGGAGACCCAGGTTCAGACCCGTCCATTTGCACGTTTCGCACATCACGATGCCCAGGCCCTTGCAGCGGGAGCATTTGACCTTGACCCGCTTCCCCGATGCGCTTCCCCCCGGGTCGCTGACAATCTTGCGGATCCACCCCTTCCCGTCGCACGTGGGGCAGACGTGGGCGCTCTTTCCCTCGCAGGCCGGACAGAGATGGGACGCGGCCGTGGAACGGGAAAGGATCCGGGCCTCGATCCGCTCGTTGACCGACGAGAGCCGCTGGAGAAGCCCGTCCTCCGTGAGACGCTGGCCCACCTTGCCGGCGACGGCAAAGGGAAGCCCGAGCGCCTCCCGCCAGGCCGTCTCCGCCTCGTCGAGACGACCCGCCTCCTCCGCCTCCGTCGCCTCGCGCACGAGAGCCTTCTTCTTCGCGGAAAAGGCCGCGCGAAGGCTTTCGATCCGCTCCAGCACCTCGGGCGCCGGGTTCTTCCCCGCGATGTACATCAGCAGGGACACCGCCGCCTTGGCCCCCGGTCCCGGCGCGTTCTCGTGGAGATGGATGCGGACCAGCATCCCGGCCGCTGTCGAGGCCGTCTCGCTGTCCCCCGCGACCAGGCACACCTCCAGAAGGTGCCGCGCCGCCTCCAGGTCGCGCCGGCCGCCGGCTTGAGTGCGCTTTTCCGCCGCCGAAAGCCACGAGGACCATTCGCCGGGCTCCAGCGCCTCGAGCTCCTTGTCCGGATCGGCCGCGCTCGCCGTCGACGCGAACGAGGCGAGAAGAACCATAAGCCCCACCCACGGGATCGAGAGCGGCGGATGACCGCTTGCGGGAGGCCCGTCCGACCGGATCGTCATCCGGGCGGGCCTGGGTTCCGGCCCCCCCGCGCTCCCGCCCCGGGACACCGGCGATGCCGGGATCCCGGATTCCGTCTCCATTCTTTGCATGTTCATGACTTGTGTTGCATTCCTGCGAATAGGCTCTCGCGGAAACAACATCGCAAGGAACCGAATCCCCTCCTCCCTCCCCCCTCCCTCATCGCGTCTCAGTCCATGAGCGCCCCGATGACCCGCTCCGCTTCCGCCCGCCAGGCCGGTCCCAGCGCGGAGACGACGAGATGGCGGAGCAGATCGCGCGTCTGCTGCAGGCGCACCACCTGGCCGCCCCCCTGGGCCGCGACCTCGACGAAGCTGGGAAGATGCGTGACTTCCGTCGTGTGCGCCTCGATGGCGCTGAACTCGACGCCCATCTCCCGCTTGCCGAGGAAGGCGACGAGGGAGGCCTTGTGGGGCCAGTGCGGCGGCGCGTCCCCCACCAGCACGACGACCTTGCGGGCCTCCTTGCGCCACGCCTGGCCGCGCAGGGCGTTCTCGAACCCCAGGCAGACGGCCTCGTTGATGTCGCCGCCGCCGAAGGCCTCCAGCTTGTTCAGCTTGTGCAGGACGGCGTCGTAGTCGAAGGTGAGGGCGCCCGACTCCCGGATCTTGTCGCCGAAGGCCGCGAAGCCCACCCGGAGCGACGGGATGATCCGCCTCAGGATCCGGATGATGTCCATCGTCCGCTTCTGGGCTTCCTTGAGCTCCGGCCCCATGGACCCCGTCACGTCCAGCACGAACACCAGATCCAGCCCCTTGCTCCTGAGCTCCTTGAGGTAGAGCTGGAAGGCCGGGATGCTGATCTCCTCCGTCGGTTTCGTCCGCAGGAACCGGTCCCCTTCCTTTTCCCACCAGTCGAGCCAGGGGCCGGGATCCTCCGGGATGTCCTTGCGCGTGATGGAACGAAGCGCCTGGTAGAACGTGTGGGTGACGTAGGTGTTCTTCTCTTCCGTCCAGGCGAGGATGAGCGCCTTCACCGACGCGCGGCACTGGGCGCCTTCCAGGGCCCACGCCGCGGCCGCCCGGACCAGGATGTCCTCGTCCTTCAGCAACGCCGTCAGGAATTTCAGGCTCTCGTGGAAGGCGGGCGTGTCGCCCAGGGCGCTGTTGATGTCCCCGAGCGCCTGCGCCACGACGGCCCGCAGGCCCGCCGCGTCGCTCTTCTTGCCCAGCGCCACCAGGGGCTCCACGGCCTCGGCCTTCTTCAAGCGGCCGAGCGCCTGCGCTGCGTCCATGCGCACGGGGTAGGAGGCGTGATCCAGCAGCTCCACCAGGCGCCCGAGCGCCTCTGCGTGGTCCAGGATCCCGATCCGCCGGGCGACCAGACCCAGCACCTCGGGCCGGTCGTCGTCCAGCAGATCCGCAAGCGCCTCCAGGGCGGTATCGGACTCGATCCGGCTGAGCGCGTCCACCGAGGCCAGGGCCACCTTGAGGTTTTCCGCTCTCGCCGCCCCCTTCAGGGAGCGGACGGCTTTCGGGTCGGCCGACAGTCCCAGCGCCACCGCGAAATCGTACGCCCGCTCGCCGCGCGACTCGCGAAGACCCTCGATCAGGAAATCCAGGACCGCCGGATCGGAGGCGAGCCGCCCCAGACCCATGGCGCCCAGGTACCGCACGAACCAGTCCGGCGATTCCATGGCCTTCTTCATCGCGTCCAGGATCTTCGGCGATCCGGCTTCCGCCATCGCATGGATGGCCGCCGTCCGGATCTCCGGGTCCTTCTGGCTGCCCTGCCAGATCCGCAGGAGGTAGGGCACGGAATCCGGGTGCGGGATCTTCGCCAGCGCCTGCAGCGCTTCCACCTCGATCTTCGAGCTCGGATTGAGTCCGATCTTGAGAAGATGCTTGCGCGCGTCCTGGTCGCCGATTTCCCCCAGCGCGTAGGCGGCCCGCTGTTTCGCCTTCTTGTTGCCGCCCCCGAGCTTCCCCAGGAGGAAGGAGAGCACCTTGCGGCGGTCCGGGTAGGCCTTGGCCCCGGCGGCCGCCTCCTTGCGGACCATCATGAAATCGTCCTCGATGCAGGCCTGCAGAAGGGCGCCCAGGGATCCGCGTTCCGGGATGAGACGCAGGGCCTTCACGAGGTTCAACCGCTGCATGTGCTCCGTCTTCGGGGCCTTGAAGGCGCCCACGATCTGTTTCACGGCGCCCCGCCGGTCGATCGAGCGCAGGGATTCCACCGAGGCCTCCGTCACGCCCGGATCGTCCTGGTTCATGAGGGCGTGCAGCAGGGGCTGCAGCGCGCGGCGGTCCCCGATCTCGCCCAGCGCCCGCGCCGCGGCCCGCCTCACCAGCACGTCCGGATCGGCCGCAAGCCGCTTGACGAGCGGATCCACCGCGTCCTTCGCCTTCCGTTCCCCGAGCGCCTCGGCCGCGCGGACCCGCTCGAAGGGGTTCTCTTCGCCCAGCAGGACGAGAAGATCCTCGACCGAGTCCTCGCCCCGCGCGGCCTGAAAACCGCCCGGAAGAAGAAAAGAGGCAGGGAGGACCGCAACGAGGATCAATATCGCGACGCGTCCTGGACGGCGCGCCATCTTGTTTCGTTCGACCATGTCCATCGGATCTCCAAGACGAGGGTCCAAAGGCCCGAGATCGGTTCTTTTGTACTCTACCAAACCTCGCGGACGGATGCAGGGCGCAGCGCGTTGTTCCGGACGGGCTAGCGCCCGTCCCTACACCCCATCGCGTAGGGACCGGCGCTAGCCGGTCCGCAACCGCGTTGCTCCGGACGGGCTGGC
>CAZDSO010000067.1:0-22571 GCA_964508045.1 uncultured Planctomycetia bacterium | reverse complement strand
GGCGCGGATGATCCTCCACGCCGCGGACGCGGTGATTTTCGTCGTCGACGGGCGGGACAGCCGTCTTCCGGAAACGCTGGCGCATCTGAAACGGCTGGACATGATCCTCGGCGAGGTTGGCCTGGACCTCGAGACGTTCCCGAAGGTCTTCCAGATCAACAAGGCCGATCTGAGCGCCGGAGACGGGGGAGGCGCGCTGACGGAGCGGCGTTTCCAGAAGCTCGGGGGGCGGGTGGTGAAGACGCAGGCCTCCGGGGGCGTGGGTGTCGGGGAGGTGTTCCGGGCGGGAGTGGAGACGGTCTTGTCCAGCCTCGGCCCTCTTCCGGAGAACCTTCCCCCGTCCCCGCGTGGGCGGCCGAGACCGGTGAAGATCACGGCGGCGGTCGGACGGGAAGTGGACGCCGCGAACGAGATCTACCTGCGGACGTTTTCCTCGACGACGACGTCCTACACGCCGCATTCGGAGGCGTTTCTCGGCGCGATCCTGGAGACCTTCGACCTGCTCAGCCCCCCCCAGGTGAACGAGGCCCTGGCGATCCGGACGAAGGCGCTGAAGGGGGGCCTCGACATGAGCCTGGGGGAGGTGCTGCTGAAGAAGGGGTATCTGGAGTCGGAGGACGTGGAGAGGGGGGAGTTGCTCAAGGCGGCGAGCGAGATCATCCACGAGGAGATCCTGTACGGCAAGATCGCGCTGGAGCAGAAGCTGGTCCCCTTCGACAAGTTCCGCAAGGCCCTCCTGTTCCAGAAGAACTCTCATTTCCAGTACGCCCTGGGGATCCTGCTGATGGACGCCGGGGTGATCCAGCCCTCGGAGCACATGGAGATCCTGAAGGGACTGGAAGATCTCCACGCCCAGGAGATGAAGGCGGAGGAGGATCTGGCGCGGGGCCGCTCCACGGTGAGCATCCGCCGGTCCACCGACACCGGCCGGAAAACCACGATGTTTTTCGGTTCGCTCGCCGTGAAGAACAAATTCATCACCCAGGAGCAGCTGGACGAGGCGCTGCGCATCCAGAAGAAGCTCAAGGCGGAGGGCACGAACAAGTACGTGGGGGTGATCCTGCAGGAGATGGGGTACCTCTCGCCGCGGGAAGTGGACATCATCTGCAGCTCGCTGGAAAAGCACCTCGCGAAGAACCCCATCGAGGGGTACAAGATCGAGGCGCTGATCGGGCGGGGGGCCATGGGGCTCGTGTACGCGGCGGTCCAGCTCAAGCTGGACCGGATGGTGGCGTTGAAGGTCCTGGATCCCAAATACGCCATGGACCAGGACTACATCAGCCGCTTCTACATGGAGGCCAAGACGGCCGCGACCCTGAACCACCCCAACATCGTCCAGGCCTATGACGTCGGGGAATCCATGGGGTATCACTACTTCGCCATGGAATACGTGGAAGGGGTGACGGTGAAGCAGATGCTCGAGCAGCGGGGCATCATCGAGGAAAGGGAGGCCCTCGACATCGTTCTCCAGATCGTGGAAGCCCTCCACCACGCCGAGATCAACAACATGGTCCACCTCGACATCAAACCCTCCAACATCATGATGACGTCCGACGGCGTGGCCAAGCTGTGCGATCTCGGACTCGCCAAGAAGATCGACTCCCGGGCCGAGGATGAGGAAGAGTCGACCCTGATCATGGGCTCCCCCTTCTACATCTCCCCCGAGCAGATCGAGCGGGAACCCGAGCTGGACCACCGCGCCGACATCTATTCCCTCGGCGCCACCCTCTATCACATGGTATGCGGCCAGCCTCCCTTTTCGGGAAACACGACGCGCGAGATCTTCCTCAAACACCTCACCCAGCGACTGCCCGACCCGACCGACATCGTCCCCGACCTCGCCGAGGGCACCTACCCCCTGCTCAAGAAGGCCATGCAGAAGGATCGGGAAGAGAGGTTCCAGAACATGGAGGAACTCTGGAACGCGATCCGGCCCCTGGCCGGACTCCAGCCCGGTTCGCTCAGAACCCAGGGGATCCGTTCCTTCACCCGCCGGCTGAGCCGCGTCTTGCGGCGCGACGCCGGCGTGGAATGAGCCCCGGGGACCGTTGAAACTTTTTTGCAGCCTTTCTGGAAGGTTCTTTGGGGGAGGGCTCGGAGCGCCAGCGGGACGATCATCACAACCTGATGGTTTGCAGGGAGTTGCGAATTTCCCTGAAACGGCACGGTGATTGCACACAAGATCAGGGAGAAGAAAAACCTGGCGGTCCATTCGACGGGAAAGGTCCAGACGATGAAGATTCATTGCGCATTCTGCGGGAAACCCTTCGAGAAGGACAGCTTCGAGTCCGGTGGGATGGTGGAGTGCCCCCACTGCGGAGAGTCCTTCGATCTCGCCAACCGGCAGACCCTCGGCTACGACGAGGAAACGGGGCCGGATCCCGAAAGCCTGACCGGCAAGCACATCGGCGGCATCCGCATCGTCCGCGAAATCGGACGCGGGGGGATGGGCATCGTCTTCGAGGGCGTGCAGGAATCGCTCGGCCGGAAGGTCGCCGTGAAGGTCCTGTACAAGAAGACCTGCAAGGAGCCCCATTTCGTGGCCCGCTTCGAGCGTGAAGCGGAATCACTGGCCCGGCTCAGCCATCCCAACATCATCAACATCCTCGACCGCGGCTGCGAGGGGGACGTCTACTACTTCGTGATGGAATTCGTGGACGGGGTTTCCCTGAGGACGCTGATGGACGAGGGGCCGATCGAATCCAAGGAGGCGCTGGCCGTCATCCCTCCCCTCTGCGAGGCCCTGGAATACGCCCACGCGGAAGGCGTGATCCACCGGGACATCAAGCCGGAGAACATCCTCATCGACAAGCAGGGGCGCGTGAAGGTCGCGGACTTCGGCTTGAGCCGCATCGTCGCGGGGGGCGGGAAGGAACAGCGCATCACGCGCTCGAACATGATCATGGGGACCCCCGACTACATGGCCCCCGAGCAGCGGCTCGACTCCAAGGGGGTCGATCACCGTGCCGACATCTACGCCCTGGGGGTCATCCTCTACGAGATGCTCACCGGCGAGCTCCCCGTGGGCCATTTCCCGCCGCCGAGCTACCGGAAGGAGCTGCGCATCGACGTCCGCCTGGACGACGTGGTGCTGAAGGTGCTCGACAAGGATCCCGAACGCCGCTACCAGAAGGCCAGCGACATCGCCACGGACCTCCAGCGGATTTCCCAGAAGGAGCAGGCCGCCCGGGAGGACGTCCACGCCTATGCGCCGCCGCCCCCTTCCGGGACGCCGGCGAAGGAGGCCGCGGGCAGCCGGTCCTTGTTGGTGATTCTCGAGGACGGCTGGGAGTCGTGGGTCCTGATCCTCGTCATCATCTTCACGATCATCGACTTCTTCCCGAACGTCCTTTTGCTGGTGGGTTGGTTCGCCCTCTACAAGAACATGCGCCGGCGGCGGCTCGAACGGGCCCGGGCCAAGAAACGGAACGTGTCCGGAGAGCCGGCCTCCTCCCCCACACCGCCCGAGCCGCCCCGCCCGCCCGCCTCGCCCGGGCCGTCCCCCTCCGCTCCCGAGGCGCCGGCCCCGCCCGCCCCCCCGGCGAAAGCCGCGGGAAGCGCCCGGGAAGCCGCTTCCGAACGCGGTCCCGCCAGGCGGACCAGCTTTCTCGCCATCCTGTCGGCGCTCTACGCCGTCGCCATGGTCCTGGCCATTCCCGTGCTGGCACCCTTCTGGGAGATGATCGAGGAACAGTACGCCTCCCTGACGCCGGACAAGATGCGCATGATCCTGTCCGTGTCCGCCCTCGGAGCCATCCTCCCCCTGGCGGGATTCCTGGTCGCCATCATCGCCCGGACGAGAATCAAGGTCCACGACCATCTGGGCGGCGCGTTCCTGGCCATGATCGGCATCGCCGGGCCGATCATCCTGCTCGGGGTGGGCGCCCGACAGTGGGCCGACGCCCACGCGATCTACCGCCGGTGGGCCGATCTGGAGACGAAGATCAGGCAGGGAGACCCGGAAGCCGTCGAACAGCTGCGGGAGTTCGTTCTCGAACCCCGCTCCCGCACAAACGCACTGAGGATCGCCGGACACCTGGACCCCGAAAAGGGAAGGGCGTTCTTCCAGTGGGCCGACTCGCTGGGCTCCGAATGGTCCCGCCCGGCACTGATCGCCTGGGCCGAGGCCTATGCGGATGACCCCGCCTCGCGGGATCATCTTCTCGGACGGGCGCGCGACCTGCTCGACAGGGACGACATCCCCTCCAGGATCCTGGCCGTGGAATTGCTCGCGAACCTCCCGGGCAAGGACGCGTTGGACCTTCTGTCCCGGGCGGGCGAGGACGCCGACGCGGGGGTCCGCGAGGAAGCGGCGGAAGCCGCGAAGACGTGGCGGAAGTCCTGGGTCGCCTCGCTGGCGCAGGCGCTGGCCTCGGACCCGGTCCGGGACGTCGCCGAGGAGGGGCTGGAAGCGCTGGAGGCGCTGCAGGGCGCGCTTCCGCGGGAGGAATACGTCTCACGCCTGTTGCACGTGTTGAAGTCGTCGCCCCATTCGGACGTGAAGCGCAAGGCGTGCCAGGCGTTGCGACGGATGGCCCGGGGCGCCCCCTGGCCGGGGGAGGCGATCGAGGTTCTCGAGACGGCGGCCGCCTCGGGCGACCGCGCTCTCGCCCAGGAAGCCTCCGAAACGCTGGAGAGGATCCGTTCGATTGCGCGCTCGAGACCGGGGCGCGACGGTCGCCGCAAGATCGCGAAGTCCGCTCACGAAACGAGGCCGGCGAAGGACTGAGAGGCTGTGAAAGGAAATTCGGGGAAAAAACCCTTGCTGGACACCGTTCCAACCATAGAATGTAGCTTTTGAGTGGCAACGTGACCGTGGAAAGCAAGAGGTGAACAGGAGGATTGCGCCGTGGGTCTTGAGTATTTTTCCTTCGAAAAGGTCCTCAAAGAACTCCAGATGGACGAAGACGAGCTCAAGCGGCTCGTGTCCGAGGGACAGATCCGCGCGTTCCGGGACGAAGACAAGATGAAGTTCCGGAAGGACGACATCGACGGCCTGAAAAAGGGCCGCCAGACGGAGCCCACCATCATCCTGCCCCCCTCCGAAGAGGAGGACAAGGGGGGCGACGACATCATGCTGGTGGACGACGACACCGACGAAACGCTTCTGGATCTGGAAGATCTCGGCGGGGACGATCTCGGCGAATCGGACGAGACCTCGATCCCCAGTCTGGACATGGATGACGACGAGGCGAGCGCCGACACGCTGACGGAGGAGCTGGTCTTCGACGACGACCTCGGGCTCGAAGAGGGATCCGAGACGGACGAAATCGCCACGCAGGAGACCTTCATCGACGAGGACGAGGAGGTGGGCATGACCACCGAACCCCTCGACCTCGACGAGGAAGAAGAAGAGGAGGAGGAGGAGAAGCCGAAGACGGTGATCGCCACGCGCCGGGCCGGTGCGGCGGGAACGCAGCGCGCGGCGAGGGGATCGGGACGGGTGTCGGGTCCCGCCGCGCCCGTGGAGGAAGAAGAGGCTTCTCCCCTCATGCTGGGCGTTTCCATCGCGGCGGCGGTCATCCTGCTCCTGGTGGGCTTTCTCCTGATGGACGTGACCCGGAACAAGACCACGGGCATCGGGAAGTCCATCGGGGCCATGGTCCAGAAGAACTTCACGTCGGACGGCGAGCCGGAGTGGGCGCAACCTTCCGCGGAGGGCGGTGGAGAAGAGGAGGGCGGCGGGGACGAAGAACCCGCGGAGGACTAGGGGATCGCCCCCCGCGAGACGGACCTCGACGACCCCGGGAGCCGCGCCGTCCGGGTTTCACCCCCCCCCGGGGAGGCCCGACCGCGTTTCGGCCTCCCCGTTTTTCCAGAGCCTCCTTTCCCTTCGCTCTCTCCCGAGGTGCAAGCCATGCTGAAGGACGAAGAAAGAGAATTTCTGCTCCGCGTCGCCCGGGAAACCGTGGACGCCTGGGTCCGGGAAAACCGCAAACCCTCCTTCGAGCCTCCTCCCGGCGTTCTGCGGGAGCCCCGGGGCGCTTTCGTGACCCTGCGCAAGGACGGCATGCTCCGCGGATGCATCGGCCTGATCGAGCCGATCCAGCCGCTCTGGGAGGCGGTGCGGGACATGGCCGCCAGCGCTGCCACCCGGGATCCCCGGTTCCCTCCCCTGCAGACGGAGGAGATCCCGGGGCTGGACATCGAGATTTCCGTGCTCTCTCCCCTTCACCTTCTCGAGGATCCCGAAGACGTGGACGTGGGCGTGCACGGCATCCTGATCCGGGAAGGGGCCTATTCGGGACTGCTTCTTCCCCAGGTGGCGGTCGAGCACGGGTGGGATCGGGAAACCTACCTGGACCAGACCTGCCTCAAGGCCGGCCTTCCTCCCGGCTCCTGGAAGAAACCGGGCGTGGAGGTCCGGGTCTTCACGGCGGAGGTCTTTTCCTGAACCGCCGGGGCGCGAGCGGGCCTCCCAGCCCCGTCGCACGTGGGGGATCGAATCGCCATGCAAAAATCGTTCTTGTCGACATCGATGCGGACCCACCATTGCGGGGCGCTTCGCGCGTCCCATGCGGGGGAGGGGGTCCGCCTGTGCGGCTGGGTCTCGCGGCTCAGGGATCACGGGGGCGTGGTCTTCGTGAACCTGAGGGACCGCTTCGGCGTCACGCAGGTCGTCTTCCGCCCCGAGGCGGGCGAGGCGCACGAGGCCGCGGCGGCCCTGAAACCGGAATCGGCGGTTCGACTCTCCGGAACCGTCCAGCGCCGACCGGACGGGCTGGAGAATCCCGCGATGGATACGGGAGCCATCGAGGTGGAAGGCGATCGGGTCGAGGTCCTCGGCCCGGCGGAAACCCCGCCTTTCGTGGTCGCCGAGGAGGAGGCCGTGTCCGACGAGCAGCGGATGAAGTTCCGCTACCTGGATTTGAGAAGGCCGGGGCGCCTGGCCCTGCTCGAGGCGCGGCACCGCGTCGCCTCCGTCTGCCGCCGGACGCTGGAAGACCGGGGCTTTCTGGAGGTCGAGACGCCGGTCCTCACGCGCAGTACGCCCGAGGGAGCCCGGGACTACGTGGTTCCGAGCCGTGTTTCGAGGGGCAAGTTCTACGCCCTTCCCCAGTCGCCGCAGCTGTTCAAGCAGCTGTTGATGGTCGCCGGCGCCGACCGCTACTTCCAGATCGTGAAATGCTTCCGCGACGAGGACCTCCGCTCCGACCGCCAGCCCGAGTTCACGCAGCTCGACGTGGAGATGGCTTTCGCCGGCGAGGAAGACGTCATGGAAACCTCGGAAGCGGTCCTGGAAAACGCGCTGGCGGCCGCGGGCGCGCCGCCCTTCGCCAAGCCCCTGATGCGGATCCCCTTCGCGGAGGCGCTCCGCCGGTTCGGGACCGACAAGCCCGATTTGCGGTTCGGGATGGACATCCAGGACGTCTCCGGCGCGGTCGCGGCATGCGGGTTCCGCGTTTTCGAGAACACCCTCGCCTCGGGGGGCGTCGTGAGGGGCCTCCGCGTGCCGGGGGGCGCGTCGATGTCCCGCAAGCAGATCGGCGAGACGGAGGCGGTCGGGAAGGAGGCGGGCCTGAAGGGGCTGGTCTCCTTGAAGGCCGATGCAAAAGGGCTTTCGGGAAGCGCCGCCAGGAACATGAAGGCGAGCGCCGTATCGCGTGTTCGGGAAGCCTTCCAGGCGGAGGCGGGGGATCTCCTGCTCCTGGCGGCGGGAGAGGAGACGCCGACGGCCGAGGGCCTGGGCGCCGTACGGCTTCATGCGGGACGCGCTCTGGGGCGCGTGAAGGAGGGCCTCGCCGCGTGCTGGGTGGTGGATCCGCCCCTGTTCACCCGCGATCCCGAGACGGGCCGTCCCGACCCCACCCATCATCCCTTCACCGCACCGCATGAAGAGGATCTCGACACGCTGGAAGCCGACCCCTTCGGGGCGCGGGCGAGGGCGTACGACCTCGTGCTGAACGGGCACGAGATCGCGGGCGGTTCGGTCCGTATCCACCGCCGGGACGTGCAGAACCGCATCTTCTCCCTCCTGGAAATTCCGCCCGGAAGGGCGCAGGCGAAGTTCGGCTTCCTGCTGGAAGCGTTCCGGTACGGCCCTCCGCCGCATGCGGGGATCGCGTTCGGGTTCGACCGCCTGGCCGCCCTCCTCGCCGGCCGGGACCAGATCCGCGAGGTGATCGCGTTTCCCAAGACGACGCGGGCGGTCTGCCCGCTCACCGGCGCGCCCTCCTCCCTGGACCCGGATCAGCTGGAGGGGCTCGGCATCGCTCTCTTGAGGGAAAAGGGGGAGGGAGAGGGGGAGGCTGGGTAGTTGGGTGGCTGGGACTTTGCACCCCCACGCCTTGAGACGTCGTTTTCGCGAGGACGTTTCCAGGCAAGCGACGAAAGCCATGGAACACAGAGGCGTCAGCCGAATCGGCGGGCGAGGCTCTTCGTGCCAGCGTCTTGCAGGTTCGGCGCGACGGGGGTAAGATAGACAATTCCCGCCGCGGACGGGATGGGCGGGAGATCAGGGGACACCAGACATGACGGATGCGTCGAAAAGCACGGTCAACCTTCCCGACGGGCGGACGATGGACGTCCCGCCGGGGACCACGGGCGAGCGGATCGCCGAGGAGCAGGGGCTCTCGGACGACGTCCTCGCGGTCCGCCTCGACGGCAAGGTCCTCGACCTCACCGCCCCGGTGCCGGCGGGCGCGGACGCGGGTTTCGTGGAGGCCGGGTCGCCGGAGGGGCTGGATATCCTTCGCCACAGCGCCTCGCACGTGATGGCGGAAGCGGTCCTTTCCATGTTCCCGGAAGGCAAGACGGCCATCGGGCCGGCGACGAAGGAAGGATTCTACTACGATTTCGATCTGCCCCGGCCCCTCACGGAAGAGGATCTCGCCGAGGTGGAGAAGAGGATGACGGCCTCCATCCGGGCGAAGAAGCCCTTCCGGCGGCGGGAGGTGCCGGCCGGCGAGGCGCGGGACCTCTTCCGGGACCAGCCGTACAAGCGGGAACTCCTCGAGGGCATCGAAGGGGAAGGCGAAACGGTGAGTCTCTACACCCACGGGACCTTCACGGACCTGTGCCGGGGTCCTCACGTCCCCCATACGGGCTGGCTGAAACCGGACGCTGTCCGGCTGCTCTCGGTGGCGGGGGCCTACTGGCGGGGAGACGAACGGCGGCCGATGCTGCAGCGCATCTACGGGACCGCTTTCCACGACGCGGAAGGGCTCGAGGCCTTCCTGGAACGCCGGGAGGAGATCGCCCGCCGGGACCACCGGCGCCTGGGCAAGGAGCTGGATATCTACTCGATCGACCCGGATTTCGGTCCGGGGCTGGTGCTGTGGCACCCGGCGGGGTCCACCGTGCGCCGGGTCATCGAGGATTTCTGGGTCCGGGAACATCGGAAGCGCGGGTACGAGATCGTCTACACGCCGCATCTGGCGAGCGAGGAAATTTTCAAGAAGAGCGGCCACCTGGAAGCGTACAGCGACATGATGTACGCCCCGATGGAGATCGAGGGACGGCCCTACCGGGCGAAGCCGATGAATTGCCCGGGCCACTTGAAGATCTTCCAGTCGGGACAGCGTTCCTACCGCGACCTGCCGAAGCGGTACGCGGAACTGGGGACGGTGTACCGGTACGAGCGAAGCGGGGTCCTCCACGGGATGCTCCGGGTACGCGGTTTCACGCAGGACGACGCGCACGTCTTCTGCCGTCCCGACCAGCTGAAAGCCGAGGTGCACGGCGTGCTGGATCTGGCGTCGTTCATGATGGATACGTTCGGGTTCGAGTACGTGGCCTATCTCGCCACCCGGCCGGCAACGTCCATCGGGTCGGACGAGGAATGGGCGTTCTCGACCGAATGCCTGCGCGAAGCGCTGGAGGAGAGGGAGCAGACGTTCGAGATGGACGAAGGGGGGGGCGTGTTCTACGCCCCCAAGATCGACTTCAAGATATACGACGCGCTGGGCCGGGAATGGCAGGGTCCCACGTGCCAGGTGGATTTGAACCTTCCCACGCGGTTCGGCATCGAATATATTTCTTCCGAGGGGGTCGCCGAGAAGGCGATCATGGTGCACCGGACGGTGCTGGGGTCCATGGAGCGGTTCGTGGGAGGGCTTCTCGAACATTACGGGGGAGCCTTTCCGGTCTGGCTGGCGCCGGTGCAGGTTTCGATCGTTCCGGTCTCCGACGCCTTCCGGGCGTACGCGCAAGAGGTCCGGGACCATCTCGCGGCGAAGGGTCTCCGGGTGGAGGTGGACGACAGGAAGGAAAAGGTCGGCTACAAGATCCGGGACGGGGAGATCCGGAAGATCCCCTACCTGCTCGTCGTGGGAAAGCGGGAAGTGGAAAAGAAGACGGTGTCCGTTCGCCGCCGGGGATCCGGCGACGAAGGACCCATGGAACTGGCCTCCTTTGCCGAACGTGTGGCGAACGAGGACGAGGCGCGGGTTCTCGGCCCTTGAGCCGGGCGCGCCGGAAACCGGGAGTCCAGGCTTTTCCTGTTGAACGGGAGGTGTTTCATAGCGGAAAACTACAGAGCCAACCGGCAAATCCGGGTCCGAGAGGTCCGGCTCATCGACGCGGAGGGAAACCAGCTGGGGATCATGCCGACGCTGAAGGCGATGGAAATGGCCACGGAGGCGGGGCTCGATCTCGTCGAAGTGGCCCCACGCTCGCGTCCTCCGGTGTGCCGGATCATGGACTACGGGAAGTTCAAGTACGACAAGAAGAAGAAATCGAAGAAGAAGCACCACATCACCAAGGTCAAGGAGGTCCGGTTCCGTCCGAAGACGGACGAGCACGACTACGAGTTCAAGGTCAAGCGGGCCCGCGAGTTCCTGGACGAAGGATTTCGCGTGGTGGTCAGTGTCCTGTTTCGGGGCCGGGAAATGGCGTTTCGCGACCGCGGGAAGAAGATCCTGGCCCGGCTGGTCGAGGATCTTAAGGATGTGGCGAAACCGGAGCAGTCGCCGAGACTGGAAGGGCGGCGATTCACTCTCGTCATGCTGCCCCTCAAGCCCCAAGGAAAATCAAACGCGTCCTCCCGCCGCATGGCGGTCAAGGAGAAGCCCAAGGCCTCCTCTCCGGGGAACGGCGGGGCGCCTCCCGAAAAGGACGACAAGACGTGATCGAGGATCTGTAGAATGCCCCAGAAGATGAAGACGAACCGAAGCGCGGCGAAGCGCATGAAACGGACGAGCAAGGGAAAGGTCCGCCGCTACAAGGCGGGCCGGGGACACCTTCTCTCGAAGAAGAGCCCGAAGCGCCGGCGGAACCTGAGAAAGGCCGCCCTGGTCCACGAGGGCCAGAAAAAGGCTGCCCTGCATCTGCTGGGCAAGCAAACGTGAGCAGGCGCGACAGGCCCGTTGTTTTGCATCCTCCGGGGAGACATCCTACACTGTCGTAGCGCCGGACCCTGCCGGAGGGTCCGGTCCGCGAAAAGCGAAATCGAGTTCCGCCTCTGGAGACACGAGTCATGCCGAAAGCCCCCCGCGCGAAAGCGGCCCATCGACGGCACAAGCGCATCTTGAAAGCCGCCAAGGGGTTCCAGGGCGCCCGCAGCAAGCTCTTCAAGACGGCCCAGGAAGCCGTCCAGCGTTCCCAACAGAACGCCACCATTCACCGCAAGACCCGGAAACGCGATTTCCGGCGCCTCTGGATCCTCCGCATCAACGCCGCCGCACGCATGCGCGGCCTGACCTACAACCGTTTCATCGAAGGGCTCAGGAAAGCCGGTATCCAGGTGGACCGGAAAATGCTGGCGGACATCGCCGTCACCGACGCCGCGGCGTTCGATCAAATGGCGGACAAGGCCAGAACGGCCTTGGCCTGACGGGCAAGAAGGGCCTTGTGAAGGATTCTCGTCATGATCTGGGTCGTCCTCAACCATTACAAACTCGTCCTCCTCCTGGGTCTTGGCGTCCTGCTCGTCGGTTTCGCCGGTCTCTACTTCCTGGAGAACCGCCTGCGTCACAGGGCCCTCTTGAAATCCCAGAAATTCTGCCGGAAATGCGGCGGAACGGGAAAACTCGAGGATCGTTCGACCTGTCCGCTCTGCAACGGTTCCGGCATCCCTCCCGTGTGTCCCGTATGCGGAGGGGACGGGAAAATCGACGCGAACAAACGGTGCTCCTACTGCATGGGCACCGGCGTAGATATCATGTAACCGGTTCTCCTCCCCCTTCGATCAAGGGCTTTCGTGGAGGAATGCGCCATGACGGCTGTGTCCATCCTGAAACGATCTCTCGTCCTCCCGGCGACGCTCGCGTCCGTTCTCGTTCTCCCTCTGCTTCTCCCCGCCTGCACGGTCTATCCCGACGGGACCGGCGGGGTCTACGTCACGGGCAACAACGTCCAGGTCCCCTCCCTCTACGGCCTGGACGCCAACGCCGCCGCCTACCGCCTCCGGCAATACCGCCTCTACCGCGGGGAGGTCCGCTACACCGATTCGCGAAGGGTGCGACAGGTCGTCGTCGCCCAGAACCCCGAGGCGGGGACGCCGGTTCCCGCCTGGTCCTACGTGAGCTACACCCTCGGCCCGGAGTCCGCCGTACCCTCCCATCCGCACACCCTCACGGTCCCGAACCTCGCCGGCATGACCGAGGAGCAGGTCGAGGCGGCCCTGGAGCGCGCGGGGCTCGTCCTGGGCGGCGTCTCCTGGCAACCCGCGGCCCAGGCGTGGGGAACCGTGATCTCCCAGAATCCCCGGGCCGGTACCGCCGTCCGCCGGGGCGCGGAGGTCAGCGTCGCCTTCTCTTCCGGGCCGCAGACGCAAACCCTCGAGGTTCCTCTCGTTCTCCGCATGGAACTGGAGGACGCCAAGGACCGCCTGGCGCGACACGGCCTGCACCTCGGGGAGGTGAACTACACGTATTCCTCGGGGGTGGGGGAGGGGACCGTCCTCTCACAGGAGCCGGCCGCGGGCCGCTTCGTCCCGCAAGGAACGGCGGTGGATCTCACGGTGGCCAGGCGGAGGCACTCACGCGTGATCGCGGTTCCCAACCTGGTGGGGCTTTCGAGATTCAAGGCGGAGCACCATCTCGAGTTTCTGGGATTGCGGCTGGGCGCGGTGCGTGAGGAGGCCGCCACCGACGTTCCCGAGGGGGAGGTGGTGAGCCAGTCCCCCGCGCCGGGCATTCCGGTCCCCCGGGGGACCGAGGTGAGCATCCGCGTCGCGGGCAGGAACGTGGCCGTGGCCGTTCCGAACGTGGTGGGGACGACGGTGGAGGCCGCGAAGCGGATCCTGCTCGCGTCGGGTCTCGATCTGGGGTCGGTGGGAAAGCAGAGGGTGTCGGGCCGGGCCGGGCGCATTCTGAACCAGAACCCCCGGGCGGGCTCGCGGGTGGCGAGGGGAAGCCGTGTGAACATCGTGGTGGCCGTCGCGCCTGCGGGCCGGGCGGTTCCTTCGGTCATCGGGTACTCTCTCGACGAGGCCCGGCGCATCCTGGAGCGGGAAGGGTTCCGGACCGGGTCGTTGTCGCGGACGGATCCGGGGCCGGGGGGCGCGGAGAACAACACGGTCCTCTCGCAGGACCCCGCGGCGGGCACGCACCGTTCCGCGAACAGCCCGGTGAACCTGACCATCGCCTGGCACGAGCGGCAGAGCGTGCGCGTGCCCCGGGTGCGGGGGCGCCGGTACCGGGAAGCGCTGGAGGTCCTCTCCTCGCACCGTTTGAAGGTGGGGCGCGTCGATCACCGGGAGACGAGTCACAGCCACGTGGGCCGCATTCTCCAGCAGGATCCGTCCCCGAACTCCCGGGTGTGGGAAGGCACGGCCGTGCATCTGGTGGTGGGGGTCGAGAAGAAGAAGAAGATGGTTCTCGTGCCGCCGTGCCTCCTTCTCTCCGAGAGCAAGGCGGTGGACGTCATCAAGAGCAAGGGTCTGAAGCCCAAGGTGCAGGAAGTGGGGGGCATTCCCCGCGGTCGTGTGATTTTCCAGTTCCCGCCTCCGGGGACGCCGGTGGAGAAGGGCTCGGAGGTCCGCATCCAGGTGGCGAAGTGATGCCCGCATCGTCCGCCAAGGGTGCGGGGAGGGCGGTTGCGTCCCCTGGATCCCCGGGGGAAGGACGAGGAGTTTTCGTGAAGGGCATGAGGATGAAGGGCATCGGGCGTCTGGCGCGCCCGGCCGCCTTCGTGGCGGGATGGGCGCTGGCGGTGGGGGTCGTATGGATGGCGGTCGGGGCCTTCGCCGAGGGGCCGCCGCCGGTTCTTCCGGCGGGGATGCGAAAGGGCATCAAGCCGGGGGAGTATGTCTGGTCCCGCGACGAGTCGGTCATGATGTGGGTGACCGGTGGTCCTTTTCAGCGGGGGACGGGGGAGGGGGGCGATCGGGACGAGACGCCGGCGTCGGAGGTGAGGGTCTCGGGCTTCTTCATCGACAAGTTCGAGGTGACGAACGGCCAGTACCGGCGATTCTACGAGTGGTGGCTCCGTTCTCCGCCCGCGATGCGCCGCCAGCATTCGCATCCGACGGAACCGGAGGAATTCGATCATCGGCCGTTGTACTGGCCGGTGGAAGACGCGGAGGCGAAGGAGGGGGAGAAGAACGACGCGCCGGTTCACGAGGCCTACCGCGACGCCGCGTACCCCGTGGTGGGCATCCGCTGGTACAGCGCGTGGGCGTACGCGCACTGGGCCGGAAAATCGCTTCCCACGGAGGCGGAATGGGAAAAGGCGGCGAGCCGGGACGAAGCGGTGGGGGTCAAGCGGGTATGGCCGTGGGGCAACGACGCGCCCGATTTCACGCGCTGCAACTTCGACGGCAACGTGGGCCGGCCGGTCAGGCCGGGCCAGTACCCGTCGGGACGCGCGGCCTCGGGAGCCCACGACATGGCCGGCAACGTCTGGGAGTGGTGCCTGGACTTCTACCACAAGGATTTCTACGCGACGGAAGCCGGGAAGAAGAAGGACCCGGTGAACCAGTATCCTTCCGCCTACCGGGTGGTCCGCGGAGGTTCCTACAACAGCCGTCCCGAGGAGGTCCGCACGAGCTACCGGGACCGCGCCGCACCCCACAAGCGGTATCGCGACGTGGGGTTTCGTTGCGTGGTCCGGTTGCGATGATCGTCGACATCGGCTCCGCGCCGGCGCGGGGCCGGACAGGAGGCCAGGATGAAGAAGATTGCATGGGCGGCGCTGCTGTGCATGGCGGCGGGCGCCTGCCGCTCCATGGAGCAGGGGTCCCGCTCGTCCGCGGTCCCCGAAGCATGGGTTCACGAGGCGGAGACGCGATTCTCGAAGTCGTGGGAGGAGGCGGCCCCCTACCTCCAGCAGGAGCTGTTTCCCTGCCATCTCTGCTTCGGATTCCACGGCGACGTCTCCGAGGAAGGCGGTCCGGCGCACCTGGTGCCGGACAGCCGGCAGGCGATCCTCTGCCCGCTCTGCCAGGGGACGGGGCATGAGACGTGCCCGACCTGCGGGGGACGGGGCAGGGTCATCTGCGAGGTGTGCAAGGGATTCGGGATCGTCCGTTGTCCCGACTGCGAGCTGGTGCGGATTCCGAACGTACCGAAGGAAAGAACCGGGCGGGCCACGACGTCTCGCAGCGTGGGTTGCCCCACGTGCGATTTCCGCGGCGAGGACTGCCCGCAGTGCCGCGTGGAGGTGGTCGACGTCGAGCGCCTTGCATCGGCCGCGTGGAACCCGATCCGTTACCAGTCCCGCGAGCCGTGTCCGACCTGCCATTCGAGAGGATGGCTGGATTGCCCTTATTGCCGGAACGGCCTTCGGACCTGCAAGACGTGCAACGGCACCGGCTACGCTCCGGACCCTTGCCCGCTCTGCCACGGGACCGGCTTGATCATTCCGGAGCATACGCCGTTTCACCTGGAGCGGAAACGGCGCCGTCCGGACGCCGAATGACGATGTCGTCGTCGCGTTCTGTTTTGCACCGTACGAAACCTTGACACGGGCATGGAAGGATTCCCCCCTCGCGCATCGAGGAAAGGCCCGGACCGGGGGGGGATGAGAGCAAGTCCCCCCGGCGCGTGGACGCGGAATGCCGGCGCTGCGGGGGCCGCCCGCCCCGAGGTTCCATGGGCCGAGTTTTCCGCCGCATCATCGGAAGCGGGACCCTGGGGTTGCTGTTCCGCTACCCCCTGGATCTCACGACCCTCCTCTTGCTGTCCTACCGCTCCCTCTTCGCGGAGGCCCGCCGGGGGGAGATGAGCACCTTCATGCTGGTGCGCCGTCAGATCTACTTCACCACGCTTCTGGGGTTTCCGGTGATCGCGGTGGCGGCCCTTTCGATGGGAGCGCTGATCTTCACCTACGCGATCGCCCAGCTTCCCGGCTTCGGCGCTTCCGAACACGTGGCCCCCCTGTCCAACTCGGTCCTGTTCCAGGAGGCGGCGCCGTTTTTGACGGCGCTGATCGTGATCGCGCGTTCCGGTACGGCCATTTCCACCGAGCTCGGCAACATGATGGTCAACCGGGAGATCGAGCTCCTGGAGAGCCAGGGGATCAGCGTCGCGTTCTTCGTGATTTTTCCGCGGATCCAGGGGATGATCATCTCCATGATCATCCTGGTGCTTCTCTTCGACGTGATGGCCTTCATCGGAGGATACGCGGTGGCCCAGCAGATCGTTCCGGAGGCCACCGAATACCCCTTCGCGCTCTTCATCGACGAGTTCCAGCTCGCCCACATCAGCATCACCCTGCTCAAGGCGATCTGCTTCGGGGTGATCATCGGCACCGTGTGCACGTATCAGGGACTTCAGCCCTCCCGGTCCTCCACCGAAGTCCCCCAGTGCGCGACGCGCGCCGTGGTGCATTCGCTGGCCTTTTGCATCCTGGTGAACTTCTTCATCTCCGTCTATATCTGACCATGCAGAACGCGACCGACATCGCCGTCTCGGCCGTCAACCTCAAATACGCCGCCGGCGGCCGGCAGATCATCCGGGGGGCGACCTTCGAGGTGGAGGCGGGGGAGACCTACCTGATCCTCGCTTCCAGCGGCGCGGGGAAGACCACGCTGCTCAAGATCTGCGCCGGCATCACTTCCCCCGACGACGGCACCGTCTACATCGAGGGACGGGACATCGCCCGCCTGTCCACCGAGGCCTTGCGGGAGCTGCGGACGAAGCTTCGCTTCATCTTCGAGGAAGGCGTCCTCCTGAGCAACATGACCCTCTACGAGAACATCGCCCTCCCGCTGATCTACCACACGCACCTGGACAGCCGGACCATCCGGGAAAAGGTCCGGGAGGAGATGTCCCATCTCCGCATTCTGGAATACGCGACGGAGTACCCCACGTCGGTGGACCGCAGCGTCCGGCGGCGGGCGCACGTCGCCATGGCGCTGATCCTTCCCCCCCGCATCCTGTTCGTGGACAATCCACTGGGGGGATTCGACTCGGAAATCGCCACCCTCGTCATGGAACGCATCAAACGCCTGAAAGAGGAACACGACATCACGCTGATCTTCGCGACCCATACCCTGGAGATCCTCTCCCGGGTGACGAACTCCATCGGCATCCTCGAGGGGGGGAAGATCGTCCACTCGGGAACGCTCGGAAAAATCGTGGACATGCTGAAAGCCATGGAGGACAGCCGGCTGGGCATCCTCGAATGATTTCCCGGAGGTGATTTATGGAACTGAAACCGAGACCCCTGGAGCGCGGTGTGGGCATCGCCATCCTCCTGGCGTTTCTCATCCTCGTCATCGGCATCGTCGTGTCGACGCAAGGCAGGAAGTTCTTCCGGGGGTACAAGGACGCCGTCTTCTACATGGAAAACGGCCAGGGCATCCGCCACGGGACGCCCGTCACGGTGAACGGCCTGCCCGCCGGCACCGTCCAGTCCGTCGAACCGGAGGTCCGCACCGTCCTCGAGGAAGTCGAGGGCGCCACCAAACAGAAGGAAGTGGACCACGTCAAGGTGACCGTCCGCATCTACTCCCCCTTCGACAACTACCTCCGGGAAGGATCCCAGGTGAAGGTGAACCTCCCCTTCATCATGGGAAGCACAACCATCGACATCGTTCCCGGACCCGTCAACAACCCCCCCCTCCCCTCCGGAGGGCTTTTGGAAGAGGAACTCGTCAAGGGACTGGGAGGAAAGGTCGAAAACTTCATCGACACGGGAAACAGCGTCCTGGAACATTTCGAGGAAATCAGCGACAAACTGAAGGACGCCGTGGCCAACGTCGAGGGCATCACCCACCGCATCAACTACGGCAAGAACACCCTCGGTGAACTCCTGAACGACGACCGGAAAATGTACAACCAGATCCTCACCCTCCTCACCGACGCGGACAGCGCCGCCAACAACCTCGACCGGCTCGCCGTCGATCTCAAGAAGATCACCACCGATCTACCCGAGGTCGTCCGCGACCTCCGGGAAACCGCCGCCACGCTGCGCCAGACCAGCGAGAACGCCCTGGAAATCTCGCAGGATATGGGTACATTGCCCACGGATCTCGACGCCATGATCGTCGAGGTGGGAGGCAGCGTCAGGAAACTGGACACCTTCACCGACGACCTGGTCCCCCTCGGCAAGGAACTGAAGCAGTTCTCCCGGGACGACATACCGACGCTGACCAAACTGATCTCCGACACGGCCGACGCCGCCGTCCTCCTCGAAGTGGCCTCCCGCGACCTCCCCGGTGTGATGCAGCAGACCAAGGACACCCTCAAGAAGACCGAGGCCATCTCCAGCTCCCTCAAGGGCACCTGGCCCATTTCCGGAAACCTCCCCCCCGATCGCTACCTCCCACGGACCGTCCTCCTGCCCGCCCGGGCTTCCGCCCTGGACGCCCCCCCGGAAAGCGACGACAACCCCGCGAGCAAACCCCCGAGCAAGCGGAAGGAGGATGACGGACCATGACCGGCGAAGGCAGCAAATGGTTGCGCTACGGCGCCATCGTCCTGATGGCCTCTCTCGCCGTGCTGGTGGGCACTCTCGTCCTCCACAAGCACGTCCCCCACCTCTTCAAGAAATCCAAGACCTTCGAGTTCTTCATGCGCGAGGCCAGAGGCGTCAGCGTCGGAACCCCCGTCTGGGTCAAGGGACTCGAGGCCGGCGAAGTCATCGCGATGGAACCCGAAATCGTTCCCGCCGAAATCGTGGGAGGAACGAAGCGCGAAGGGAAAATCCTCGCCGTCAAGGCCACCTGCCGCGTCTTCTCCCCCTACCACCGCCTCCTCCGAAAGGGCTCCACCGTCGAAATCCTCCTCCTCTCCCTCATCGGCAAGCCCCGCGTCCACGTTTTCCCCGGAATACCGGGCATGCCACGCACGCCCGACGGCGACGTCCTCGGAAAACGCATCGTCCGGGGCATGGAGGGCGAAGCCGAGGAATTCCTCGACCGCTCCGAAACCCTCAGCAGCAAGTACGAGGAAGTCGGCGTCTACGCCGAAACGCTCGGCGGGAATCTCGAAGACATGGACACGCGCTTCCAGGCCGGAAACAATACCCTGGCCTCCCTCCTCCAGAACGAGCAGGACCGCGAACGGATGCAGAAAGCCGCACGCCGCATGGACGATACCGTCGCCGTCTTCCGGGAAAACATCGATGTCATCCGCCGAAACGGCGAGAAAATCGCCCCCGAAGACATGGAAGCCCTCCAGAAGGACGCCTCCGTCGCAGGAGATCGATTCGCGGAGACCTGGAAGAACATCCAGGCCCTCCGCGGACCCTGGGACGTCTTCCAGACCCATTTCGACCGCATGACCGCCGTCGCCAGGAAGACCGTGGACAAAACCAAGACTTTCCAGCAGGATTTCTTCGTCTTCCTGAACGCCAAGGACGTCCATTTTCCGGAAATCCTCGCATCCTGGTACGTCATCCAGAAAAACCTGGTCGTGGACACCCTCCTGAGGCTCAAGGCCTCACGGGAACCGGTACCCCAGCTGGAGGATATCCTCCAGCGGTATCACCGCGGCCGCATCGTCTTGAAACGGAAACGATGAGGACGAACCAACCAGCCTGCGGAACCGGAAAACGGCGCCGGACGGCTCCGGCCGTCCCGCTGCTCCTTGTGGCCCTCGCCCTCGCGGCGTGCCAGAGTACCCCCCCCGCGCCCCCCACCGCCCTGCGCCGCTCCCTGGAAGCCCTGGAAAAGGAAGGCGTCAAGGCCCTGGAGGAAGGACGGTACGCCTGGGCCCTCCGCCTCTTCCGCGAAGCCGAAACCATCGCCCGATCCACCGACAACCGGGTCGCCCTCGCCAACGCCTTCAACAACCAGGGCGCCGTCCTCCAGCGGATGGGACGCACCGAGGATGCCGCCCGGGCCCTCCGGGCCGCCCTCGAACTCAACGAAGCCCTGCAACGAACCGAGGACCGGGGAAAAAACTACCTGAATCTCTTCGTGCTCGAGCTCCGGCGGCCGGAGACGGACCTCGCCCGCGCGCGCGAATACAACCGGAAAGCCGCCGAGATCTTCGAGGATCTCGGCGACGAGGCGGGAGAACTCCACGCAAGGAACAACGAGGGCGTCCTCCGCCTTCTCGAAGAGGATTTCGACGGCGCCGAGGAGATCTTCCACGACGTCCGTTCCGACGCCGACACCGAGGAAACCGCCCGCATCCACGCCGCCAGCCTCTCCAACCTCGGCCGCGTCGCCGAAAAAACCGGACGCCTCGACGAGGCCCTGCGGTTCTATGAACAGGCGCTCGCCCTCGACCGGACACTGGAACTCTTCACCGGCGTCGCCGTCAACCTGGAAGCCATCGCCCGCGTCCAGGTCCGGAGGGGACGGAAGGACCGGGCCGTCGAAGCGCTCCAGCGGGCGCTCGACGTCGTCCTGCTCGGCCTCGAATGGAAGCCCTGGATCAACCGCCTCCTCGGACGGTGCGAGAAGCTCCTCGAGGAGCTCGGACGCCCGGCGGAAGCGAGGAAACTCCGCGAAAGGGTCCGGCTGGAGATGGAGCGCGCCGCGAAAGAGAAGGCCCGGCGGGACAAGGCCCGCTACGAACGCATCCTGGGCGAGCTGCGCCTCGAGGACAAGTAACCCCGAAACGCGTAGAGCGGAGACCCCACCGGAGAGGCCGCCGAGGGGTTGAGACATCTCCGCGTACGCGGCGTTCCCGGCGGTGAGCGTCTAGCCTCCCCCCTCACGGATGCGGCGGAGCGCCTCCCGCGCACGCCAGCGCACCTCCGCGTCCTCGTGCGATAGCGCCTGCTCGAGAAACGGCACGGCCCGCCTTCCCAGCGCCACGAGGTCGTCCTCGGCCCCGCGGCGCTCGGCGTACCGCGGCGAGCCCAGCCGCTCGATGAGCGAGGCGATCCGCCTGGAAGCCACCGCCTCCCGGACGTCCACCGCCGGGTCCTCCTCGAAGGCCCGCCCCGGGGACGCGGGCGCCTCCGCCTCCTCGAGCGGCACGTCGCGGAATTCGGACGCGGGCTCCCCGGAAGGGGCGGGTTCGAGGAGGCTCGAGACGAGGGATGCCCCCAGCACGAACAGGCCGAGGAAGACGCCGCCCGCCAGGAGCCCGGCGAAGACGAGTTTCAAGGCGGTGGACCGGTCCATGAAGCTCAGTAGTACTTCGTCAGCATGACGCGGTTGCCGGGGGGAAGAATCTCGACCTCGTCCGCGCCCTTCTTCATGATCATCGAGGCCAGCGCCGTCTCCTCCAGGGATTCCGACGACTCCCCCCGGGATGACACTTCCGGCCCCTCGTCCTTGATCACGACCGAGACCTTCTCGTCGTCCACCAGGAAGGTGAGGTCCACGAACTTGGAGGGGTCCTCCGCATTTCCGATGCGCACGGCGTTCTCCACCGCCTCCCGGATCGCGGGCATGAACTCGGCCTGCCGCCGGTCGCCCAGCGGCGTCATCGCCCCCAGCCGGTCGACGACCTCCATCACCGTCTCGCACATCCCCCCGCTGGACGGCGCCCGGATGGCCATCTGCTGGAGGTACTCGTCTCCGCCCGCCGCGATCCCGTCGATCAGCTCGCGAAGCGTCCCCTCCACGACCCCGGGGTCGGCGGGCGTCTCGATCACCTCGTCCGGGATGAGCGTGAGGGTGTCGACGGCGTAGGGATCCTTGCCCTCCGGCGACATCATGACGATGGAGATGCGGGCGTTGTCGGGGTGGAGCTTGATCTCGTGCGTGAGGTAGCGGTATTCCGCGGCCGTGACCCCCTCCCCCAGCAGCAGGACGTCGAAATCCCGGGTCTTCCGGAAGGCGTCGATCTCCTCGAGGCTCTTGCCCCGGGCCAGCATGCACCGGCCCTCGTCACGGAGCTTCTCGAGCGCATGAAGCGCCGTCCCGGCTTCCCCCTCCGCGGCGAGAACCAGAAAGCGCGGGATGGCCGGCCCGAGCACTTCCGAGCGGAACAGCGTGCTGACCTGCGCCACGATGTCCGCCCTCTCCGCCCACGCGTCCTCCCCCTCGCCCCCCCCCTGCGTCTCCTTCTCGCGCACGAAGAAGCGGGCCAGCCGCGGCAGGCGGACCTCCACCCCCTCCGCGAGGTGACGCGCGATCGCGGGCCCCAGATCCCGAAGCACCTTCTCCGCCGCCTCGGCGGAAACGCCCGTCTGCTCGGCAATCCGGCTCGCCAGGTCTCTCCGGCCGACGATGTCGCTCATGGGCCGCACTCCTTTGGGGTTCCCCATGGTATCCTACACTCCGCGCTTGCAACCAGCGTTTTCTTCGAGAGCCGCCCCGCTTGCCTTTTCCGTGGGGG
>CAZDSO010000066.1:0-22576 GCA_964508045.1 uncultured Planctomycetia bacterium | reverse complement strand
CCGGGGTTCGTAGGCGCCTCCGAACGCTTCTGCGGCCAGCCCCGCTCCCCCGCCTTCGACGCCTGGTCTGCGCCGCCCCTCTCCACGACCTCCGGAAGCGGAAGCGGCTGACCGTCCCCCTCGCCGGGACACACCGGAACTTCCTCCGTCTCCGGTCCCGGAAACGGACGCGGAGGCGAAGCCCGGAAAGGCTCAGAAGCCCCCTTCGACGGGGAGGGAAACGCGCACGGAGCCCCTTCCCGGGGAAACCGCAGGGGCGGTGGAGACGAAGGGCGCCGCGGCGGTGTCGCCCCGGAAACGGCAGGCGCCCCTGCCGCCGGACAAGAACGCCGCGTACCGGAAGATGGAAGGGGAGCTGCTGTCCATCTTCTCGGACGACGAAGGAGAAGGGCGCGTGATCGGGGGGGAGTCGGAGCCATCCGTCAAGGGCGATGCGAGGGATACGGTGGAGCTGGAAGGATCTCCTTCGGAGGAAGAGGAGAGGGTGGAGGAGGAGAAGGCCGGGAAGGAAACGGGAGCCGTCGGGGAGGATCTTCCGGACTTCGTCTCCCGGGTGATGCGGGAGTTCGACACGCGTGTGTCGTCCGCGCCGCCCGCCTCCGCGGAATCCAAGACCGAGGAGGGTTCGAAGAAGCGTGCTGGACGCATCCGGAAGCCGGCCAAGCGCCCCCCCCCCCCGAGAAAGGAGATCGAGGCCTTGAAGGACCTCTTCTCGGAGGAGGAATGAGGGAGAAAAGTTCCCTTGCCGGAGGAAAAGCCTTGACAGATTTCCGTGGATCCGTACATTCATTTGTTTCGTGCGTGGATCGCGCGAAGGATCGCGAGAAGGACACGACGTGAAGACCTATATGGCGAAGCAGGACGCGGTGCCGGCGGGCTGGCACGTGATGGATGCCGAGGGCGTTCCCCTGGGACGGCTGGCCGCCTCCGCGGCGCGGGTCCTGATGGGGAAGCACCGGCCCGAGTACACGCCTCACGTCGACACGGGTGAGTACGTCGTGGTCGTCAACGCCGGGAAGGTCCGCTTGACGGGCAAGAAGCGTTTCACGAAGGTGTACCGTTATCATCTGGGATATTTGGGACATCTTCGCGAGACGCCTGCGGCGGATCTGTTGGCAAGCCGGCCGGAAAAGGTTGTGGAGCTGGCGGTGCAAAGGATGCTTCCCAAGACGAAGCTGGGAAGGCGCATGATCCGGAAGCTGAAGATCTATCCCGGTCCCGAACATCCCCACGGGGCCCAGCAGCCCCGGCCGTGGAAGGGTGGATTCGGGCGATCCATGCCGGGATCGGAAGGTGAGGATTGATGGCGGAAGCGGAAACAACGGCCGAACCGGTCGAAGCGAAAGAGAAAACCCTCGGGCCGGGCGACGTGATCTGGGGAACGGGCCGGCGCAAGAGTTCCGTCGCGCGGATCCGGTTGAAACTGGGCAGCGGCCGCATCGAGATCAACGGCCGTCCCTACGAGGAGTATTTTCCGGGTGAAGAACAGAAAATCGAGGTCCGGGCCCCCTTGAAGGCGGTGGATGGTCTCACGCGCTACGACGTCCTCGGGAACGTGAAGGGGGGCGGATTCACGGGCCAGTCAGGCGCAGTGCGGCTGGGCGTCGCCCGGGCGCTCAGGCAGGTCGAAACGTCGGCGGAGGAAATCCTGAAGACCGAGGGCCACCTGACGCGGGACAGCCGAATGAAGGAAAGAAAGAAGTACGGTCTTCGCGGGGCCCGTCGGGCGTTTCAGTTCTCGAAAAGGTAAACCATCCTTCCTGCAAACGATCGGATTGCCCAGGTCCCTGGGCCGGCGCGCGTCTCCATCCGGGCGGTCGAAAAGCCGGAGTTCCATTCATGCCGTATTGCCCCAAGTGCAACGAGGAATACGTCGAGGGGATGAGCGCCTGCACGAATTGCGGCGCGGACCTCGTGGACAGCCCCCTGGACGGCGAGGAAGGGCAAGGCATGCAGGGTTTCGACACGGTCTTCGTGGGGCCGGCGTCCGAGGCCCTGGAAATGAAATCCGCCCTGGAAGAGGAGGGTTTCTCCGCCGTCCTCCAGGGAATGGACGGCGCCGTTCTCGCTGCCGACGAAATCGAGGAGGACGTGGGCAAGATCCATCTTCTGGTTCCGGAGGAGATGACGGAAACCGCCCGGGAGATCATCGACGCCATGGAGCCGGTCCGCGAGGAGGACGAGGACACGGACCTCTTCGACGAGGCGATTCTCGACAAGGGCGCGGTCGAGGAGGAGGCTCCGGAGGCATTGTTCTCCGCGGAACTCGAGGAAGAGGATGACACGCCGCTGGGGGATGCGGGTCCGGAAGACGCCCGCGAAGAGCCCTTTCCCGAGACGCCGCCGGGCGATTCTGAAAACACGGAACCAAGCCATGCGGGGAGGGGCGGGGCGAAGAAGCGGACCGGGAAACCGGGTTCCTCTTCGGGCGGGCGGAAACCCCCGGCGACGAAGACGTCCGGAACGCGTCGGAAAACGGCCGGACCGGGAGGGAAGAAGGCGGGCGCGAAGAAGGGTTCCGGGAAAAAAAATCGCGCGAAAAAGAAATCCCCCAAGGGCCGCAAGAAGAAGAAGAAGAAGACGGGCAAGTAGCCTAGCGTGCCGGGAGAACCCGGACCCGCCGTCCCCTCCTCTCGAGCCGTCCCTCGGCGAAAAGACGGATCGCTTCCGGATACGCCTCCCGTTCCGCTTCCTGGACACGCGCCCTCAGGCTCTCTACGGTGTCCCCTTCCTCGACGGGCACGACCTTCTGCAGGATGATCGGGCCCTCGTCGTAGTCGTTGTCCACGAAGTGGACGGTGCAGCCCGAGACCTTCACGCCCCGCTCCAGGGCTTCGCGATGAACGCGGTCATAATAGTACCCCTTGCCGGAAAAGGCGGGAATGAGGGCGGGATGGACGTTCATGACCTTGCCCTCGTAGCTCGCGGGAACGTCCCACCGGTGGATGAAACCGGCGAAGACGACGAGGTCCGGTTCATGCGTATCGAGCCGTTCGGCGAGCGCCGCGGAAAAGGAGGCGCGGTCCTCGAACCGCTTCCTCTCGACCGTGACGGCGGGCACGCCCGCCTTGCGCGCCCTCTCGAGACCGAAGGCGCCTTCCACGGAGCTGACGACCGCGACGACTCTCGCGGGAAGCTCGCCGCGCTCGATGCGGTCGAGCAGGTTCTGGAGCGTCGTGCCGCTTCCGGACAGGACGACGGCCAGATGAACGAGTTCCGTCATGGGGCACCTCCATGAACGCAGACCCTGTGGGCCCCAAGGACCACCGGGATCTTTTCCACAGCCTCTCAGCCTCCGAAGGCCCGGTCTTCCGGAAGGGTTCGTCATCCTCGGCATCGCCGGCGATTTTGCAAGAGAAAAAAAGCCCGGGCCTCTCGGCCCGGGCTTCGGGATTGCGTCTCGATCTCGGCCGGCCTACTGGGACTGGTTCTCCCAGACGTTCAGCTTCCCGTAATGGGCGTAGGAGTTGTAGTGGGAGGCGTTCGCCGCGACCAGGTCGGCCATGGGCGCGCCGGGCGATCCGTGGGTCTGCCCGCCGAAATCGATCACGCCCAGGGCCGTGGGGAACCAGTAGCGGTAATAGGGATAGTCGCGCCAGCCGTAGGTGGAGCTGCTGCTCGTCCACCCGTAGAAAGCGCCGTTGCCCCGGCCGCGCCAGACCGAAAGGCAGGAGTACCCGTAGTAGTAGGTGGCGCTGCCCATCCCCAGGTCGGGACGGACGTTCCGGGCCGTGGCCGCGATGTCGTCCACGCCGTCGTTGTCCAGATCGTACGCCACCACGTCCCACCAGTACCGGGAATAGCTCCCGCAGCCGTACTCGGTGAGCGAGCCGAAGGAGATGGACCCCGTGGTGCCGTTGTTGTTCAGCACGGTGATGCCGTAGGAATAGCCGTTGGCTCCGTTGTTCGCCACGACGATGTCGGGAGAAGTGTCCCCCGTCGCCCCGAAAAAGCCCCAGGCGATCCCCATGGGCTTGCGTGAGGACGTGGCCCCGCCGCCGCTCCAGACGGCCGCGGACCCCTGGCCGGTCTGGTTCCACGAGACGATGCCCGACCCCGGAAAGACCACCACGCGATCATGGGCGTAATCGGTCACGGCGATGTCCACGAGCCCGATGCCGTTCCTCGCGTTCCCCGTCAGGTCCGAGGATCCGGTCTGGTCGTTGTCGAAGTTCGCCACCGCGACGTCCATGCACATGGGCAGGACCGAGTCCGTGGTGTTCGGGTCGCTCACCTGCAGCACGATCGCGGTCTTGAACCCGGCCGGGGGGCTGGCCGCCCCTCCGCCCTTCGAGAGAAGCACCGCCACCTTCCCGGTGAGCCCGTCGCACACCACCAGGTCGTCGCCGTTCGAGCGGTCGAAGTTGTAGGACGTGATGCCCGTCGGACCCATGCCCGTCGGCATGTTGAGCGTGATGTAGTTCAGGTTCCCCTGGCCGGTGTTGGGGAAACCGCCGTTTCCGTCACCGAACATCACCAACACGACGCCCGTCGTGTAGCAGGAAACGGCCAGGTCGCGATTCCCGTCGGCGTTGTAGTCGCCCGACGTGATCCCCCACGGGGCCGGGTTCGTCCCCGGGACGGTGTACTTCGTGGAGGAGGCGGCGAAGGCTCCTCCCCCCTGCCCCATCAAGACGGCCACCTCGTTGCCGGACTTGTCGCTGTACACGTTCCGCTGGGACGAGTTGAACGTCACGGCCACGTCGTCGGCTCCATTACCGTCGAAATCGTCCACCACCATGTCGTACGGGCAATACTGGCCGATGTATCCCGTCGACGGAAAATAGGACGTCAGACGCTTGTAGGTTCGCGTGGTGACCTGCTGGCACACCGTGATCTCCACCTGCGCGTTGCCTCCCGCCGTCCCGTCGCTCAGCTGGATGATGTCGAGCCCCTCCGCCGTTCCCGCCGTGTAGATGAAGGTAGGACTGCTTCCGGAACTCGGCGTGCCGCCGGAACGGTTCTGCAGGACCGACCAGCTGTACGTGCCGGAGCCCCCCAGCGCGTACAGCGTGACACCGGTTCCCGGCGAGACGTGGACATCCTTGGGGTAGACGTCCAGACCCGGCACGGTCACCGACGCCTGCGCCACCTGGTTCGGCACGCCCGCCACGGCGGGATTGGGAAAAGAATCCTGCACCTGCACCACGTCGGAGGCGCCCAGCGTCCCGTTCGTGTTGCTCCCGGGCTGATACGTCGTCGACGTGCCCGTCGTGGGGTTCACCAACCCCCCGCTGCCGCCCTGGGCGACCGTCGTCGGCACCGACCAGGTCAGAATTCCCACCCCCGTCGAACTCGCCGTGAACGTCTCTCCCAAACTCGACGTCGGCACCACGGCCCACGTGGGGGTGATGGCCAGAGGCGTCTGGCAGACGTAGATCTTCAGCGTCGCCACGTTCAAGGGATTCGAGGAGTCGTAGACCTGCAGCGTGTCCACGATCGATCCGTCGTCCATCCCCGTCCCCCCCGTCTTCCAGCTTCCCGTCCGCGACGCCACGAAGAAACCCTGCGGCGACCCGCCGGACTGGTTCGTCACGTTGAACGAATCCGGCGACGTGCCGTTGAGAATCTGGAAATTCACCATCGTGTTCGGGGGCACCACCACGGCCGAGGCGGGCGGCGTGATGTCCGTGCACACGATCTGGTAGTAGTTCGGCGTCGTCGCCGGATCGAAGATCGTGACGTTCGCGTCGGATACGCTGTTCGCGGCGTCCGTCACGCGCACGCGGGCCGAACCGGCGGCCGAGCCCGCCGTGTAGTCCCCCGACGTCGTGATCGTCCCGTTGGGAGGGCTCGAGATGATGGAAAACGTGTAGGGCGGTTCCCCTCCCGCCGCCGTGAAGGTCATCGTCTGGTCCACCGCGATCCTGACCGCCGGCGGGTTGATGGACAGAAGCCCCGGACCGGACGTCCCGGTGCCGGAAGACCCCGACGTCGTCTGCCCCGTCGTCAGGACGGCCTCGACGTTCGGATTCACCAGAGGATCGTCGCCCCCGGATTCGTTGAAACAACCGGTCAGGACAACCCCTGCGGCAAGAAGACCGAACAAGGGCAGGATCGACAACTTGAGGGGTCTCATTCTGGGCTCCTCCTTGACTGGAAACGGATCGGAGACTCGATTGTAAGCAAGTCCGTTCTGGACGGCAATAGAATCCTTCATCATTATTCCCGCAAGATTGGTGCCAGGGCGTGGAGCAACCCTTGCCTTTTCATGACCTTTTCGCCAAGCGTGAACCGGACGAGAAGATCGTTCTTTATTCCTTTACCGGCAAAGGAATACGGGGTTCTCTCGTTTTCGTTTCCCGCACGAAACGCCTGAAGGATGTCCGTTCCGTTTTGATCAGAAAGGATCTGTATCCTCAGGTTTACAACTCGAAACTCCTCTTTCCGCCTCGGACCGGAGGGCTTTCAAGGAGAAGAAATGCCGGGAAACAAGTGATCCGAACGGCCGATCTCGCGTCAACGCAAGGCGAGAAGATCTCCCCCATCGGTCCCGATGTACAACACGCCTCCTGCAAGGGCGGGGGAGGAGGAGGTCTGGGAACCCAGCCGGAAACGCCATACCTCCTTTCCGGTATGCTCCTCGAGCGCGAACAGCACGCCTTTCCGGGAGGACACGTAGACCCTCTCCCCATCGACGACGGGGGAGGAGAGCACGGCCGACTTCGCGCCGAAACGCCATTTCCGCAGTCCGCTCTTGCGGCTCAAGCAGAGGATGTCGCCCTCGAGCGTCGCGGCGAAGACATCGTAGCGCGAAAGGGCCACGGACGCGGTCATGGGAGCGCCGGCTTCCGCGCGCCAGATCGCCTCGCCGTTGGACGCGGAGAGCGCGACGACCTCTCCCCGCCCCGTGCCGAAGTAGAGGGCGCCCCCTTCCGCGGCGGGTGAGGACATCACGTACGCGCCGGCCTCGAACGTCCACGACTCGTCTCCGGAGACCGCGTCGGCGCCGAAGACGAGGCCGGCCTTGGTGCCGACGAAGACGCGTCCTCTCCACAGGGCCGGCGAAGAGCGGATCCAGTCGCCAGCTCGAAGCCGCCAGATCTCCTTTCCCGTTTCCGCGTCGAGGCAGAAGAGGCTTCCCTGGAGGTCGCCGAAGTAGACGCGGCCGCCGAGGGCCACCGGGGAGGAGGAGATGCCTCCGACGAAATTGCGCTTCCACCGGACGGCGCCGGTGTCGGCAGAGAGCCGGAACATCGTCCCCCGGGCGTCCCCTGCGGCCGGGAGGGTTCCGACGTAGACCGCGCCGTCCGCGACGGCGGCGCTGGCCCGGACGGGACCGCTCGTGGAGAACCGCCAGAGTTCCGTGCCGCCCGCGGCGTCGAGGGCGTAGAACCGCCGGTCGAAGGCGCCGAAGAAGAGGCGTCCGCCGGCCAGGACGGGAGACGAGGCGATTTTCTCGGAGACGGAGAACGTCCACACCTCTTCCGGGACGGTCTTCGGTCCGGGCTGCTCGGCCCGTCCCTTTCGTTGCGCGTTGCCCCGAAAGAGGGGCCACGCGGCGCCGCCGGGGGACTCGCTTCCGTCTTCTCCGTGTTTCGATCCGCACGCGGAAGCGACGATCGCGAGCAGGAGGGCGAGCGCCACGGCCAGGAGGCGCCGTGCAGCGGACGGCGCGTTCTCGCGCGGCGAAGGGCGGGCCTGTCTGGTGGGGCACACGCGCATGGGGACTCAGAACTCGACACCCTTGCGGGCCTTGATTCCCTGTTGATAGGGGTGCTTGATCTCGCGCATCTCGGTGACCAGGTCGGCCTTCTCGATGAGCGCCGGGTGCGCGTTCCGTCCCGTCAAGATCACCGTTTGCCCTGGCGGGCGTTCGTCGAGAAAGGCGATGATATCCTCGAGGTCGATGACGTGCTCGTGCAGGGCGATGTGGACCTCGTCCATGACGAGAAGGTCCGCCTCCCGCGCCTCGCGGCACAGGGCGAGGGCTTCGCGGGCGGCTTGTCGGTGTTCCTCGGGGGACGGTCCCCTGTCGTCCCGGATGAAGCCGCGGCCGGCGGAGACCACCTCCAGCGCGGGGGCGAGGCGTCGGGCTGCCTCCACTTCGCCGTAGGAGAGAGGGGCCTTGACGAACTGCACGATGCGCACGGTCCATCCCGCCCCCACCGCCCGGAGCGCTGCGCCGAAAGCGGCGGTCGTCTTTCCCTTTCCCGCCCCCGTGAAGACCATGATCAGGCCTGGAGCCGTTTCTTTCATTCCATCCTCCCGATATTGATCCGACTTGTTTTTCATGATATCTTGAAGGTTGTTCCAGGGAGGAAGAAATGAACCTTGGCGAGATCCTCCAGAACGGCCACATCGTGGAACGTCTCCAGGCGAGAAACAAGGAGGAGGCCATCGCCGAGCTCGTCGACGTCCTCGTTCGCGCCGGGGACATCGACGGGAAGTTCCGCGAGGACGTCCTCGTCGCGCTTCTCAAGAGGGAGGCCCTTTCCGGCACGGTTCTCGGGGAGGGGATCGCCGTCCCTCACGCTTCCGTGAAGTTCCTTCCCAAGCCGCTGGGCGTTCTGGGGATCTCCCCCGACGGGGTGACCTTCACGGATTCGAATGCCGCCCATCTGATCTTCCTTCTCCTTTCCTCCGAGCGGGATCCCGACGAACACCTGAAATGGATGGCCTTCGTCAGCCGTCTCGCCGAGGACCCCGCCTTCGTCCGCCATCTCAGGGAAGCGGACTCGCGACCCCGGATCACCCGCCTCCTCCGCGAGGCGGAAAAGCGGTTCCTTTCCGACCCGCCTCCCACCGTCTTCTGAATCCATCACGAAGCTGGACCACCGCCGGGCAGCTTGTCGATCTCCTCGTTCGCGATGCGGTCGCATCGCTCGTTTTCCGGGTGCCCCGCGTGGCCGCGCACCCAGATCCACTGCACGTCGTGGTCCGCCGCCGCTTCCACCAGCGCCTTCCAGAGGTCCACGTTTTCCACCCGTTTGTTTCCGGCCCGGCGCCACCCCCGGCGGATCCATCCCTTCACCCACTGCGTCATCCCGTCGACGACATAGCGAGAATCCGAGACCACGCGGACGCCGCAGGGCCTCTTCAACGCCAACAGGGCCTGCAAGGGCGCCGTGAGCTCCATGCGGTTGTTCGTCGTGCGCGTTTCCCCCCCGGCGAGAATCTTCTCGCTCGAGCCGTGCCGGAGCACCGCGCACCACCCCCCCGGTCCCGGGTTCCCCCGGCAGGCCCCGTCGGTGAAGATCTCCACCTCCTCGCGCTGCTCCATGTCCCCTCCCTGCCTGGCATCACATCGCACGCCGGTGATAGACCCACCATTCTACAAGAAGCACGGCCAGCCCCGCGAGGAGGAACCAGGGCCAGGTTTCCCGGTAGACCACATCCTCGGCGGCCCGGATCCGCACGTCCCGGCTTCCCAGGGAGAGCCTGTCCGCCGGTTCGACGTCCGATTCCCCGGGATCCACCAGGTTGACGGGAAACCGTTTCCGCACGTCTCCGTCTTCGAGCGTGTAGACCCCCGCCCGGTCCGTTCCGGTAAAGATCCCCTTGCCCTCCTGGTGTCCCGCCGCCGATCGAACCCCTCCCGTCGGCGTGACCATCCGGCCTCTCGCGGACGGCAAAACGATCGGCTCTCCCGTCCGGCACCAGCGCCCGGCCGAGCCGGCGCCTCCCGGCCCGGACAGCCAGTCCACCGCGTTCCGCAGGAAGAGGGGAAAGGAGACCTGGAAGGCCCAGTCGGAATCGCGGATGTCGAAGAGGACCGCGAGGTGCTTCACGCTTCCCCTCGAAAGCGCCGCCAGGAGCGGACCGGCCCGGCTCTCGAGCAGGACCTCGGCCTCCGCCGGCAAGGAGACGCGGAGGGCCTTGCGGACGTAGAGGTTCGCGTACTCCACGTAGCGGTTGACCGGGTGCGTCTGGAGCCAATCGCCGTTGCCGAACAGGGGATCGGTCAATGCGCCCGTCACGGCCATGCCGGCGCCCGGAGGCGCGATCCCGAAGGTGAGGAAGGCCCGGGCCGGCGGCGTCACGGGAGGCAAGGAAGCGTCGAGGACCGCCACGTCGAAGGGTTCCCCCGCGGCCTGCACCTCCTCGGGGGCGACGACCTCCAGATCGACGCCCGAGACGGCCTGCAGGGCGTTCTCGAGAAAGACGTTGCCGCCGGTGACGAGAAGGACGCGAGGCCGCCGGGGAGGGTTCACGACGACCGAGGCCTCGTCGTCGCAGGGGAGGTCGTCCTCGACGTCGGCCCGGACGGTGAGCAGACCGGATTCCACGTCGGGGAATCGGAAGGTCCTCGAGGTCTTGTCACGCGCGTCGATCGTCCAGCGCGCGGCGTCGACCAGGTCTCCTTCGTGACGGATCTCGAGGGGGACCTGCCTCCGCGCCGGGGAGAAATTGGAGATCTCCACGAAGAGATGAACGCCCGTCTCCGTGCGATCCATTCCCCGCCGGAGGGAGAGTCCCGTGACGGCCACGTTCCGGCCCCGCTTGCCCACGCGGATGAACTCGATCTCGAGCGGGCGCGAGGACTCGCCGGGAAGCGCGCCCACCTTCCCGTCGCTGAGAAGGACGACCTTCACGTCTTCCTTCCCCTCCGCCGCGGCCTCGGCGATCCGGATGGCGTCGGCGATCCGGGTCGGCTCGTCGGAAGGCTCGATCCTGTCGATCGCCCGGCGGATCTCCCCGAACGACGAGGAGAAGGGAAGTTCCACGGAGGCCCTGTCGGAGAAGGCCATGACCATCACTTCGCCTCGTTCCGGGTCCTCGGCGATCGTCCGCGCCTTGGCGAGGGCCTTCTCGAAACGGGTCCGGCCGTCCTCGTCCCGGGCACCCATGCTGGCGGAGCGGTCGATCATCAGGACCAGGCGTTTTCCGGAAAACGCGCTTCCCCGGATCACGGGTCGCGCGAGGGCGACGGCGAAAAGGAGGAACACGAGGATCTGGAGCCAGAGGAGCAGGTTCCGCCTGAGCCGCTGGAACGGGACGTTGGCCCGAAGGTCCTGCAGGCTTTTTTGCCAGAGCATGATCGAGGAGACCGGCTGGGGTTTCCGCCTGATCTTGAGGAAGTACATCAGGACCAGAGGCGGCAGGAACGCCGCGAGCCACAGAAGATGCCAGGGCGCCAGGAAGCTCATCGCAGCACCCCCCCCCGGCGAAGCGCATCGAGGACCACGCGCTCGAAGGACGAATCCGAGGTGGCCAGCAGGTAGGGAATGCCCCGACCCACGCACCGGTCCCGGACGCGCGCCAGGAATCCCTCGAGGTTGTCCCGGTACCGCTTGAGGATGGGCTCCCCCATGCTGACGTCCGTGAACCGATCCTCCTCCCCGTCGATGAGTTTCAGCTCCCCCTTGAAGGGCGGACGCATCTCGTCGGGGGAAAGGACCTGGACGGCGTGGACGTCCAGGAAACGCCCCCCGAAGAACGGCAGGGCCGCCTCGAGGCCGAGGGTCTCCCCGTCGCCAGGGTCGAGAAAATCGCCGAGCAGCACGGCGATCCCCTTCCGCGGCTCCGCCAGGGCCCACCGGCGCGCCGACGCCGCGAGATCCGTGCCCCCTTCCGGCGTCAGGCCCGAGAGGAATTCGAAAAGGCGCATCCGGTTGCGCCGCCCCCGCAACGGGCCGAGGGAAGGGGGACGGGCCGACGAGAAAAGGTGGATGGAGACGCGGCTCTGCCCGGTCAGGCCGATGGAGGCCAGCGCCGCCGCGAGACGGACGGCGAAGCCGAACTTGGGCGGCTCGCCGAACGCCATGGACCCGCTGCTGTCGAGCAGGAGATGGAGATCCAGGTCCTCCTCCTCCACGAAGAGCTTCAAGAAAAGCGTTTCCAGCCGGCCGTAGATGTTCCAGTCGATGAAACGGGGATCATCGCCATGCACGTACCGCCGGTAGTCCGAGAAATCCACGCCCACGCCGCGCTTGCGGGCCCGGCGCTCGCCGCGGAGCTTCCCCGAGGCGGCCTTGCGGACCACCAGGTCCAGCTGTTCCAGCCGTCGCAGGAAATCCTCGTCCAGCAGCCCCGTCTTGTCCGTCTCTTCATTCATGTTTATCGAAAAGACAGCGCAGCACCGTCCATGTGCTCGCGAAAATAACAAGTCCGAAATCCCGTGTTCACTCCTCCAGGTCCCTCACCGCTTCCAAAACGTCCGCCAGCACCGCGTCCGCCTCGACGCCCTCGGCTTCCGCCTCGAAATTCAGGATGATCCGATGCCGCAGCGCCGGCGGAAATCCCTTCCGGATGTCCTCGAAGGAGACATGGATGCGCCCCGCCACCAGCGAAGCGACCTTCCCGGCGAGGACCAGCGCCTGCGCTGCCCGCGGGCTCGCGCCGAAGCGCACGTACTTCTTCACCCGCTCCGGCGCGCGTTCCGAAGCCGGATGCGTGGCCAGAACCAGTCGGGCCGCGAGATCCCGGACGTGGTCCGCCAGCACCACGCTTCTGGCGAACTTCCTCATCATCCGCACGGCGTCGCCGTCGAGCACCTTGGCGGGTTCGGGCTCCTCGCTCTCGGTCGTCCGCCGCAGGATCTCGTTCAGCTCTTCCCGGTTCGAGCTCCGCACCAGCACCTTGAAGAAGAAACGGTCGAGCTGGGCTTCGGGAAGAGGATAGGTCCCCTCCATCTCGATGGGATTCTGCGTGGCCAGCACCAGGAAGGGCTCCTCGAGGCGGCGGATCTTTCCCCCCACCGTGACGGAGCGTTCCTGCATGGCTTCCAGGAGGGCCGACTGCGTCTTCGGCGTGGCGCGGTTGATCTCGTCCGCCAGGACGATATGGGAAAACACGGGTCCGCGCTCGAACCGGAACCGCCGCCCGCCCTCCTCCTCCACGACCAGGTTGGTGCCCAGGATGTCCGCCGGCATGAGGTCGGGCGTGAACTGGATCCGGTTGAAATCGAGTTCCAGAACCTTGCTCAGCGCCCGCACCAGCATCGTCTTTCCGAGACCGGGGACGCCCTCCAAAAGGGCGTGGCCGCCCCCGAACAGGGCGGTCAGGACGCCGTTGATCACCTGCCGGTGACCCACGATGACTTTCTCGATCTCCGCGCGGGTGCGCAGGAATTTCTCGCGAAAGTCCGCGGCCCTGGCTTCCACCTCCTGAACGTTCGCTTCCGCATCCATGCAGCCCCCTTTCGATGGCGCACGCCAAAGGGGGGATCCCGGACGTCCGGAATCCGCCCTCCGCGATCAGTCTTCCTGCTCCTTCTTCCAGGCCCGTTTCTTGGCGTCGAGCAGCCGCTGGGTGAAGGAAGGCGCCCCGTCCGCCTCCCGCCCCTCCCCTTCGCGGTCCTCCCGGGAGGGTCCCGGCTCCTCGGCCGGAGGCGGGGGCGCCCCCGGCGTTCCGCCGGGGACGACCTCGCCCCCCTCTGCCGGCGCCTCGAACAAGGCGGCCTCGACCTCCCTCTCCCGCGCCACCTCGGCCTTCTTCTTCAAGAGCGCCTCCATGGACCCTTCCGGCGACGAGGAGGGTGCGCGACGGCGTCCGGCGATCCACGACCCCCCAAGGCGCAGCGCGCCCACGGCCCCGGCAACGAGTTTCCCGTACGGCAGGACCACGCGCCTTTGGAACACGTCGATCAGGAAGAGGAAGGCCGCGGCCAGGACCAGGGCCGGCCACCGGGAAGCCACGTGGCGCCGGGCGGGCAGATCGTGCTCGAACACGCCCTCGAGATCCCGGCGGACGCGCCCCCCGCCCGCTTCCGCCAGCGATTCGAGAAAGGGCCGGTCGGCCACCGTGTCCTCGAACTCGGGCGCGTAGGAAAGCGCGAGGCCCGCGGGCAAGGCCCCGCGGCGCCCCCGTCCGTCGTCGAAGGTGACCATGATCGGATACGTCCCCACCTCGGGGACGTCGAAGGTCCCCTCGAACCGCCCGGGCCCCGTATGCGCGAGGGGCACCTGGATCGCCTTCGCGGACGGGGTCGCGGTCCGGGCCTCGACCTCCATCTCGTCGATGAAGGCCCCCTTCTCGTCGAGGGCGTCCAAGACGATCCTGCCCTCGTGTCCGGTCACGCTCGTCGAGAGCCGGAAATTGTTCTTGGCCACGGTGCGAAGGCACCAGAGACCGACCTGTCCCCAGAACTTCTCGAAGCCCTTCCATCCCACCCACGCCGCGGCCCACCGGTTCTTCGCGTCGGACGTGAACGCCGCGCTCCGCCCCAGACCGTGACGCCAGTGGGCCAGAACGGGGTCCCCGTCGGGAGCCCGGAGGGGGACGGCCGCCGTGGGCTTCTCGGTGCAGATCACCCGGCCGAGAAGCCTCGGCAGGTTCGAGGGGTCCAGCCCCTTCAGGATCTCGGACCAGGCCACGGCCACGGGCTGGAAGGGTTCCTCCTTGACGAACTTCCGCCGGACCTGGGCCGCTTCGTGAATGAGGATGCCGGGCAGCTGGTCGGGCCGTTTCGGAAAGTACGCCCGCCCGCCGGTGACCCGGGCGATGTCCTTCATCACGATGCGCGCGTTGCGATCGTTGGGATGCGGTTCGATGCACACCGTGGAGACGGAGACGGCCGAACGCGCGAGGGCCCGCTTGAGGAGCCCGCTGGGCGGCGAGGGATCGCCGTCGGACACGACGACGACGTGCTTCACGGCGGCCGGAGCGTTCTTCAGCGCCTGGTAGGCCATCTGGAGGGAGGTGTCGAAATCGGGCATGTCGCCGGCTTCCATGCCGTCGATCTTCCCGCTGATCTTCTTCTTGAGGGCCGCGGGCTGCAATTCGAAAAGCCACGCGGAACGCCGGCCGTCGAAGTAGATCAACCCCACCAGGTCCTTGGCGGTGAGCTTGCGCACCGCCTGCTTGCAGATCCTCTTTCCCCAGACATTGGCATCCGGGAACTCGCACGTGTGCATGATGAGCACGAGGGCGCCGTTGGGGAGGATCTTCCGCTGCTTGACCTCCGCAAAGACCGGCAACGCCTCCTCCACCGGCGTGCCGTTGTAATCGCCCGCCCCGAAGGCGTTCTCCCCTCCCACCATCACCAGCCCCATCCCCAGATTCCGGACCGCCGCCTCGATGGACTTCAGCTGCGCCGCCGAAAACGCGGGCGCCTCCACGTTGGACAAGAAGAGGACGTCCCAGTTCTGGAAGCCGGCCGGGGTGGCCGGCGTCTCGGCCGGCAAGGCCACCTCGCCCTCGATCTCGTGCGCTTTGAGCGCCTGGAGGAGAAACCGCGCATCCTCGGGATCGGACTCCACCACGAGCGCCCGCGGCGCGCCCCCCACGATCGTGTAGGCGTAGCCGACGTTGTTCTGGACCAGGTTGTCGTCGGCGGCCTCCACCCGCGCCTCGAACGTGTGGAACCCGCCCTTCGCCACGGCGTGTTCCATCGTGTACATGTTCTTGCCCGCCGACAGCCGGACCTCCTTCCGGGCGGCCTGCCTTCCGTCGATCCGAAGGGACAGCCACGCGGGCGAAGGCTGCGTGGCGTGCACCACGATCCGCACCTGCACCACCTCCCCCTTCAACGACCGGGACGGCGCCGTGAGTTTCTCGATGCGGACCTCGCGCCCGTGCTCGTATTCCAGGGGAACCACGTCCACCACCGCACCCCCCGCCAGCGCGCCGCGCGCCTCCCGGATCGCGTCGCCCTTGTTCTCGTTGCCGTCGGTCAACAGAACGATCCGCTTCTGCACCCCCGGCGGAAACGACGCCAGCGCCAGGCGGATGGCCGAGCCGATGTCCGTGCGCGTATCCTCCAGCACCGATGCGATGCGAGAGAGATCGGGGGCCTTCGCCGGTTCCGCCTCGATGCTCGCCGTCGTCCCGAACACCACCATCCCCGCCAGGTTGCCCTCGCCCATCCCCGATACGGCGAGCTGCGTGTTTTGCACCGCCCGCTCGCGGATCGCGCCCGGCACGCTCCGGGAACGGTCGAGCACGAACACCACGGCCAGCTCGTCCGACCGCCGCGCCGTGTGCAGTTCCGCGACGGCGAGGAGAAGAAGAAGGACCACCCCCGACCGCAACCCGAACGACGCCGCCGCACGCCCCCGCTTCCCTTCCGCCAGGCTTCGCCTGGACAGATAGAAGAACACCCCGAGAAGGGGGACGAGGAGAAGCGGCCAGAGATGAAGCAGGTACAGGTTCATGGTCCCGGCCTCGGGCGATCTCCCCAAAGGTCCTCGAACGTCCAGCGCTGCAGGCGGCTGTTGCCCGTGTCCGCGATCACGGCGCCGGCGGGCCCCGCCCCGATCCCCCAGGGATTCCGCAAACGTCCCGGCGCGGAACCCGGCCCCCCCACCACACCCAGGCAGGCGCCGTCGGACGTCATCTCCTGGACCCGGCTGTTCCCGTACTCCACCACGAGCAACGTCCCCCGGGACGACCAGGCCACGTCGAAGGGGTACCGGAACCGGCCGGGGGCGTCCCCCAGTCTCCCGATCACCCGCGAGAAGGTTCCCTCGCCCTCGAAGACCTGCACGCGGTGGTTGCAGGAATCGGCCACGTACAACCGGCCCTCCGGGCCCCAAGACAGACCGGCCGGGCGCCGGAATCGCCCCGGCGCCTCCCCGGGCCCCCCGAACGCCCAAAGGACCTCCCCGGAAGGGGAGAAGACCTGGATGCGGTCGTTCCCCCCGTATTCCGACACCCAGAAGCGACCGGCGCGATCCTGGATCACCGCCGTGGGGTAGATGAACTCCCCCGGCTTCCTGCCGTAACGCCCGAAAGAAAGCCGGACCTCGCCCGAGGGCGAGAGCACCAGCACGCGGCTGGAATGGGTGTCCGCGACGAGAATCCTCCCCTCGGAATCCACGGACAGCCCCTGGGGATTGCCGCAGTCCTGGACGGGAAGGGGGAAGGAATCGAGGAGCCGCCCGTCCGGGGCCAGGCGGTGGACGGTGGCCGTCCGGTCCGTCACCCAGAGGTCGCCGTCGGGCCCCACGGCCACGTCGCGCGGAAAGCGGACGGTTTCATTCGCCGGAAGAGCCGTGAAAGGGCGGGGAAGCGGGTCGGCGAAGCCCTCGTCTTCGCGGAGGGCGGATGGATGCGACGCCGTGCCCGGCGTCACATACGCCGCGAGGGCGACGCCGGCAACGAGCAGGGGAACGAGAAGAAGGACGTTGCGCCGGCGGGTCCTCGTCCCCGGGGGGGGGTGGGGAAGGGTCACTCGTTCTCCTTCGGATTGATGGAATCGAAGTATTCCTTGACGCACGCCCGGTACTCGAGAGGAATCTCTTCACGGGACAAGGCATCCCGGGCGGTCTCCCCGTAGATGCGCATCACCTTGCGGTACGCCGCGGCCACCTCCCCCTTTCTGGGAAGCCCCAGGAAATACCGGGAAGCGAGGATGCGCCCCCGGGGATCGAACTTGGCCTTCAATCTCGTGTCGGAGAATCCGCCCCCCTCGTCCTTCCCTTCGGGGACCTTGCCTCCCTTGCCCCGACCTGCGCCGCCCGTCCCTCCTTTCCCCTTTCCGCGACCGGGAGCGCCGGGTCTCCCTCCGCCCGCCGTTTGGGATCTCCCCGCACCCTCTCCGCCTCCCGGCATCGGAAGCCCGAATCCGCGGCCGCTTCCCGAGCGGCCCGGGCGCTTGAATCATATGGTGCCGACGCCGGGTTCGCCGCCGGGCCCCATGCCGGGCAGCGGTTTCCCGCCTTCCCAGGGATGCTTGAGACCTTTCTTGCAATAGGGGCAGAGCTTGAGCTTGCGGATCATCGCCTGGCGCGCGTTCTGGATCTCGTCCAGGGCCTCCTCGAGGAAGGCCTCCTTCTGCAAGGCTTCGAGCAGCTTCTCGAGCTCCTCCAGCGTGAAATCGAGTTCCGGAGGGGGGACCCTGTACTTGTTCTTCCTCCCCGGGACGGCCGACCGATCCATGGTCTCCGCCAGCCTCTCCAGAAGTTCCTTCAGCCTCGGCGGCATCTCGAAGTCCCTGACCACGCTCTTGATCTCCCGCGACCGCCGGGCGAGTTCCTCGGCGGACAGGCCCCTCTCGAAGGCGTTGCGGAGCGCTTTCAGATGCGCCGCCAGCGATTCGAGGCCTTTCCGCCCGCCTCCGTCCTCGATGGCCTTCTGCAGGGCGCGTGCGAGGTCCCCCGCCCTCTCCCTCGCGGTCCCGTGGCGGGGGCGCAACGCCTTCCCCGCCGATTTCGATTCCGCCTCGTCTTCGAGATCCCGGAAGGTCTCCTCCAGCTTCGAGAGCCTTTCGAGGGCCTCTTTCTCGTCCAGCGTCCGCCGCTCGAGCATGGCCGCGACGGCCTCCATGTCCGCCACGACCTGCTCGGCCCCGTCGAAGGAGAGTCTCCGGGATCGCTTCTCGAGGTGTTTCACGCGCTTCTGGAACGTCTCGGCCACCGCCTGCAGGTTGTCTCGGGCCTGCCGTTCCCTCCGGCGTTTCGCGAGCCACCCGAGAAGATCGTTTTCCGGAACCAGGAAGAAGAGGAGACCGGCAACGGCCGCCGGAAGAAGCAGGTATCTCCCGTGCCAGGGCATGCGAAAGGGGAAGGCCTCGCGCGGGCGGACGGCCCTTTCCAGGAACGCCGCCCGGGCGCGGAAGGCTTCGCCCACGGGCCCGGGAGCCGGAGGGAGAAGCAAGGCGGTGGACAGCCCCGCGTGGAGATCGAGGGCCTCGTCGGCGTGAACGGAAGCGGCGAGGAGGGTGGGAACGCGCCTCGCCGTCGCGACGGCGGCCGCGACGAGGGAGGCGGAAGCGGCGAGGAGGGCGAACCAGCCGAGACCGAGGGGGCAGGAGACCTGGCGGTGAAGGATCACGAAGACGCCGAAGGCGACCGCACTCCAGAACAGGGTGCGGCAGAGGGAGGCCAGGAAGCGGTTTCGCACGAGCCTCCACCGGACCCCGGCGGCGATGCTTCGCGCGGGGTCGGCGTGCTGGACCGTGAATGAAATCATGATATCGTGAACTCGGGCCCTCGCTCTTTGGAAACGGAACCCACCGCCGCAAGGTTCAGGGGCTTTTCGATTTTTCGCCGCCGATCCGCTTCCGTTCTCCTGGCGGGGTCATTATAGCATGCAGCCCCCTCCCCCGAGCCCTTCGCGCTGTGGCTGTTTTGATTGGGCGCGGGCTGACGTTCGTCGTGAGCCACGGAGCCCGGAGTCCTCCGTAGCTCATGCAAGTGCAAAACAAGCGAAGGAGGAGAGGCGGAGTGGCGCAGCAGCGTTGCGAAGTGCAGACAACTTTGCAGCACTCCACTTCCCGCCGCCGCCTGTCTTGTCCTTCGGAGGCTATGCCGGACTTCGCGTTTCGTGCTTCCCTTTGGAAGCCCCCGACTTGCCGGCGCGCGCATGGCTCTGACCCCGCTGGTTTCTTGACACGAAGCCCCACGGCCCTATACTAGGTGGATTCCACGCGGCGGCATGGCCAAGTGGCTAAGGCGAGGGATTGCAAATCCCTGATCCCCGGTTCGAATCCGGGTGCCGCCTCCAGGGAGGAGGGGAACGGGAATGGGGAGGGGGGATGGGGATCCGTCGCGGGCGTAGCTCAATGGTAGAGCTCCGGCCTTCCAAGCCGGTCATGTGGGTTCGATTCCCATCGCCCGCTCCACCCCGGAGACGCCACCCGATGCCGGAGCGTACCTCCGACCCCGGAGACCGTAACACGAATCGTACCGGTGACGTATCACTGTCGAAAAGTCGAGAAGCAGCATGGCGAGCGTGATCAAGAAGCGACGGAAGAAGATGAACAAGCACAAGCAGCGAAAGCACCGTCGCAAGTACAGGCATCTGAAGCGGAAGTAGCGTCTTCTCCGGTCCCGCTCTCCGTGCGCGTGCGGCGAGTCCCTCCGGGCTTCGGGAGGAAAGCCGTGGCTCGGCGGGGACGGGATGGAACGGAGCCCATCGGGCGAATGGCGGAATCGGTAGACGCTAGGGACTTAAAATCCCTTCTCCTTCGGGGGGTGCGGGTTCGAATCCCGCTTCGCCCATGATCTTGCGGAGACGCTCCATGGACCCCACCTGCCTCGCCATCCTCCTGTGCGACTACGTCATCGAGGACAAGGCCACGAACAACAAGAGCCTCATCGGCATCTTCAACCGCATCCACGCCTCCGCCTTTCCCTGCCAGCACGCCCGTCTCGTCATCTTCCTCTCGCTCACCGACGGCCGCGGACGGACCCCCGTCGAGGTCTTCATCGAAAACGCCGACGACCGGACCGAGACGTTCAAGGCCGAGGGATCCGTGGACTTCAAGGACCCCCGCCAGGTGGTCGACCTCGTCTTCGATCTCCGCGGCGTGAAGTTCGACAAGCCCGGCGCCTACTTCGCCGGCGTGAGAACCGCGAAGGGACGGACCCTCGCCGAGAGGCGGTTCAACGTCGACAAGGTCGAGGGCCCTGCGCCGCCCCCGCAGCCGTAAAGGGCACGCAGGGGTCCCGCGTCACCGGCTCAGGGCCTGTGAAAGAATTCGCCGGTTTCATTCGCCTCGGCTGACGAATCGCCTTGATGAGGGATGTGGGAAAATCCGCTCGCGCAGGGATACAGGGATTGTTTCACCGCCTCTCACTCCTTCAGAAGCTGGCGGTACCGCTCGCGGTCCTCTTCGGGAAGGTCGAGCGTATCGAGAATCTCCCCAGCCCGCGCCGTCCGTCCGTGGTAGAGAAGATAGACCAGAAAACCCCGCTGCAGGTCGACATTCGAGGGTGGCAGGCCCATCTCGGCGAGCCGGACGACCTCGTCCACGGACAGCTCCTCCAGACGGAATCCGGTCTTGAAGCGCCCCATGCGAAGGTAGACGTAGCCCTTCGCCACGTCCACCACCTCGCCCTCCCTCCCCCCCACCGACATCGGATGCCCCACCGCCCCCTTCGCCTCCCCCAGGGCTTTCAGAAAATCCCGCAGGCGGTCGAGATCCGAAAGGTCCGCGGAGGCCGCCTCCCGGGCCCGGAGGCTCTGGACCTCCGCGCGCACCTCGAGAAAGAGATCCACCGCCGCCTCGTGCTTCCACGCCCGCACCAGCCCCGCGGCGCGCTCCCGCGCTTCCTCCAGGAGCGCGAGCTCCCGCTTCTCCGCCTCGGCCTCGCGGTGTCGACGTTCCGCCTCCTCGATGCGTCTGAGAAGCGCATCGGCCTTCGCCCCGTACCTCTCGGGATCGATCCTCCGGAGACGCGAAGACGCTTCGCGGGCCCGCCCGAACGCTTCCCGCGCCAGGCACAGGACCGCTTCCTCCTCGTAGCGGCTTGCGGCCCGCTCGGTCCGGGTCCGGACCTCCTCCATCAACGTTTCCGCCCGCCGGTAGGCGTCCGTCGGACCGAAAAACGCCTTGTTCGCTTCCAGGAACGACCGGACCCGCTTCCGCGCCTCGCGGAACCGGCCCGCGTCGAGATCGTCTTCCGCGGCCTTTTCCAGGGACGCAACGGCGTTCTCCGCCCGCCGGTTCCGGGTCTCCTTGATCTTGCCGACCTCGTCGAGGACGAGACCCCTCCATCCTTCGCCGAACCGCTCGACGATCTCCCGGAAGCGGCGTATCGCGCCGTCGAAATCGTCCGGATGCTCCGCCCGGAAGGCCCGCGCCTCGTCGAACGCCTCCTCCGCCTTCCGCTCCTCGTCCTCCGCCTTCTTCGCGGGATCCGCCGCTCCCCCGGCCGGTTTCTCCTCGCGGCCGCCGCCGGGCGCCGGCCGCGGCTTCGATTCCCCGCCGCCTCCCAGGAACGAGATCGCGATCACCACGATCATCAGGACCACCGCGCCGACGATGCCCGCGATGCCGACGTTGAACCTCTGCCGCCTCCTCAACCGACGGCTCGCCAGCGAGCGGCCGGCCTGCTGGAGCGCGACGTCCCCCCCCTCCAGCGCGCTCTCGATGTCCTCCACCAGTTCCGTCGGCCCCTGGTAGCGCCGTTCCCGGCGCTTCTCGGTCATCTTCCTCAGGATGCGGACCGTGTCGGCCGACAGATCCTCCACCGTCTCCCTCGGATCGGCGAAATCCTCGGTCAGATGGCGCCCCATGACCTCGTTCGGGTCCCCGGAAAAGGGACGGCGCCCCGTGAGCATCTGGTACAGAGTGGCGCCCAGGGAATAGATGTCGCTCCGGATATCCACGTCGGGAAGGCCCCGGATCTGTTCGGGGGAGATGTAGTCCGGCGTTCCCATGGCGCTTCCCGCCTTCTTCTTCTCGGTGTCCAGACGCACCGCCAGCCCCAGATCGGCCAGCTTCGCCCGGCCGTCCGACCCCACGAGGATGTTCGCCGGCTTGATGTCGCGATGCACCACGTGGTTCTCGGAAGCGTGCTCGAGCGCCCTGGCGATGTCCCGCACGATCTCGAGCGCACGGCGCTCCGGCACCCGCCCCTCCCGCTCGATGATCTCGTCCAGCCCCGGCCCGTCCACGTACTCCATGGCGAAAAAGTGCTTTCCCCCGACCTCCCCGGCGTCGATGCCCCGCACCACGCATGGATGGGAAAGCCGCCCCGACGCTTTGGCCTCGGAGATGAACCGTTCCACCAGCCGCGGTTTCCTCGAAACGCGCTCGTGCAGGACCTTGAGGGCGTGAACGTTGCCCATCGCCTTGTGGCGGGCCCGGTAGACGGTTCCCATGGCGCCCTGTCCGATCACGTCCAGGATCTCGTACCGGCCGAAATCGCCGGACAAGTCCTTGTCGCCTCTCGGCCGGCGCGACCGGGAGCTGCCCATGGGTTTGCTCCTGCCAGCTCTTTCCTCGCGCCAGGCACGCCAGTTC
>CAZDSO010000065.1:0-22593 GCA_964508045.1 uncultured Planctomycetia bacterium | reverse complement strand
AACCACCTGCAAGCGAAGGAGGAGAGGCTCGCCCTCCAATCCGAACCGATAAGTTTAGGTGTGGTGCGCGAGTAGGGGTCCAGATCCAAAGTCCCTTCGTGCCTAGGCGTTTTCGTGTCGAAAGCCGCGGTATCACGTCGCTGTGGGCGAGTGCGGACGGACTAGCGTCCGTCCCTACAAGTTCGCGACTGAAATCTGGAATCCCCGACCGGCCGTTTCGGGCCTGACGACCGGTCAGGGCTTGTGGCGCGTCTCGCGCCAGCGCGCCATGATCTCGGCGGGGCTCATGGCCTCCCATTTACCCATGAAATGACCGACCGACATGTAGTCGGCGGTGTCGCGGAACCGGCGGTCGGCCGTGCGGAAGAGCGCGTCCGTCCCCGTCTCCCCCCGGTAGTATTCCGATTTTCCCATTTGCACGGCGTTCACCCGCCCGTCGTTCTGCTCGTCCACGAAGGTGAGGTCCTGGCGGAAACAAAGGACGGCCCGGTTCTTGACGGCGTCGTAGCGGAAGGTCGTCGGCCCGTCCTGGACGGTGAACCCGTCCTTGAAGTACTCGGTGTGCAGGGTGGGGTAGTTGAGCGTGGCCTGGACGCCCATGCAGCCGGAGAGGGTTGCGGCCGCGAGCAGGATCACAAACCCCTTCATGGCGCCTCCTCGCCGAAGGCCAGCCCGGGGTCGTCCCGGACGGCCTCGATCAGCAGTTTCGACCAGCTTTCCATGCCGTCCCCGGAAGCGAGCGCCTCGTCGAGGGAGACGAAGCGGCCTTCCATCCGGTCGCGCTCGGCCACGTCCACCCGCCCGGAGCGCGTTCGCGCCGCGAAGACGAGGCCGAAATGGACGCGGCCCACGTCGTTGGAATCGTCGTTGAGATAGCCGACGGGTTCGAGGTCGTAGCCGCCGTCGATGGTCACCTCCTCGAAGAGCTCCCGTTCCAGCCCCGCCTCCACGGTGTCCCCCCGGCCGTCGTCCACGGGGTTGATGTGGCCGCCCACGCCGATGGAGAACAGGTTGTGGAGCCGTGCTTCCGACTGGGTCGCGAGCCGCTTGAGAAGGAAGAGCCGGCGCCCGTGCGTGACCATCACGTAGGGGATGATCTGCTTCCGGGAGGGGTCCTCCTCCACGTCGGCGCGGAGGGCGAACGTCCCGTCGCGGCGGACGGCCTCGAGGTAGGCCGCGAGGTTCCTGCGGCCGAACCCCTGCTCGGCGTCCTCGTTTCCGAACAGCCGCCCGCGGTCCACCACGAGAACCTTTTCCTCGGGCCAGGACATGGTTCCTCCTCGCATCGGCCGCCCGGCTTCTGCGGGCCACGCACGATGATACGCCGCCGATGCGGGAGATCGCAAGGGGGAGCCGCGCGAAACGCTCATCTTCCTCCGGGGTTTGCGTCGCGCGCCGGAATCCGTATGCTATGGGTTCATCATGAGACGCAAGGAATTCAAGAAGCGGCTCGAGGAGGAGATCCTCATCCTCGACGGGGCCATGGGGACGCTGCTCCAGGAATGGGGCCTTCCGGCCGGGGAGGTCCCGGAGCGGTGGAACCTCACCCACCCCGAGGCGGTCGTGGACATCCACAAGAGCTACGTCGCTTCCGGGGCGGACATCGTGCTGACCAACACGTTCGGGGCGACGCGGCTGAAGCTCGCGGAGTACGGGCTGGAAAAGAAGGTGGGGGCGATCAACCGGTCCGCGGTGAGGAGCGCGCGCAAGGCGGCGGGCAAGAAGGCGCTGGTGGGCCTTTCGGTGGGGCCGCTGGGGCGAAGCCTCTACCCGCTGGGGGACCTCGAGTTCGATCAGGCGCTGGAGATCTTCGGCGAACAGGCGAAGACGGCGTCCCGGGAGAAGCCGGATCTGGTCCTGGTGGAAACGATGGCCGACGTCCGGGAAGCCCGGGCCGCCGCCATGGCCTTCCGGAAGCACTTCAAGGGTCCCGTGCTCGTCCAGATGACCTTCTCGGAGGGGGACGCGACGCTCACCGGCGTGAAACCGTTCAACGCGGCGTGCGCCCTGGAGGCGCTGGACGTCGACGGGGTGGGGGCGAACTGCAGCCTGGGGCCGAAGGAGCTGCATCCGGTGATGGAGGAGATGGCGAGGGCTACCGATCTCCTCCTGTCCGTGGAGCCCAACGCGGGCCTGCCGGAGCTGCGCTACGGCAAGACGGTGTTCCCGGGTTCGCCGGACCTGCTCGCGGAATGGGCGGTGAAGTTCGCCGAGGCCGGCGTGAACGTGATCGGCGGCTGCTGCGGGACCGGGCCCGCGCACATCGCGGCCATCCGCAAGGCCCTGCGCGGCCGCAAGCCCTTCGCCCGGAGCCGGGCGCCCGTGTCGAGGCTGTGCGGACGGTCGCGGGTCGTCGAGATCGGCGAGGGCAAGCCGATCGGGATGCTGGGGGAGCGGATCAACCCGACGTCGCGCAAGGCGGTGGCCGAGGCGGTCAAGGAAGGGCAGTGGGGGCTGATCCGCAAGGAGGCGCAGGCCCAGGTGCGGGAGGGGGCGGCCGTGGTGGACGTCAACGTGGGCGTGCCCGGGATCGACGAGACGGAGGCGATGCGCATGGCCGTGCGGGCCCTGCAGGCGGCGGTGGACGCGCCGCTTTGCCTCGACTCCTCCGATCCCCGGGCGCTGGAGGCGGGGCTGCAGGAGGTGGAGGGCAAGCCGCTGGTCAATTCCACGACGGGCGAGAAGGAGAAGCTGGATCTCCTCGTTCCCCTGGCCAGGCGCTACGGCGCCGCCCTGGTGGGCCTGACCCTGGACGAGGACGGGATCCCGGAGGACGCCGAGGCGCGCCTCGCGATCGCCCGGACCATCGTGAAGGCGGCGGTGAAGGGCGGCCTCCGTCGCGAGGACGTCTACATCGACCCGCTGGTCCTCTCGGTGGGGACGGACGGCACGCAGGCGAGGGAGGGGCTGAAGGCCGTCGGGCTGATCAAGAAGGCGCTCGGGGTGCGGGTGGTCATGGGGGTGAGCAACGTCTCCCACGGCCTGCCGGGCCGGGGCGCGCTGAACGCCCACTACCTGTCCATGGCCGCGTCGTACGGCCTGGATCTTCCCATCGTCAACCCCTTCAGCCGTCAGCTGCGCGAGGCGCTCCTGTGCGCCAACATGCTTCTCGGCCTGGACCCCTACGGCAAGACCTACCTGGAGGGCCACGAGAAGAAGCGCAGGGCCAAGCCGCGGCCGAGCCTCAAGCGCTCCGGGCGCTCGATGGACCTCGGCGGGCGGATCGTGGAGGCGGTGCTGGAGGGCAGCGCGGAGCGCCTGCTGGGGCTGGTGGAGCGTGCGCTGAAGGACTCGTGGGCGCCGCTGAAGGTCAGCGAGAAGGGCCTCTTGCCCGGGCTGGAGGCGGTGGGCGAGCGGTTCAAGAGCCGGGAGTTCTTCCTGCCCCAGGTGGTGCTGTCCGCGGAAGCCGTGCAGCAGGCGTTCGCCCGGCTGAAGCCGCTCCTGGAAGGCGAGGGCGCCGGCGGCGAGGGCAAGGTGATCATGGCCACGGTGCGGGGCGACATCCACGAGATCGGCAAGAACATCGTCGTGACCCTTTTGGAGAACTACGGGTTCGAGGTGATGGATCTGGGCAAGGACGTGGACGCGGAGATGATCCTGAAGGTGGTGCGGAAGGAAGACCCCGACGTGGTGGGCCTGTCGGCGCTGATGACGACGACGATGGTGCAGATGCCCGAGGTGATCAAGGCGTTGAAGGAAGCGGGAAGCCGGACGCGGATCATGGTGGGCGGGGCGGTGGTCACGCAGGACTTCGCGCAACGCTCGGGCGCCCACGGCTGGGCGCCGGACGCCATGGGGGCGGTGGCCGAGGCGAAGCGGCTGACGAAGGAAGCCCGGAAGAAGGCGGGAAAGGCGAAGGGGTGAGCGGGATCGAGATGAATGGCGGATCCAGGGATCATCGATTGTAGATTGCAGATGTCAGCCATCGGATTTCAGCATCCCATTCTGATTTTCCAATAACGATTTTCACATCGCCCTTCCCGTGCCCGGCATCGCGCGCGGGGCGCGGGCAGCCTGCCCGCATCGCCCCGGTTACATTGAAGCCGACTTGGAGGGCGAGCCTCCTGGCGAGCCAGATCGGTGGGCTCGGGAGGACCCTCGCCCTCCAAGTTTTCATGGTTTACTACAATCTACAACCGCAACTCCGGTATTCAGGCATCGGCCCGCGCCGCGCGCTCAGAACGCCTCTTCCCCGTCTTCCTTCTCCGCCTCGCCGAAGAGGTCCTCCCAGCGCACGAGGTGGAAGGTCGCCTTCGCGGCCGAGGTGAACATCCTTTGCTGCAGCGCGATGTGGATCCGGCGGGCTTTCAGTTCCACGACGACCTCGTGCATGGTGATGCTCGCCGAGCCCGCCCCGATGACGGCCTTCATGCCCGCGACGTCGAGGACCGCGCCCTCCGCCGTGGCCTTTTGGAACGCCTCGTCGATGGAGGCGAAACGCCCGCACTTCTTCGGCGGGGCGCGGGATCGGTAGTGGTTGGTGTTCCAGATCCGGGGAAGCCCGCCCCCCGCCGGGAGCCGCAACGTCGCGCCGCCGTCCGTCTCCGTGTCCGCGTCGTACTCGATCACGGCCGCGGTCCTTTCGACGCCGGGGAGGTTCGGCGCGGCGATGTGGAAGTTGTTGCCGTAGAGGGAGCGGTGCTTGCGGCACAGCGCCAGCGCCGTCTCGATCGCGCTCGTGGGCGAGGCGGACTCGGCGATCAGGCGAAGGGTGGTGAGGCGGGGCGTGTTGCCCAGCGGGGTGCCTTCCGGCTTGACGTGCACGTCGTGGACGGCGCCGAAGACCCCCTCCTCGTTCAAAAACGTGATGGCGCCGATGCTGCCCGGAAAGGTCACGGTGACGAAGGCCTTCCGGCCGTCCGCCGCGGGTTCCGCGAGGAGGATCTGCATCTTGTGCGCGCCTCCGGGAAGCACGTAGTCGAAGTTCCGGCCGGCGAGGGTGCGGCCCCCCTCGGTGGAGGCGCCCCAGGCGGAAAGGCTCGAGCAGGCGAGCGCGGCCCAGTCGCCGAGCGTGTTGAAGGCCTTGACGTCGTCGAGGCGGAGCGTGCGGTCGAGGGCCGAAATGCGCCGGTCCGCCTCGGGGAGCGTTTCCTCGACGCCCTCGAAGAGCCCCTTCAGCTCCGCCTCGATGTGGGGGGGCCAGCGGAAGGCCAGGGGGAGGACGGGCATCAGCTTCTCGCGGTAGGCCTTCGCTCGCGGTCCCGTGAGGAAGGCGTTGACGATGTCCATCATCTCGCGGCCCAGCAGGATGCCGTGGGCCCGCCCCCGCTCGAAGGGGGTGCCCCGGACCTTGAGGACGCGCACGCCGTCGACGGTGAGCAGCTCGCCGTCGACGGCCTTCCGGATCGTCCCGGCGCGAAGGGCCTGCGGCGACGCGAGGAGGACCAGGGCGGCCGGGAGAAGGAGGGCGGCTTTTCGAATCATGGGGATCTCCTTGCATCGCGGATGATCAAGCAGCATAGCCGCGATCGCGGCGCATCTCAACACAAAGGCGCAACCAGAGCAGTCAAACCTCCCGGAGAAGGCAAGTCTTTCAACCCTGATCTCGCTTGTTGCCCGTTATCAAAGGAAGAGTGCAACCGTTCGTAGTGAACCACGTAGCGAAGCGGAGTGCTGCAAAAACATCGTGCCGCCTTGACCGCTCCCTACGGTACGATCGGACATCCCGTCCCCAACAAACCACTGACCAATGACCCCTGACCCCTGACCAATGCCCGCCCCGGGCGCGGCGTTTATGGAGTCCTGGCGGCGGCGGCCTCGAAGGCGAACTCGTCGGTTTCCCTGAGGCAGGAGGCGGCTTCTTCGGGGGGGACGGGGTTGATGTAGAAGCCGGAGCCCCACTCGAAGCCCGCGATGCGGGTGAGGCGGGGCATGATCTCGATGTGCCAGTGGTACTGGTCGAGTTCGCCGAGGTCGAAGGGGGTGGTGTGGATGATGTAGTTGTAGGCGGGCCGGCACAGCGCCTTCTCGATCTTCTTGAGGGTGCGCTGGAGGATGGAGGCGAGGCCGTCGATCTCGTACTTGGGGAGGTTCTCGAAGTGCGAGGAGTGCTCCTTGGGGAGGATCCAGGTCTCGAAGGGGAAGCGGGAGGCGAAGGGGGCGATGGCGATGAAGTCGGCGGTGTTGAGGATGACGCGCTCGCCCGAGTCGATCTCCTGCTGGATCATGTCGCAGAAGAGGCAGCGCCCGCGGAAGCGGAAGAATTCGGAGGCGCCCTGCATCTCGCGGCCGGGGGTGTAGGGGATGGTGGGGGTGACGATGAGCTGGGAATGGGTGTGTTCGAGGGAGGCGCCGGCCGAGCGCCCGACGTTCTTGAAGATGAGGCCGTAGACGAAGCGCCGGTCCTTCTTGAGGTCCACCATCCGGTCCCGGTAGGCCCACAGCACCTCGCGCATCCTCTCCTCGGGGATGTCGGTCACCGAGACCACGTGCTTGGGGGACTCCACGAAGATCTCGTGGGCGCCCACCCCGCGCATCATGTCGTAGATGCCCTCGCCGCGCTTGCCGAGGTCGCCCTCGATGCTCAGGGCGGGAAAGAGGTTGGGAATCACCCGGACCCACCAGCCGGGGCCGTTGGGGTAGGAGTTCTTCTTCCGGTAGGCCATGATCTCGGGCGGCGTCCTCTTCTCGTTGCCCTCGCAGAAGGGACAGGCCTCGGGCTTCATGGGGGCGGGCTGCTCGGTCTTGAAATCCTGGGGTCGCTTGGCCCGTTCCGCGGCGATGATGATCCATCGCGAGGTGACGGGATCTTTTCTGAGTTCGGACATGAATGCATTCTCGATCGGGTCAGACGAACCACGTTTCCAGCTCGAAGTCGGAGCCCGGGATGACGACGTCGAAGGCTCCCCCGCGCGGAAAACGGTCGATCACGCGGCCGCGCCTGACGGCCTCGATCTGGATCCGGAGAAGAGCCCCTGGTTCCAGGGTTAGCATGGCAAAGGGGATGGAGATTTCAAGGATTTTCCCCGCGGCCCAGGCGCCGGGGTCTCGGGGATGGCGCTCCGCTTCCTCGCCTTCCACGGCGAGCGCGCCGCGGCTCTCCGCGCCCGGCCGCCGCCGCAAGGAGATCCATCTTCCCGTGTTGAGATGGATCCGCACGTCCTTGCCGGAGGCGAGGAACGCCGTCGCCGAGGGAATGGGATCGATCCGCAAATAGAGGTGCGCGGGATCGAAGCCGAACGCGACGGCGGACACGGCCGATTCCCTGGCGGGCCCCATGCTGGCGTAGTCGCGACGCGGGTCGTAGGTCCCCGCACCGTGCCACTCGAAATAGTGGGTCTTCTCGCCGTCCAGCGTGATGTCGAGGAAGCTGACCGGGCGGGTGAAGGTGCGCCGCCGCGCCCGGGCGATGGGCTGGAGGAGCGCGCCCGGCGGAGGCTCCCCCCACGCCCGGTAGACATTGCCGAGATGCGTCCGGAACAAGGAGTCGAAATCCTCGTCCTCCTCGGACGAAAACCGGTCGCCGTACCACCAGAACCAGTCGCTTCCCTCCGCCGCGAAGAGGGATTCCCGGGCGGCCTCCGCCGCCCTCTTCCCGCCGGTCACCCGCTTCGCCTCGTGAAAGGCGCGCGCCTTGCCCAGCGCGTCCCACGCCAGGTTGTCCTCCCGGCTCCCGATCCACACGGAGAAGTCCGCATCGATCCACGACCCCGCGTGCAGCCTCTCGAGGCGCGGGAGATCCTCGTGCGTCTCGAGGTACGAAGACACGGTGGTCGTCCGGATGCCCTTCAGCTCGGTCAGGCGGTTGTACAGAAGCCCCAGGAAGTCGTATCCCCCCCGCGGATAGGATTCCCAGGGGTTCTCCCCGTCCAGGATGACGGCCACCAGGAAGTCCTTGTCCGTGCCGGCCGGCGGGATGTTCTGCAGGCGCCCCACGAAGTCCGCCACCGCCTCCCGCGCGCCCATGTGCTGGTACTTGAAACCCATCCGGTCGGACAGGACGCGGTCCCGGAAGACCAGGGTCATTTCCTTTCCCTCCGCCTCGAAGCGGTAGGGCGTGTGGAGCAGGTGGGGCATGACCAGCTCCTCCGCCCAGTCCCGCGTGCGGTCCAGGCCCAGCGAGCGCCCCAGGATCCCCTCGTCGGTCCCCATCCAGGAAAAGCCCGCCCCCGCGACCAGCGGGACGATCCCGGCGGAGACGGCGCCCTCGGAGGGCCACAGCCCCGCGGGCGGGCGCCCGAAGCTCCGCTCGTGCCGGACCCGGGCCCGTTCCAGCTGCGCGACGGCGTCCTCCGCGTAGGGACCGCGCATGGCGGGAAGCGGGACCTGCGGCCGGGCCATGCGCGCGGAGGTCATGTCCGCGAGCAGGGGGAGGATGGGGTGATAGTAGGGGGAGGTCGTCAGCTCGATCTGCCCTGCGTCGGCCAGGGCGCGGTACATCCCCGTCACTTCGCCGAGGATTTCCAGCTGCCGCTTCAGGAGCGCCTCCTTGTCATCCTCGGTGAAGCGGCCCCCCTTGGCGAGCAGCGGGGCGATAACGGGATCGTCTTGCTGGAGGGTGACGTGGAACCAGGCCAGGTTCGCCCAGACCTGCAGGTCCCGCAGGTCCTGCTCGGAAAACTCGGCGGTCTTCGCCTCGAGGCGGCTGGGGTCGTCGCCCCGCTTGTCGAGCAGCTCCGCGAAACGCCGGTGGGGCCGGATCATCCGCTCCCGGTTGGCCCGGAAGAAGGAGCGGAGCATGAAGACGACCTCCTCGGCCTCCAGGCCGTCGGCGGGCTTGCGCGCCACGCGGAGCGCCCGGTCCTCGTAGGTGCCGGCCGCGGTCTCCTCGAGCTGGTCCAGAAGGCACGGGACCCAGTTGACCATGGCGTGGACGGGAGGGCGTTCCTCGAGGATCCGGGCCATCCCGTAGTACTCGCCGACGCCGTGGAGCCGCACCCAGGGCAGGGTGCCGTCGAGGGAGACCAGGTCCCGGTACATGGGCTGGTGCATGTGCCACAGGAAGGTCACGTGGATCATGAAAGAAGGTTCTCCCCTTCCATCACGTCGGGCAGGTCGATCTCCATGAGGGAGGCGAGCGTGGGGACCACGTCGCAGAGGCGCCCCCCTTCCCGCAGCGTCCGGCCGGCGGTGCCGGGGCCGGCCAGGATCAGGGGGACGGGATTCGTCGTGTGGGCCGTGTGGGGCTCGTCCAGGTCGGGGTCGTACATGACCTCCGCGTTGCCGTGGTCGGCGGTCACGAGGACCCTCCCGCCGGCCGAGGCGAAGGCCTCCACGATCCGGCCCATCTCGCCGTCCACCGTCTCGACGGCCTTCACCGCGGCGTCGAAATCGCCCGTGTGGCCCACCATGTCCGGGTTCGCGTAATTGACCAGCAGGAAGTCCGGCAACCCCTTCTCCAGGCGCGCCAGGATCTTCCGCGTCACCTCCCGCGCGCTCATCTCGGGCTTCTGGGAGTAGTGCGGAACCCGGGGCGAAGGCACCAGCACCCGCTCCTCCCCCTCGAAAGCGTCCTCCCGCCCCCCGTTGAAGAAGAACGTCACGTGGGCGTACTTCTCCGTCTCGGCGATGTGGAACTGGCCGAGGCCCTTCGACGAGAGGTGCTCCGCGAAGACCCGGTCCAGACGCTGCGGGGGATAGGCCACGGGCGCGGGGATCTTCGGGTCGTACTGCGTCATGCAGACCCAGTGCACGCGCGGCTGGAGGGGCCGCTCGAACTCGGAGAAGTTGGGATCCGTGAAGGCGTAGCTGATCTCCCGGCCCCGGTCGGCGCGGAAGTTGAAGAAGATCACCGAATCGCCGTCCCGGAAGGTCCCGATCGGCTCCCCGTCTGCCGTGATGATGATGGGAAGCAGGAACTCGTCCGTCTCCCCGTCCGCGTAGGCGTTCTCCATCTCCCCCCGCCACGAGGAAGCGTGGTGGCCCTCGCCGAGAGCGAACGCACGGTAAGCCTTCTCCAGCCGGTCCCACCGGCGGTCCCGGTCCATGGCGTAGTACCGGCCCTGGATCGAGGCGATCCGCCCGACCCCCGTCTCCTTCATCTTCGCCTCCAGCCGCTCCACGTACCCGATCCCGCTGATGGGCGGCGTGTCCCGCCCGTCGGTGATCACGTGGAAAAGCACCCGGTCCGAAGGCACCCCCTGCTTTTTCGCCATCTCCAGAAGCGAGAAGTAGTGCAGCTCGTAGGAATGCACCCCCCCGTCCGACACCAGACCCATCAGATGGAGGCGACCTCCCCCCGCCCGCACCTTGCCCATCGCGTCGAGAAACGCGTGGTTCTCGAAGAAGGCGCCCTCCCGGATGGACCGGTTGATCCGCGTCACCTCCTGCCAGACGATCCGGCCCGCGCCGAGGTTGAGGTGCCCCACCTCGGAGTTCCCCATCATGCCTTCCGGAAGGCCCACGTCGATCCCCGAGGCCTTCAGCGTCGTGTGCGGCTGCTCGCGCCAAAGCCGGTCGAACACCGGCGTTCTGGCGTGCGCCACGGCGTTGTATTCCTTCTCCTCCCCCAGCCCCCACCCGTCCATGATGACCAGCATACCGCTGTGAAACGCCATGGGCTTCCCCTTCAACAAGACGAGCCAGTATAGCCCTCGCGCGGGGATAGCGGCAAGGGGGGCGTCTGCGGTGCGCTCAACACGAAGGTACGAAGGCACGAAGAAAAACCGCAAAGGACGCGGAGGACGCAAAGGAATGCAACACGAAAACGTATGGGTTGGAATTGGAGGGCGAGCCTCCTGGCGAGCCGGCACCGTTCTGGCTCGGGAGGACCCTCGCCCTCCAAGGCATTCACGTCTTCAAATTTCAGTCAGGCAGATTTCAGCCGTCAGCGAATTGCTGCGGGCGGGACCCGCCGTCGCCAAGGCTAGGGCGGGCAAGCTGCCCGCGCCCCGCGCAGCAGGAGCGCCCAGGACAAGAGCAGCGCGACCAGGGCCGCGCCCACCAGCCACGGCCAGGGATCCGCCTCGGGAGGCTTTTCCTCCGGGATCGGGAAGCCGGCGTCCTCTTCCGCCGGGGCGAAGAGCGTCGACTCCGCCTCGTCGAAGAAGTTCACCTCCCGGCGCCGCCGTTCCCCCTTCCGCGACAGCTCGGCCACGCCGGGGCCCCCCGGGAAGCCGGCGAGCCACCTCACCTCGTACCCTTCCACCGCGTTCCCGCACCCCAGTCGAAGCTGCGGGCAACTCCCTCCCGGCTCGCTTCCCCCCACCCAGCGGACGGCGTTCCGGACGAAGATGGGAAACGCGGACACCAGCCCCAGGTTCGTGTTCGCCAGGGAGGCCGACACGACCACCGCCCGCCCGCCGGGGCCTTCCCGCGCGCCGATCACCGCGCCCCCGTCCGTCGTCACCAGCGGCCGGTAGGCCGGGGGCAGGGGCCGGAACCGGCTGAAGAACACGCTGTCGAAGCTCAAGCCCCGCGTCACCGGGTGCTTGCGGTCCCAGTCCTTCACGGCCGCCTTCGCCTCCTGCGAAGCGGGCCCCGGCGGCGGCAGGGTCCCGGAGGGCGCGCCGAACACGAGGCATCCCCCCGCCGGGAAGCGCTCGCCGGGACCCGCGCCCTCGAACACGGCGAGATCCGCGTCCCGGAGCGCCCGCTCGAAGCCGCCGGGTTCGATTTGCACCGATCCTTCCCGGTCGACCATCTCCTCGAGCCCCTGGAGGGCGGAGCGGAGATAGGCCGAGGGCTTCCGGCTGATCAGGCACACGCGGCGCTTCACCACGCCGGGCACGCCGCACCACGCCCGGTCGTCCAGCGCCAGCGCTCCCCCGGGCGAGACCGTCGCCGTGAGCATCCGGTCCTCGGCGCGCCGCCGGGCGCCGAAGGAGGCCTCGAAGGACGCCCCGGCGTCGAGATCGAGGTCGCGCTCGAACAGGGCGGTCTCGCCGTCGGTGACCTTCACCGTCCCGGCGAACCGTTCGGGCCCCTCGTTCTCGACCTGGAGGAAGAAGGAGGCCTCCTCGTCCCACCATCCCCCCCAGGCGCCGGTGAAATCGGCGATTCTCGCGTTGTCTTTCCGGTCGCCGACGGGCAGGGGGTGGACCGGCACGTTTCCCGCGACGCGGTCCGGGATCCCGGCGGGGGGCGTGTCGGAGGCCAGCCAGATCGCGGGTCCGGTGCGGGGGGCGACGAGGGCGGAGGCGGCGCGGACCCCTTGCGCGGCGTCGGCGGAAAGGGGTCTCGCCTCGCCGTGCCGCAGGGTATCGAGGACGCGGTTTCGCTTCTCGTGGAAGGGGACCTCGAGGCGGGGTCCGCCGGCGAGCCGGACGAGGGCGAAGCGCACGTGTCCGGGGGAGGCGCGGACGGCCTGGAGCAGCCGTTCCCGGGCCTTGTCGATGCGCGGGACGCCGTCGCGGTCCACGGCGCCCATGCTGGCGGAGTCGTCGAGGACGATCAGGACGTGTTCGGGCAAGGGGGGGGGGCGGTAGGGTCTTGCGAGGGCGAGGGTGAGCAGGGCGAGGATGATCAGGGAGAGCAGGAGGGGGAGGGCGTCGCCGAGGCGTCGGAAGCCGCCGGCGCGCCGGGGCTCCGCTTTTTCCCAGATGGGCAGGAAGGGGACGGCGAGGGATTTCGGGCGCCTCCGGATGAGGTGGAGGAGGATGATCAGCGGCCCCAGCAGGAGGAACCAGAGGGCGTCGGGATGGAGGAGCTGCCAGTCCATGCAAGCAGCATAGCCGTCGCGAAGGCGGTCCACAACACGAAGGCGGTTCGTGGCGGGAGTCGCGTGTCGAAGGCCGGGGGGGACGGGCCGACGTTCATAGTGAGCATGGTCGAATTCTTCATGGCAAGCGGGGCAACCATAGGGGGGCGGGTACGACGAGCACCGTCTGTCCGACATTCTTGCGTTTCTTGTAGGTCTCACCCCTGTCGAGGATTTGCACCGCGGGAACATCCAGCATGGTCTGGATCTTCTTCAATTCCCGGGATACGGAGGGCTCCCCGGCCTTGGCCTCCACCAGTAGCCGGGGTTTGCGATCCTCGACGATGAGGAAATCCACTTCTTCCTGGTCCTTGGTCCGTACGAAGTGAAGACCGTAACGACCGAGACCCAGGTCGTTCCACGTGTTCACGGCGCGAAAAAGATCGAGGGCGACCCTGTTCTCGAATCTCGATCCCCGGTCCGGAATCCTGCCATAGTCGAAGAGATAGGTCTTGCGCGCTTTTCCCACGCCCCTGGCGACCTTTCCGGTCCAGGGCGTGAGTGTGAAGACGAGAAAAAACCTCTCCAGGGCCTCTACCCAGCTTCTCACGGTGTTGTAAGAGACCTTCAGGTCTCGGGCCAGGCTCTGGAAGGAGAGGGGGGAGCCCACCCTCTCGGGCAGCAGCGAGAAGAGCGTTTCAACGTCGTCGATGGACCGAATGGCGGTCAGGTCACGGATATCCTCCCGGATGAGCTGGGAAACGTATACAGCCGACCATCTCCGGTACGACGGCACCTTGGCGCGTTCGAAAGGTTCTGGAAACCCGGTGAAGCGGTCCAGGCGCTGCCATGCCTTTCCCGCCTCTCCGTCGGGATCCGCCTTCACTGCAAGGGGATGGTCCCAGAAGGCGTTCAAGGAGGGTTCGTTCCGGCCGACGAGTTCAGCCAGGGTCAGGGGCCACATCCGGAAGTAGGCGTACCGCCCGGCCAACGAGTCCCCGCCCTTCCGGTAGGTGTCCAGCCGGCCGCTGCCCGCCACCAGAAAGAGGAATTCCTCATGGAACCCGTCATAAACGCCCTTGAGGTAGTTCTTCCAGTCGCGGTGCTTGTGAATCTCGTCGAAAATGACCAGGGGCCTGGTGTCGTCGACTCGATCCACATCCTCGAAGAAGTAGGGATCTTCGGCGAGACGCTTGCGGTGTGAGACCACGTCCCAGTTGAAGTAGATGCGGTTGGGGAAGCGCTCGGCGATCGATCGTGCCAGGGTGGTCTTTCCCGCCTGGCGCGGCCCTGCCATGAAGATCATGGCTTTCTCGGCGGAGAGTTCCCTCCAGATGGCGTTGTAGATGGGGCGGGGAATCATGACGCCGCTATTTTTCACTTAACTGAAAAACAGTCAAGTCTAATTTTCAGTTGGATGATAAATAGCCATGAGGTCGCGTCGCAAGGGTCCATTCTTCTCGGGCGACCCCGCCGAGCCAACGTGGCGATCCTCACTTCACCAGACAACGCAACGTAACGTTTGGGGTCGTGTCGCAATTGTCAATTCTTTTGGGGCGACCTCAGCGACTCATCGTGGCAATCCTCACCTCATGAAACAACGGAACGCAAAGAATTGACAATTGCGACACGACCCCAGCAACACGATACGGCTATCTCAGGATCCGCCCCCGGCGCAGGATCGAGAGCACGGAGGCGTCGAAGGGGATGGAGGTCTCCACGCGGGCGAAGCCGAACTCCGCGTCGAGGCAGTAGCGCTCCACCCGCGCGAGGTGCAGATCGAACTCCCGCCGGTAGCGGCGGCGCACCTCTTCGTCCAGCGCCAGCACCCTCTCCGCCCCGGTCTCGCGGTCGGCGAGCCGGACGGTCCCGCTCGCCCCCGGATCCATCTCCTTCGGGTCCACCAGGTGGATCATGAGGCCCCGGGCCCGCCGTCCCCGGATCGACTCGAGGCCCTTCTCGAAGCCCTCCTCGTCGTAGAAGTCGGAGATCAGCGCCACGAGCAGGCTTCCCCGCCGGGGACGGGGCAGGCCCTGCAGCGTCTCGGCGAGACGGCCGCGCCCCGAGGGGCCGAAGGAGGCGAGGTGCTGGAGAAGCGATTTCCTCTGGGGCCGGCCGCGGAAGGGGGGAGTTCGCCGGCTCGACCCGTTCGGATGCGCCGCCAGGCTCACGCTCTCGAAGTGGGACAGGCCGATGTAGCCGAGCGCGGCCGCCATGCGCAGCGCGTAGCGGAGCTTGTTGTGGTCGCCGAAGTCCATGGAATCGCTCACGTCCACGACCACGGCGATGTTGATCCGCTGCTCGGCCTCGAACTCCTTGAGCTGGAGCTCGTCGAGCCGCAGGTAGACGTTCCAGTCCATGTAGCGTATATCGTCGCCCGGCGCGTAGGTCCGGTGTTCGCGGAACTCGAGGGCGTGGCCGCGGGAGGCGGACCGCCGCTCCCCCCGGAATTCCCCCCCGGCGATTTTCTTCGCGACGAAGTCCAGGTATTCCAGGCGCTTGAGAAACGACGGGTCGAGAAGGGTCTCGGGCATGAGGCGGGTCCTCAGAGCCTGTGAAAGCATTCGCCTGGTTCATTCGTTTCGGCCGATCGGGAATTCCATCTCCACGGCAAGGGCGAATTCTTCAACCTGGATTTTTTCACAGCCTCTCAGGGCTTGCAGCCGGCGCAGGAGGAGGCGGTGCAGCTCCCGCACCCCCCGCTTCCCGCGGACCCCCTGGAGGCACCGTCCTCGCCCGCGGTCCGGGTCCCGAACAGCGACAGCTTCTTCGACACGTCGTCTCCCCCGCACCGGGGGCAGATGACCTTCTTCCTCTCGCCGGCGGACCTGAAGAGGACCTCGAAGACCTCGTCGCAGGGTTTGCAGACGAACTCGTAGATGGGCATGGGACGGCTCCAGAAGGACCGGAATCCTGCGGGCATTGTAGCGGTTGCCCGGAGGCGGTCCAAGCGAGCGATTCGCGCCGGCGCCGAAAAACCTTGCCCCGGCGTCCCCCCTCCCCTATATAGATCCATGGTCTCTTGCTAGGAATCCAGGTTTGCACCTCCGTCCCGGATTCAAATCCGTCACTCCGATGAGGAAGAATCCGATGTCCAGGCTCGCTTCCCTGCTCACCGTGTCCCTCGTCCCCCTTCTCCTGCTCTCCTGCAGTCCGGACACCGAGACGGTGTACGTGACGGGCCCGGCGCCCTCGATCGCGTCCGTGAATCCCGCAGAGGTCGCCTCGGCCGAAACGGTCCTGTTGACGATCACGGGGGCGAACTTCGCAACGGGCGCAGCGGTCTTTCTGGACGATCGGCCGGCGGACAGCGTGACGGTGGTCTCGCCGGGCCTGATCACGGCGCGGTTCGCCATCCCGGCGACGACGGGTCCGGGGACGCTGGACCTCGAGGTGGTCAATCCGGACGGCCAAATCGCCCGCGCGCCCGGTGCGGTGACGATTCCGGACGCGCCCGCGGTCGCGGGGGTCTCGCCCTACGGCGGCCCCGTCGGGGGCGGGACGGCCGTCACGGTGACGGGGACGGGGTTCAAGGCGGGGGCCGTCGTGCTCGTGGGGGGCGTGGCCGCGACGAACGTGACGTGCAACGGCGCGACCTCGATCAGTTGCACGACGCCGGCCTCGCCGCTGGGCACGCCGAACCAGGACGGCCTGGCCCGGGTCACGGTGAAGAATCCGGACGGCCGGGAGGGCGCGCTGTACGACGACTCGGCGATCACGGCGGGAGCCCGCGGCTTCCTCTATGCCGTCCCGCCGTCGGTGACGGGCGTGACGCCGGACAACGGCGCGCAGGCGGGGGGAACGACGGTGACGATCACGGGCACGGGATTCCACCGGACGATTGCGTCGGGCGGCGAGGCGGACGCGGACGCCGGGGTGACGTTCGACGGGACGGCGGCGACGAACGTGACGGTGGAAAGCGACGCGCAGATCACGTGCGAGGCGCCGGCGCACGGGGTCGGAGACGTGTTCGTCGCGGTGACGAACCCCGACATGCAGTCCGGCGCGGGCGCGACCCCCTTCCATTACAACGCGTTCCCGGTGATCACGGGGTACACGGCTCCCTCGGGGGCGAACGGGCTGGTGGGGACGGCCGGCGGCACGGAGATCACGATCGCTGGGGATTTTTTCATGGAGAGCGCCGCGAACCCGCCCGCGGTGACCGTCGGGGGGGACGCGGCGACGAACGTGACCTGGGTCGACGCCACGGAGGTCACCTGCTGGGTGCCGGTCAAGTCGCCGCCGTCCACGCCGTATTTCTACGACCTCGTGTTGACCAACCCGGACGGCCAGTCGGTCGCCTGGGGTCCCTCCACGAGCGATCTGGGGGTGGGCTACGAGCGGGGTCCGGAGGTGACGGGCATCACGCCGGACGTCTCGCCGCGGGCCGGGGGGGGCGCCGCGACCATCACGGGCACGGCCTTCACGGGGACGTGCACGGTGTGGTTCGGATCGGTGCAGGTGCCGGCGGCGCACGTGACGGTCGTGCCGCCCTCGCAGATCGACCTTTCCGCCATTCCGGACTCGGGCGACGTGATCGGGCATGTGGACGTCCGGGTGCAGAACAGCGCGTTGCTGACCGGTTCCCTTCCCGGCGGGTTCCTCTACGAGAGCAGCCCGGCCATCACGGGGGTGAGCCCGCGGCAGGGAAGCCGTTCGGGCGGCGTGACCGTGGACGTCACGGGATGGGACTTCTTCGACCCGGCCACGGTCATGTTCGGAAGCGGAACGCCGCTTCCGGCCACGCCGGTCGGCGCGGGCCCCCCGTACGGGACGCTGCGCGTGACGACGGTCGCGGCCGCCCAGGGGGGCGTGGACGTGACGGTAACGAACGTGGACGACGGGCAGACGGCGACGGACGTCTTCACCGCGCAGGGCGTGGACGGCTACTTCAACCTGAGCGAACCGTCGGTGACGGGCCTGTCGCCGTCGTCGGGGCCGGTGGGCGGCGGGACGACCGTGACGATTTCGGGGGCGGACCTCCTTTCGGGGGCGCAGGTGACGTTCGGGGGGGTGGCCGCGACGAACTACGACTCTACGGGCGCGCCGGACACGCTGGTGTGCGAGACCCAGGCGGGGACGGCGGCGGGGCCGGTGGACGTGGTCGTGACGAACCCGGACGGCGGGGTGGATCCCGCGCCGCACAGCCAGTTCACCTACCAGTCGAACCCGTCGATCACGACGGTGACGCCGGCCAGCGGGGTGAGCGGCGACACGATCATCGTCACGGGGACGGATTTCTACGCGGGCATCCGGGTCTACGTCAGCGACGGGACCACCGACACGGTTTGTGCCAACGTCACGATCACCGGTCCCTACCCGGCGACGACGGTGTCGGCGGACGTGCCGCTCTGCAGCGCGGCGGGGGGCGCGGACGTCTACGACGTGAAGGTGGTGAACCTGGACGGTCCCTCTGCGACGAAGAGCGGCGCGTTCACCTACCTTCCCAATCCCGACGCCGTCGTGCCGGACAAGGGGAATCCGTCGGGAGGCGAGACGGTCACGATCAGCTGTGCGGACGGCAGTTTCACGGGGCTGGTCACGGCGACGATCGGAAGCCAGGCCTGCACGAATTACGACCGCTCGAACGTGCCGGATTCCTTCACGTGCGACACACCGGCGGGCACGGCGGGGTCCACGGTGGACGTGATCGTCACGAACGGAAATCCCGCGCCTTATCCGGACCCCCTGTCCCCCCATCTCTCGTTCGCGTACGGCGCCATGCAGTACTGGGAGCTGACGAGCGCCAGCGACTTCGGCCAGCAGGCGGACGGGGGGGTGGACGCACGGTATGCGCCGGGGGAGGTGCGTCTTCCCCTGGCCCCCGGCACCTTCTTCTCCTGCGGCGACGTCGCGACCTGCGCGGCCTACTTCCGGGGGGGCGCAACGCCGGTCGCCACGCGCTTTCTGGTGGGCACGGCGGCCGCCGGCGCCTTCCTGACCACCGACGGCGGCTCGACGTGGACCGCCTTCAACCTCTATACGCGTCCCGGCTTCCCGAGCAACCGCATCACCTGCGCGGCCTTCCACAACCACGCCGGATCGTCGGGGAACGCCTTCATGATCGGAACGGACTGCGGCGTGGCCGTCACGTACGACGGCGGGAGCACGTTCACGGTCTGGGACGCCGGAACGACGCCGGCCCTGCCCCACGACCACGTCTGGGACGTGGACTTCGCCGACGGCTACGCCAGCCCGGATCACATGCTCATCGCCACGGCCGATCCGACCGAGGCCAACAATGCCGGGGGATGCCTCTACACCACGGACGGGGGGGCGACGGTCACGATCTTCGACGCCTCGAACTTCGATACGGACCCCGGCGGCAACGACAACGACACGAACCGGACGATGAGCGCCGACTTCTACGACCCGGACACGACCGGGGGCCCGACGTTCCTGATCGCCTGCCAGCAGGAAGCCGGAGGCTCCCAGGAGGGCGCCGTCTACAAGACGGAGGACGGCGGCGCCACCGCCTTCGTCGAGAAACGGGAACCCAACTGGGGAAACACCCAGTACCCCTGCGTCGTGAGGTTCAACAACGCTTCCGGCGATTCGGACAGCTACATCGTCGGGAGCAGCGAGACGGGAGGGAGCGCCGAGGGGGCGTCCTTCACCGTCGACGACGGGGCCAGCTGGACCTCCATCACGCGGCCGGGCGACTTCGCCGTCGTGGACGCCGCCTGGTATGACGGGACCCGTTTCCTCATCGCCACCGAGGGCGGCGTCAGCGTCACGCAGGACGGGGGAAGCACCTGGCAATTCATCCGCACGGCCTCCACGGGTTCATTCGCGAACGTCTCGGACGACTTCACGCGCGGCGTGGCGTGGCACGAGGCCATGGGCACGGCCGATCACTTCCTGATCGCCTGCGGGGACAAGGAGGGAAACGCCGTCACCGGCGCCCTGGAGAGGACGACGAACGGGGGGACGGGGTTCACGGCCTACGCCAGCGATCCCGGTGGAACCCCCCTCGCCCAGCCTCCCGCCGTGCTGCCCAGCGCCGACGTCACCGACGTGGCCTTCTCCAACGCGAGCGCCGACGTCTATCTCGTCGGAACGCATGACGGCGCGGCCTTCTACGACGGCACGACCTTTCGATGGTGCAACCAGAGCAACAACCCCGCCCTCCCGAGCGACGACATCCAGGCCGTGGCTCTCTACGAGGTGTCCGGGACGCCGCCCACCTATTCCCTCCTGCTCGGGACCGACGCCGGCCTCGCCTACTCGACCGACGGCGGGGCGACGTTCACGAACGAAACGGCCAACCTGGCCGGAAGCGCCGACATCCGCGGCGTCGCCTTCCACGACGGCACGCACTACGCCTGCTGCTCCGCCAGCACCGGCGCGGTCAACTTCCACGACGGGTTGAACGGCTGGTCGAGCGTGGACAGCCTGACCGCCGGCATCCCCAGCGACGACTTTCGCGGCATCGACCTCTATCGCGGCACCGGCACCCTGGACTGGGTGATCTTCGGCACGGCCAGCAACGGCGTCGTGTGCGGCAGCTTCCAGCTCGGCACCTACGCCAACTACACGCAACCCGGCGACCTGCCCGGCGACACGGTCCGGGCCGTCGCCTTCGACCAGGGATCGCCCATCTCCGGCGGGAATCCCTCGGACCTCGGGGCGGTCGTGGCCACGGCGAGCGGAAGCGCCCGGGCCCGCAACCTGCAGGCAACCCCGGCCTGGAAATCGTTCACGACGGCCGGCACGCCGGCGCTCCCCAGCGACGACGTCCTCGATTGCGCCTACTTCGGCGGGATCGCGACCGGCTCGAGTTACATGTTCGCCACCGCCGCCGGCATCGTGTACACCACCAACGACGGATCCGCCCTCACCCGCGTGACCGACGCCACCACGCCGGACTACCTGCCCCGCCTTGCCACGTCGGCCTGCGCGTATTTCGATGGAAACACGACCGGCGACCGGATGCTCTGGGCGTGCCCGGCGCCGGCCGCAGAGCAGCCCGGGGGCGTCGTCCTCAAGACCGGCACGTACTACGAGAGCGCCGGCTCCATGACGGTCCTTTCGGTGGACGGACAGCTCCTGCCGGCTGCCTCGAACGTGCCCTCCCTCCCCGACCGGAACGTCCGCGGCGTGTGCTATCTCGATGGAAGCGCATACGTTACAGGCACGGCCACGTTCACGGCCGGCTCCGCCGTCGTGAACGGCTCGGGAACCGGCTGGACCTCCTCCCCCATCGGCCCGGGCTGGGCCCTCCGGGCCGACAGCGTGGGCACGAATTACGAGGTCCTGTCCGTGGATTCGGACACCCAGATCACGTTGACGGCCTCCGTGGCGGCCGGGGACGGCGCGACGGGAGCGGCCTACACGGCCTCGCCCGCCGCGACCACCTTCGCCGTGGCCACCGACTACGGCGTGGCGATGACCACCGACGGCGGCCGGAGCTTCACCGCCCTCCGGGAACCCGACACCCCCCTTCCGAACGCCCTCCCCACCAACCGGATCCGCTGCATCGCCTTCTTCAAGGGCGACGAGGAGACCCTGCTCGTGGGTACGCCGCGCGGCGCGGCGCTGACCACGGACGCCGGAGGCTCCTGGACCGTGTTCGACACGACCACGACGCCGGCCCTGCCCTCCGACAACGTGCTGTGGACGGCCTTCCACGACGGCTACGCCTCCCCCTCGGTCTACCTCATCTGCACCGACCAGGGGACGCTCTACGTGAAGGGCGGCGCTTCCACGACCTTCGTCAACGACGGCGGGATGGACGCCTGCCATACCTGCGCCGATTTCGACGACGGCGACACGGACGGCACGCACGGCTTCATCCTCACGACGCCGGGGAACGAGAGCGGGTCCCGCGGCGCCTGGCACACCACGGACGACGGTGGGACGTTCCAGCGGTATGACGGCGGGGAACTCGTCAACGCCCACGCGGTCACCGTCGCCTGTCACGATGCGAGCACATTCCTGATCGGGCTGGACCGCACGCTGCTCGGCGGCTCCGGAGACGGCGGCGCGGAGCGCACGACGAACGGCGGGACCACCTTCACGAACTTCGACGGGACGGACGGGCTCCTGGACGATTCCGTCCGGTACGTCGCCGTCAACGACCGGCTCGGCGCCCCCACCCACTGGATGACCGGCCATCCCGGGGCCGGGGTCTGCGTCACGACGAACGGGGACCAGGCGCCGGGCACGGCGTCCTTCGTCCAGTACACGGCGCCCGCGCTGCCCAGCAACAACGTGCTGTGCGTGGCCTACGCGGGCGGCGACCTTTCCGGGCTGGCCGGAGACGGGAACGTGTGGGCCGTGGGCACGGCCGGAGGGCTCGTGCAGACCACCGACGGCGGCAACGATCTGGCGCTTCTGCGAAAGACCTGCACGGCCTACGAGCGCATCGACGTGAGCGAGAACAAGCCCGCCGGCACCTCCATCACCTACGACATCCTCGACGGGTCCGGGGCGCCGCTTTCCGGGTACCAGGGAATGATGCCGACGGCGGGAAGCCTGGACATCCGCGGGATCGATCACGGGGCCCATCCGGTGATCCGGGTGAGGGTGAACTTCTCGACCACGGACACCTCCGTGACGCCCGCGCTGCTCGCGATCAAGATCTACTTCGTCTATTGAGGCGCGGTGCAAGCGCATTCCAGGTTTCAGCGGTTCGGACCAGGACTTCGGCGAGCTCCGTCGAGCCGCTCACCACCGTCCTGAGCGAACCCTTCGACAAGCTCAGGGCGAGTCGAAGGGCCGTCCGATTTCAGGATACCCTGATCACCCTGATCGCCCTACGGGCGAAACGGATCATCCTGATCCGCGGGGCTGTGGGGCGCCCTCCAGACCGACACCATGGTTGTGCAACGTGTACCACACGCAACCACTCACCCACACATCCACCCAACCATAGAACCCCTTTGCGTCTTGGCGAGAGAAAGGCCGCGTCGTGGCGGAACCTGCGCAAGCCGGCGCCGTTTGTGGGAGGCGTGTGTTCCGGGCCACGCGAACACCCGGCCCGGGACCACGGCGATGCCGCGGACGCGGATCGC
>CAZDSO010000064.1:0-22888 GCA_964508045.1 uncultured Planctomycetia bacterium | reverse complement strand
TTCTTACCGACACCCGTGGGGCCGCGGGGAACCGGGGGCAGTGAGGGCATGGAAAGCGCGAAACGCTCGACGCGAAAGCACTTGGCAGGCCGGACCGCTCCCGGTATCATGGCCAGGATGCTGGGTGGGTGTTTTTTTTCATACTGCGGAGGACAGCTCGTTATGGCCAACGTCATGGAAATCAATGATGACAACTTCGAGTCCGAGGTGCTCGGGTCGGACCTGCCGTTCCTTCTCGATTTCTCGGCCGAATGGTGCGGCCCCTGCAAGATGATCGACCCCATCGTGGAAGAAATCGGACAGGAGTCCCCGGACAAGATCCGCGTCGGATCGATGGACATCGACAAGAACCCGATGACGCCGGCCAAGTTCACCGTGATGTCCATCCCGACGCTCCTCCTCTTCAAGAACGGCGAACTCAAGGAGACGATCATCGGCGCCGTGCCCAAGAAAGTCATCCTCGAAAAACTGGCCCCCCACCTGTAGGGATCCGCTCCCATGTTGCTCGAAACCCTCGTCGTCAGCCCCTTCGGGACGAACTGCTATCTCCTCGGCTGCCCCGACACCCGGCAGGGCGCCGTCATCGATCCGGGCGACGGAGCGGACCAGATCCTCGAGACCGCGACTTCCATGGGGGTTACGATCGCCACCATCGTCCTCACCCACGGACACGCCGACCACGTGGCCGCCACCGGAGAGGTGAAGGACGCCACCGGCGCCGACGTCGTCTCCCACGCCGCCGACACCTTCCTCCTCGGCGCCGCCGCCGAGCAGGCCGCCGCTTTCGGCTGGTTCGTCTCCACGCCCGTCCCGCCCCCCGACAGGACGGTCGACGAGGGCGACCGGATCCAGGTCGGCAACCTCGCCTTCGACGTCCTCCACACCCCCGGCCACTCCCCCGGGGGCATCTCCCTCAAGGGGGACGAGGCCGTCTTCGTGGGGGACCTCCTCTTCGCGGGCAGCATCGGGCGCACGGACCTGCCCGGGGGCTCCACCGAACAGCTCCTGCGCGCCGTCCGGGAGAAGATCTTCACCCTGCCCGGCGACACCGTCCTCTACACCGGTCACGGCCCCTCCACCACCGTGGAGCGGGAACAGAGCTCCAATCCCTTCTTCCAGGCGCACGGCGGCCTCTTCGCCTGATGGGGAGGATGTGGAAAAATCCGCTCGCGCAGGGATACAGGGCTTTTTTCACAGCCTCTCAGTCCCGTATCTCGGCCAGGGCCCGGCGCGCCTTCTCCACGTATTCGGAGTCGCCGGGCCGAAGGACGTCGAGGATCCACTGGAGCAGCTCGCGGGCCTTGTCCTTGTCCTCCTTGGCCATGTTGATGGCGCGGTTGTACCGGCGCCCCGCCTCGTCCTTCCATTCCTCGAGTTCCTGCAGGCCGAGGGTGAGGTCGTAGCCGCGGGCGAGGTCCAGGAAATCCCGGCCCTTCTTCATCTCGCCTTCGGCGAAGAGCGCCTGGGCCTTCTGGTAGTAGAGGGCGCCGATCTTCTCGTTGGTGAGGTCGTAGAGGTTCCGCTGGGCCCGCCGCACGAAGTCGTTGGAGGGGTCGGACTCGAGGTTCTTCACCTCGTTCCAGAAATGCCTCGCCTTCTCGAATCCCTGCACCTTCTCGGGGGACTCCATCTGGTCGATGGCGTCCATCGCCTCCTCGAAGGCGCGGTTTCCCGCTTCCAGGGCTTCCGAGACCTTGCGGACCCTCTCGCGCAGGGCGGAGAACTCGGGGTCGGAATAGAACTCCTTTTCGGAGAGGAGTTTGAGCGCGGTCTCGGCGTCGGCGCGGCGGTAGTAGTCCCGGGCCTTCTTCATCCGGATCTCGAAGCGGGCGTCGCGCATCATCCGCTGGGCTTCCTCGTACGCCGGGGAATGGTCCGGGACGTCCGCCAGGAATCCGAGGAGTTCCTCGAGCCTCCCCTGCGCCTTCATCTCCCGGGCTCTCGGCAGGATCTTGCTCTGCTCGATCTGGAAGCGCGCCTCGGCGATCTTGGCGTCGATGGCCTGGAGGCGCGTCTCGTCGGCGTATCGCCTGGCCTTCTCGAAGCTTTCGATCGCGCTTTCCCAGTCCCCGCTGTTGAAGCGGCGTTCCGCTTCCTTCTCGTAGAACGTGCGGAACTCCTCGATGATCCGGGGGATCATGTCGGCCTTTTCCTGCTGGGCGGGCGTGCCGGGGTACTCCCTCTCCAGCTTCTTGAACTCGTCGTGCGCGGACTTCAGCGTCTCGATGTCGCCCGTCGTGCCCCACTTGTTGAACATCTTCTGCGCGTATTCCGCCTGGGCGCGCGAGTTCACCTCCCGGTTGATCCACTGGATCCGCTCGCGGGCGAACTCGCGCGCGCGCGGCGTCACGTTGGCATGGTTGACCAGCTCGGCGAGGTACCCTCGGACCGAAGACCAGTCCCGGAGGAGGGGATCCTCGGGCATCTCCGCCCAGGACCGGGCCACGTTGAGCATGACATCGGCGGTCTGACGCCGGGGCCGGTGCTTCTTGATGGTCTCGAAATGCTTCAGGGCCTCGTCGTAGAGTTCCTTTTTCCTGGCCTCCAGTTTCTTCCCCTTGAGCTTGTCCGGGGGATTGTTGCGCAGTTCGATCCACTCCGCGAAAAAGCCGACGCCGTCGTCCAGGAAGCCGTCGTAGATCTCGGGGGACATGACCTTGCCGTCGTCGTCAGAGGGGGTGAGGAACACGGCGATGACGGCCGCGATGAGCAGGCCGCCGGCGAGGACGCCGAGCGTCACGAGAACGGGCAGCTTGTGGGAGAGGTAGAAATCGCGCGCCTTCTCGGCGTAGTCCTTCAGGTTGGAAGCGGAAATGACGTCCGCGTCCCGGGTTTCCGGCGCCTGGGTGGCGGGGGCGGCGGGGGGCTGGTAAGGCACCTCGCGCCCCGTGCTCTGCTCGCGCAAGAACCACTGCTCCCCGCGCTGGACGAGTTCCACGCCGGGGGGCGGCTGGAACCCGGCGGGAAACTGCGCGGGAGGCACGACGCTCGCGGGCGGTTGCGGGCCGGAAGCGGGGGGAGGCGGGGCGGCCTGCGTCGGGCCGGGGGGGGCCGGGGCGGCTCCCTCCGGGGCCAGGTTGCCGTCCACGGGGGTGACGGACTCGCCCTTCTCCTTCTCCAGCCGTTTCCGCTCGAGATAGCCTTCGAGGTCGGTGGGCACTTCCAGTCCCGGGGAGCCGTCGTCGAAGAAGAGGCTGAGGTTTCCCAGGCGCAGGATGTCGCCCGGTTTGAGGGTGGCCTCGGTGACCTTGGCGTTGTTCACGAAGGTCCCGTTGCGCGAGCCCAGGTCCCGGACGATGACCATCGTATCCCGGCGGATGACGGTGATGTGGTGGCGGGAGACGTTGTGGTCGAAGATGGCCACGTCGGCCTTCCGGTCGCGTCCCACGATCATGTTTCCCTCGGGGATGTGGTACTCGAACCGTTTCCCGTCTTTTTCGTAGATGAACCGCATCAGCCGAACCTCTTCTTCAATGCCGCTTGATCCGTCCCTTTCGTCTGCTCCACGGTCGCGTCATCGCCGGCGCGATAAAAGCGCCGTCACTTGCCCCCGGCGCGTCTCTTCTGCTTCCGCTCGATCCGCTTGATGAAGATCATCGCCTGCTGGTGGTTCTCGTTCAGCGGGTCCGGATAGAGCTTGCAGATCTCGTACAGGATGTTCTTGGCTTCGCCGAAGTTTCCGAGTTTGTTGGCCTGCCGGTAGCTGTCCCGCAGTTTCAAGAACCGCTCCTCGCGTTCCCGGATCAGCTCGTTGTACCGCATCGTCGCCATGGATTTCAGCCGGGAATCCCGGGCCCACGTGAGCATTTGAAGGGCTTTTTCGTACTTCTGGATGGCTTCGGGGAGATGCGCCGCGGCCAGCGCGTCGCCTTCGGTCGTCAGCTCGCGGGCCCGGTCCTCCAGCTGCTGCTCCGTCATGGCCGTGCGGTCCACGTACTTTCCCTTCTTCCCCCGAAGGACGTGAACGCCCACCGTGCCGAGGACCGCCCCCGCCTCGTCGACGAAGCGGACCTCCATGGATCCCAGCCCGATGCCCCGCGCCCGGAAGATCGCCATCCTCGCGTCGTAGCTCACCTCGGCGATCCCCTCGTCCCCGACCAGGACCTTGGCGTTCGCGATCTTCCGTGCATGTCGATTCATGTCGAGGAGCCGAACGCCGTCCACCGCCAGCTTCACGTCCTCCTGGAAGGGCTCGCTCTTCACGAAGAAGGTGACGTAGACGAGGTAGCCGAGCCCCAGTCCGATCCCGCCGAAGAGCAGGAGATAGAGGGCGATCATGCCCCGCGTCAGGGGCTTTCGGAACTTCCCCGCGGGCGCCGCCGGCGCCTGGGGGGTGAAGAATTCCGGCGGGGGCGCGTACTCGTCGTGCTGCGCCGGCGCCTGGGGGGAGTAGACGGCGGGGGGCTGGGCGGCGCCCCCCTCGGGGGGGGCGGGGGAAGGGGGCTTAGGCGGGGGCGCGGCGGCGGGGGAGGGGGGCGGAACCGGCGGGGGCACGGGTGCTTCCGGGGGGGGGAAGGGCGAGGGAGGCGGAGGCGGCGCGGGCGACGGAGGCGCCGGCGACGGAGGCGGCGCGACGCCGGAGGCCGGATCGAGGAACTTGAACTTGATGCCCCCGACCGTCACCACGTCCCCGTTCAGCAGTCCCTGTTCCGACGCCTGCCGGTTGTTCACCCTCACGCCGTTCTTGCTTCCCATGTCCCTCACCGTCCATCCGCCCGGGGCCCGGGAAAACATCGCGTGCCGCCGGGAGATGGACTTGTCCTTCACGACCAGATCCGCATCCTTCGTCCGGCCGATCACCAGCCCGTCTCTAGCGAGCTCGAGTTCCCGGCCGCGGTCCTTGCCCGTGAGGATCACCAGTCTCGGCGTGTCGTTCGGCTCCCCGTTCATGCTTCTCTCCCGCCGTCGAGATCGTCCCCTACGCCCCCGGCGCCCGGGCCCTCGTTTCGCAGTTCCACGCTCTGCCCCCTTTCAAGCCCGAGCTCATGCGCGAGCCCCGCCGGCATCTCCACCGTCCGGTGCGCAAACGGCGCGCACGCGATGCGGAAGGGCTTCACCTCGTGCCTGACCTTCACGACGCGGCCGCGGCGCGACAGGAACATCACGTCGATCGGAAACCGCATGAACCACGTGTGGATCATGCCGCAACGCTCGATCACCATGCCCGTGCCGGGGTCCAGGGCGTCCCGTCCCAGAAGCCCCCGGTTCTTCTCCCGGAAGGTCTCCGCCTGGTCGAGGGGGCCGGCGATCCAGCGCCCGTCGCGGTAGAGGTGGACGCGCTTCATTACTCTACTCTTTTTTTTCCGGACCGTCGATGCGGGCTCTCAGCCAAGGAGTACGGGGACGTAACGGATGGCCATCGGCCCCACGATGATGAGGATGGTCGCGGGGAAGATGCAGAACGCCAGGGGGAAGATGATCTTCACGGGGGCTTTCATGGCGGTTTCTTCCGCGAACTGGGACCGCCGCACCCGGATCTGTTCGGCCTGGATCCGCAAGATCGGCCCCAGCGGCGCCCCCAGCTCGTCCGCCTGGACCAGCGCGCCCACCACCGAGGTCAGGTCCATAAGGTTGTTCCGTTGCCCCGTGTCCCGCAGGGCCTCGGCGCGGTTCCGCCCCATGAGGATCTCCTGGAGCATGCGCGCGAACTCCTCGGCCAGGGGGCTCTTGCCCAGTTTGTCGACGATGCGCTGCAGGGCGGCGGTGAAGTCGAGGCCGGCCTCCACGCCGAGGGTGAGCAGGTCCAGGGCGTAGGGGAGTTTTTTCCGCATGAGCTTGTGGCGGGTCCGGATGGTGTCCCGGAGCCAGATGAGGGGCAGGAAGAGGCCGAGAAGGGGGAAAAGCGGGATGAGGAGGATCGAGCCCTCGGTGAAGAGCACGTAGAAGAACCGCGGCAGGTCGTTCGGGTCGATCGTCTGGGCGAGGGCCCAGGAAGCCACGCCCGTGACGAGGCCGATGATGGACCACACGATCATGAGCCCGCCGAACTCGTCCGGCGTCATGGGGCCGGGGTTCCCGGCGGCCATGAGCAGCCGGCCGATCTTCTTCCGGAAGGCGAGATAGAGGGAGCTCGACTCGTCGGCCTTCTTGCGGATCTCCAGCCCGGCCGAAAAGCGCGCCAGGGGGACGCCGGCCGCGCGCCCGAGCGGCAGGGTGTAGCGGAAGGGCAAGAACTGGAGCTCGGTGGAGGGGCCCGCCTGGAAGGCCCCCCCGTGCATGAACTCCCGGTACATCTCCATGATGGACCAGGTCACCAGGAAGGTGGCGAAACCCACCGCGACGTAGATCCAGAATTCCGGCATGGCGCTCCTACACGTCGATGGTGACGATCTTCCTGATCCAGAAATAGCCCGCGACGGTGGCGACGATCAGCCCCGCCAGAAGGGCCCAGCCCGCCTCCTCCTTGTAGAGGGGCTCGATGAGCTTGGGATCGATGAGGTGCACGGCGATCCCCACCACGAAGGGGAGCAGGACCATGATGATGCCCTGCAGCTTCCCCTGCGCGGTGAGGGCGCGGATCTTGCCCTCCACCACGTGCCGGTCCCGGATGGTCTCGGCGATGTTGTCGAAGATCTCGGTGAGGTTGCCGCCGAGGTCCCGGGAGATGACGATGCTCGTGACCACCAGGTCCAGATCCTCGGAGGGCATGCGGTCGTGGAGATGGCGCAGGGCTTCCTCCAGGGGGAGGCCCACCCGGATCTCCTGGTTGAGCAGGCGGAACTCCTGGGCGATGGGGTTTTCCATCTCGCGCTCGATCTGGAGGAAGGACTGGGGAAGGCTGAAGCCCGCCTTCAGTGAATTGCCCATGTTCATCAATGCGTCGACCAGCTGGAAGCCGAACTTCTTGTCGCGCCGGTTCTTCAGGATGCGCAGCACCAGCATCGGCACGGGCAGGCCGAGGATCCCGGCGATGATGCCGACCGCCACCTGGGAGAAGACGGCGGTGAAGACGGCGAAGAGGATGATGAAGCAAAGGATCGAGAGGTAGGCCACGTGCTGGGGGGGAATCGTGAGGTACATCGCCTCCAGGGTGCCTTCGGAGCCCTTCACGTACTTCTCCTCGTAGGACTCCCAGCCCCGGGCGAAGAGGAAGATCCCGCCCACCCCGAAGAGGAAGGCCGCCCCGAAGACCAGGATGAGGATCAGGGTTTCCATGGGCTCACCTGAACATGTTCATGTCCACCTGGATCCCGCGCGCCCGCAGCTCGTGGACGAACTTGGGGACGGCGCCCGTGGGCACGAAATCGCCGACCACCTCCCCCTGGGGCCCGTAGCCCCGCTGCTGGAACTTGAAGACGTCCTGCATGGTGATGACGTTGCCCTCCATGCCCGTGATCTCGCTTACCTGGGTGATCTTGCGCTTGCCGTCGGGAAGGCGCGCCTCGTGGAAGATGACGTTGATGGCCGAGGCCACCTGGTCGCGGATGGCCTTGGAGGGGAGCTCCATGCCGGCCATGAGCACCATGGTCTCGAGACGGTTCAACGCGTCGCGGGGGCTGTTGGCATGCAGCGTGGTGAGCGAGCCGTCGTGGCCCGTGTTCATGGCCTGGAGCATGTCCAGCGCCTCGCCGCCGCGGCACTCGCCCACGATGATGCGATCGGGCCGCATGCGCAGGCTGTTGATCACGAGCTTGCGGATGGGAATCGCGCCCTTGCCCTCGATGTTCGGGGGCTTGGCTTCCAGGGAGACGACGTGCTCCTGGGGGAGTTTCAGCTCCGCCGCGTCCTCGATGGTGACGATTCGCTCGCTCCGGGGGATGAAGGCCGACACGACGTTGAGGGTCGTCGTCTTCCCCGAGCCGGTGCCGCCCGAGATGCAGATGTTCATGCGGTTCTTCACGGCCAGTTCGATGAACCGGGCCATGTTCTTCGTCAGCGTCCCGAAGGCGACGAGGTCGTCGATGGTGAAGGGGGTCTTGGCGAACTTCCGGATGGTGATGGAGGGGCCCGTCAGCGCGAGGGGGTGGATGATGGCGTTGACGCGGGAGCCGTCCTTCAGGCGGGCGTCCACCATGGGCGAGGACTCGTCGATGCGCCGGCCGATGGGCGCCAGGATCCGGCGGATCACCGAGAGCACCTGGCCGTTGTCCATGAACTCGAGGTCGGTCAGTTCCAGCCGGCCGCGGCGCTCCACGAAGATCTGGTCCGCCCGGTTCACCATGATCTCGTCCACCTCGGGATCGGCCAGAAGGTCCTCCAGAGGCCCCAGGCCCAGGGCCTCGTCCACGACCTCCTTGACCAGGCGCTCGCGGGAGACCCATTCGGGAATCTCCTGGTTGTACTCGCGCACGATCATCCAGGTGGCGTCGATGGCCTTCCGGCGGATCTCCTCCTCCGAGTGCTTGCTGAAGTCCACGTGCTTGAGGTCCATGTCCTTGACCAGCTGCACGTGGATCCGCTTCTTCAAAGGCCCGGCGATCTTCTTCCCGGAGGGCGCGGGAGGCGAGAAGTTCTCCGGCTGGGGCCGGGCGGGTTGCGAAGGCGCCGCGGCGGGGGCCGGCGCCGCGTTCTCCTCCGCAAAGATCAGCTCCGTGTCGGCCAGGCGGATCCGCGCCCCGTCGGCGATCCGCACCTCGGAAGTCACCCGCGCGCCGTTGAGGTAGGTTCCGTTGCGGCTTCCGAGATCCTGGAGGTAGAACCCCCCGTTGCGCCAGTAGATCCGGGCGTGCTGTCTCGAGATGTTCGTCCGGTCCAGCACCAGGTCGTTCCCGTTGCGCTTGCCGATGGTGAACATCTGCTTGGTGAGCGGGAACGTCAGGGTCCCGCCCTCCTCGTCGTTCATCCAGAGATACGGCATGGCTCTCGCTCCACGGATCTTTCTTATTTCCCCTCCCCCCCCCGCTCGCGCACGCGTTTCGCGTCGGCGATGCGGTCGTCCACGGTGCTGGCGTCGACCCCCGAGAGGACCGGGATGCTGGTGTCCGTGGCGCCCCGCTTGACCAGGGTGACCTTCCCGTGACCCGCGGCGTAGGTGATCAGCTCGCACTCCATCGGGTAGAGAAGGAGCGTGACGGTGGAATAGGAGGCGCCGGGGCCGCGCCCCCGGCGGGAAGCGCGGTACCCGACGGTCGTCACGTCCTCGACGGCGAAGACCTGGACCTGGGTGATGATGGTCCTCGTCGATTCCAGGCCCGCGCCTCCGCCCTCGGCCGTCCCGTGGGCGGTCCAGATGACGTCCACGTAGTCGCCGGGGGAGATCAGGCCCGAGACGCCGCTCACCGAGTTCACGGCCAGGCTGGCGATTCGCATCCCCGGCCGGATGGCCACCCTCTGCGTCGGCGCTCTCTCCAGGAAATAGGGCTGGAGGAGAAGGCGGTCGCGATCGATGGCCTTGCGCGCCTTCTTCCCCACCACCAGATCCTTCTCCGATTCCAGGATCATCTCGTTGAGCAGCATGCTGCTCGGGATCTCGAACGCCTTGATCTGGGAGGGGCGCACCCGCTCGCCGTCGCCGATGGGTTCGGCGGAGATCAGGATCATGGACGTCTTGCGCTCCTTCTCGATCTCCTTCTTCTCCCGGGTCAGGTACTGGCGAACCCCCACCACGGCCAACACGGCCAGGACCACGGCGAACGCCAGAGCCAGCGTGCTCTTTCGCATCGGACCTCCCTATCAGTGAAGCGCCACCTCAAACCGGCAAGAAGGGTGGCTGGAAACAGGAAAGGGGGGAAGCGGAAAGGGGGGAAGACCCTTTTCGAATTTCCCTCCCCTCAAGATGTACAAAAACTTCATGTTCCCGCATTTCGCCAGGTTTCCTCATCGCGGCCGGCGCCGGTACATCAGGGTCACCCAGCAGCCGCGCTCGCGGGTTTCCTCGGCGTCCACCTGCACCATGCAGAGCTCGCCCCCGCGCCGGAAGCAGATCTGGCGCCCCCGCACCCGCCCCTCGAGCGCCGGGCGAACCTCCTCGGGTTCCGACCATCCCTTCTCGGCCATCCGGGCCCGGTAGATCTCCTCGACCATCCCCGCCGTGGCCTCGGACCAGTACAGGCTCAGCACGGACGGGGAGGGCGTCTTCCTCTCGACGCAGTATTCTCGCACGGAAGCGGGGGGCCGGACCACCCCGGGGGGGTCGGTTCCCCGGATGTCGCCGTCCACCCTGGGTTCCTCCCGGCTGCCTTCGGGATCGCGCGTGACGAGGTACGAGCAGCCCGCCCCCCCCGGGTTCTCGAAGGCCACGATCCCCAGGAAACGTCCCGCGAGGTCCCGCGCCGCGAGCATGGCCTGCCCCTCGGCCGAGAAGCGGATGAAATTCCCGTCGTCGCGCCCCCGCCCTCCCCGCCCCGGCATCAGGGAGAATCCGGCCTTCCGGAGGGAGGCCGCGTACTCCATGATCACGGTCGCGGCAGGGCGCTCGGACACGAAACGGGCGCTGGCGTATTCCCGGCCGTTGATGAAGACGGGGTCCGAGGCGACGGCGCGGTCTCCGGACAGCACGCGGAACCCTTGGGGAAGATCCGGGGAAGGCGCTTTTCGCCCGCGGAAGGCGCGCAGGGGATCGGGCAGGCCGGGCAGGGGGCCGGCCAGCCAGGACCCGAGCAGGACGGTGCCGAGGGCGACGAGGCCGATGAAGCCGATGCGAAGCACCGCCCGGGACCCCGTCACCGGCATCCCGGAATCCTCGGACCCCTCGGCGGACGCGGGGGGCGTCGCGCCGGGCTCGTTCGGTTTGTCTTTCGCGCCGTCTTCCATGCAACGTCCAAGATCCTGCTGGAATCTGGAATCTGGAATCTGAAAACGGAAAACTGAAATCCCCGACAGGCCATGCCGGCATCGACATTCCACCGGACCGTCAGTGCTTCACCACGTCCTCGAGACCGATGTCGGAGAGGTCGAAGCGGGATCCCCGGAAGGGGTCCTCGCGCGTGCCGACGAGGTGGACGGGGTCGAAGAAGTCGTCGACGCTTTCGGGGCGGAACATGTCCCGGAGGCGCTTGTTCACGGAGGGGTCGGGGAGGCCGTTGTACTCGGTGCGCCAGTTGGCTTCCCAGGCCATGCCCTTGTAGATCCAGTTGACGGGCATCTCGACGCCGGGGAGGACGTCGAGGTCCTCCGGCTTGATGGTTCTGCGTGAGGAGCTGAGCCGGGCCAGCCAGTTGGGCTCGTAGAGGTTCGCCGAGGAATACTCGAGCCAGTCCTCCCGCTCCTCGATGGTTTCGAAGGTGCGCCGGAAGACGAGGGCGTTCTCGAAGCCGGGAATCTCGAAGCCGGCATCGAGGAAGGCGGGACGCGCGCTGGCCACGGCGAAGTAGCCCCAGGGGGGGTCCTCGAAGAGGAGCTGGGCGGGATCGTCGTCCTGGGGGCCGATGTAGCATCCCACGTTGGTCTGGAAGGCGAAGAAGTACTCGGTCAGGACCTTGGGCCGGGCGACCTGGCGGAGCCGGATCGCCTGCAGGTCCCAGGGCGGATCCTGGGAAGGATCGTTGATCAGGGGATTCGTCCGGCGCCGGAGGGGGTGGTCGCGGGAGTCGTACTGGAAGAAGCGCACGTCCGTCTTGCCGTCTCCGTCGTAGTCCGTTCCCAGCTGGTGGTAGTATCCGTGGGGCCCGTCGTTCCGGTTGCAGCAGGGGCAGGGGATCGTCTGTTCGTTGCCGAACTCGTCGTCCTCGTGCCAGTACCCGCAGGGCCTTGTGGGGTTCCCCGGGCAATGGAGGCCGTGCTTGGGGCACCACAGGTCCTTGGGATGCCAGCAGGTTCGTGTCTGGTGGTAGGTGGTCTCGTCGCCCGGTTCCCGCGAATCCGCGTGGGGGGCCCGCCCCTGCTCGGGGGAGAACCACTTGGTCCACGAAGGCCAGATTTCTTCCGGGACGGGATTCACGGGATCGAAGCTCTCGTTGTCCAGGATGGCGTGGATGTAGCCGAAGCGCTTGTACTCCGGCTCGGTCGTGAAGTGGGGGCCCTGCTTGCGGTACTCGTAGGTCCAGATGGTGGACGTTTCCTCGGTCATGCGGTGCCGCCAGAGGCCTCCCGTGGCGTGGCGTCGCCCCTTGTGGATCCAGGTCCGCCACTTGCCGTCGGCGTGGTAGAGGTTGCTGAGGCGGTTGACCACCACCTCGTTCTCCTCGATCCTCACCTCGGCCATGCCGATGTGGGCGTAGAGGTCGACGTCGTCCTCCTTGAGGACGATCTCGGTGTCGTTCAGCTCGACGCGCGCGTGGGGGTTTCCGAGCGATCCCGGCAGGTAGATGTCGGCTTCCCCGGCCTTGATGGCTCCCGTGTGGTTGATGGGGATCTCCGTGCCGCCCACGTTGATGGAATCCTGGTTCTCGAGGGGGACCCAGGAGCCGTTCTTGAGCATCTCGGTGCCGCCGGCCCCGGGGCGGACGACCGCCGAGCTCCCGCCGGAGGTGATGCGGTACGACCCCTCCCCGTAGGCCGGGGTGGGCGTGAAGGAGACGGACTTTCCGCCGGCGGTGCCCGTCACGGCCCAGCCGATGCCGGGGAGTTTCGTGGCGCGCAGCTGGGTGCCGTTGCTGGTCGAGATCTCGTAGGTCAGGGGATCGTCGTCCACCTTGCCCAGGTTCACCACCAGCCCCGTGTTCACCGTGATCTGCCACGCCTCGGGGCCGGTCTTGATGACCTCGCACATGTAGCCGTTGCTCGCGGTGAGGCGCCAGCCGGAGCCCAGCTTCTCGATGAGGATGGTCAGCTCGTCGTCGGTCCCGTTCCAGAGCTCGATGTCGGGCCAGATCGTCACGTACTCCGCGCCGGCTTCCCGGGCCACGCGGAAGATCTCCTGCTTCATCATGATGGGGCCGGCGATCAGGATCCCCTCCTCGATGGAGGAGATCCGCTCCAGCCAGTCCTCCCCCTTGGGGATCCAGTGCTCCGCGAGATCGTAGGCGCGATCGAACTTGGCCTCGACGTCCGTCACGCCGAGCTGCTCGTCGGTGATCTGGGGGAAGGCCAGGATCGGGTCGCCCTGGAACCCCTCGTGATGGTGCTTGAACTCCCGGAGGGTGCCGTAGACGGTGAGGTCGACGGCGTAGCGCATCATGTGATAGTAGAGGTAGGCCATCCCGTCGTTCATCCAGGCCATGGCCGAGGCGATGTCCGCCTCGATGAGCGCGCCGGCGGTGGCCGCCGAGTCCGCCGCGACCTGGACCTTCATCTTCGTGGAGGTGACCTCCCCGAGGTTGTAGACCATGGCGGTGGAGAGGCAGAGGATGAAGATGCTCACCACGCCGAAGAGAAGCCCCTGTCCCTTCTCCTCGAACCAGAGCCTTCGCAGGAAGTTTCGCATGTCGAGGTCTCCCGAGGGCCCCCAGGACGGCGCGGACGCCCGTCCGGATCTCCCCGTCAAGGAAGGTCCGGCCGGTAGTCCTGGTCCCAGAACTTCCGGGTCCCGCCGAAGTCGGGGTACCCTTCCATCTTCTCGCTGTCGCCCCACTGCTCGATGAGATCGTAGATCTCGGAGCTCACGCCCCGCTTGCCGTTCACCATGGGGTTGACCTTGTTGCCCCTCACCAGGGCGTCCACGTGCGTGGTGATCTCGAGGGGCTCGAACCGCGTCCCCGAGACGTCGCCTGCGGCGGGCCCCGCATCCGCGTTCATCCCGCCGAGCAGGGCGGGGTTGTAGTCGTAACGGGTCTCGACCTCGTTCCGCGTGACCCAGCCGTTGAGCATCCAGGCCATGGAGTCGAGGCAGTCGGGCTCCATGATCTCGTGTTCCTCGATGTGGCGCCCGACGGCGTTCTTGCCGCCGCGGTTCGTCCAGACCAGCGTCCCGCCCTGCATCTCGAAACCGCCCCAGAACGTGTAGGAGAGCTCCTGGAGGATGTCGTGGAAGTCCATCTCGTCGTTGCCGGACGCCGGATTGTCCCCGGAAAAGACCTGCCGGTCCTCGTGGCCCGGATTGTCCTCGGTCTGGGCCGGATTCCCCTCGTAGGCCACGTAGAACAGCTCGGAGAAGTCGCTGCGGGAGAACTGGTTGTTCGGGATGTGGGCGGCGTAGAGGTTCGACTCGGTCTCCTCCTGGTGCACCAGCCACCCGTACCCCAGATAGAGGGTCGCGAGAATGACCAGGGCGTACAGAGGAAGCAGGATGGCCAGCTCCACCACCGCCGAGCCCCTCGTCCCGTGTCCGCTACTCATCGCCCGCATGCTCTCCTCCTCGGCTTCATCGCTGGTCCAGCTCCGGGAAGTAGTACGTCAGGTCGCACACGTCATGGGGAAAGGTCTTCGAGATGATCTCGCCGTCGAGGCGCTGGTAGGACGGCATGACCCCCTTCTCGGTGAGCACGATGTGCGGCACGTCGCCGACGAGAACCCCGATGGCGTCCTCCGGGATCGAGTCCTCGTCCGATTCCATGGTCCGCTTCTCGTACGACCCGCACTCGCTCAGGGGCATGAAATGGACCAGCCCCGGGTGGATGGCGTCGAGACCGTAGTAGATCACCCAGTTCGCCAGGGGAATCATCATCTCATACGCGAAACGCACCTCCACCACGACCCGCCCCTCCTCCGTCTGGCCGTACGTCTCCATGGATTCCAGGACCTCGACGTCGACCTTTTCCCGGGCCCGTTGCGAGAGAACGTCCAGGTTCGGCTCGCCCGATCCCGCCCATCCCGGAAAGTCCACCGAAGGATACGTCTTCCCGTCGGTGGCCAGGCCCCCGATCGGCGTCAGCGCGATGGCCGCCGCGTCCTCCTCCGGCTCGCGCACGATGTAGGCGCGCGCCGCGCAGAAGGCGGCGTAGTTGACGAGCTGCTTCGCCATGACGATGAGGCAGAGCTGAAGCCCGAGCAGAAAAACCAGAAGCTGCACGGGAAACACCAGGGCGAACTCCACCATGGCCGCCCCCGATTCCCCGTCCCCGCCCGGACGCGTCTTCCCGGCTTCTTTTCTGGATACGTTCATGGCTTCCGATCTGTTGAAAATTTCAACGCCCCTGTCAGCGCGCCGGCACGGAGAGAACGAAGGCCCACATCGTGCCAAACGCGATGGCCGCGCCGAAAGGGATCGTGTCCGGGGCGCGGCGCGCGCCGTCCTTCTCCCCATCGGCTTCCTGGAGGGCCTTCTTCTCCCGCCTCCACCGGAAGGCGAACTTCGCGCTCCGGAGCAGGCCCTCCTTCAGGCGCCCCCGCCAGATGAGAAGGCCGGCCGCGATCAAGAACCCCACCATGGAGGAATAGAGCAGGGAGCTGAGCACGAACGGGAACCCCCCCAGCGCCCCCACCGCTCCCATCAGCTTCACGTCCCCGAACCCGATGCCCCCGAAGAGGCAGAACAGGAGGAAGATCCCGCCCCCCAGCGCAAGTCCCGCGCCGCTGGTGACCAGGTTGAACCCCGGCTCCGCACGCACCCCCCCGCCCAGGTAGGCCAGGGCCAGCCCCAGCCCCATCGCCGGAAGAGTGCACCAGTTGTAGACCTTGTTCCTCGTGATGTCGGTGTAGGCGCACACCACCAGCAAGAGGAACAACGCGATGAACGAGACGAGCTGAAAGATTTCCTGGTGCGTCATGTCTCCCCGCGGGCTGGAAGTCGGTCGACGAGCACGCAGTTCGCCTGCAGTACGAAATCCACCGCCTGGATGTCAGAATGACAGATGGCTAGCTTCCGCCCGCCGGTGTCCAGTCGGTCAAGTCCTCCCTCTCCGTCACATCGCCGGCGCCGTCCGTGAGGTCCTCGGCCTCTGCGGATTCATTCCCCGCCAGCTGCTGGGCCGACCCCGAGAACAGCGCCCGGATCTGGTTGGAGAAGATCGTCACGATCGCGATGCTCGCGATCGCAATGAGCGCGACGATGATGATGTACTCCGTCATCGTCTGGCCCCGTTTCCTCTCCTTGCGACCGAATCTCATCATCTGGTGGAACCTCCAAAATCCGTCCTCCGGCGACGCGCCGGGAATGCTCGTCTCCGCGAACCCATCGCTTCCGGTTTTCAGGGGATCGGAAGACACACGATGGCCGACACGTACGCGTAGTAGCTCACGATCCCGTCCACCACGAACCGCATGGACGCCAGGATCATCAAGGTGAAGAAAGCAGCGATGATCGCCCTCTCCACCATGGCCTGACCCTCTTCTTCCGAGATCAATCGAGCCAGGAAACGACGCATCGAACGTCCAACCTCCTTGGAACCCTTCCTTACCTTATTCAACCCGGACCCGGCGGGTTCGCTTCGGCGATTCCCGCGCGCCTGAAAATTTTCTTCGACGTCCCTCCCAGGAGTCGATCATTATCCATCCAACGCAAAAAAGGGTCCAAATCCGCGTGAATCATCGGGAAAACACGTTACATAGGACTTCTTCATGATTGAAGTTTTTGAGGCATTCTCTTTGAATATCCTGAAGATTCATCAAAAAACAAAAGGTCATGTTCAACTTTTCAAGGTCACACTTCCCGGCATCAAAACAGCCTGTCCACCGGGGAAAATCATGTCAACCAGCTTTACATATGTGAAGACCGTTTACAAAAAGAAAAAGAAAGGATTTTGTGGACGCCCTTCCCTGCATCTGGTAGCTTCGGGCCTGGGGAAAAGTCGGTTTGCCGTATGGCAGACCGGCTGAAGCGCCCGTAGCTCAATTGGATAGAGTAACGGACTACGAATCCGGAGGTTGGAGGTTCGAATCCTCCCGGGCGCAATCACGAAGGACTGGGATGCCTCCCAGTCCTTTCGTTTTGGTCGAATGTGACTGATCGTCATTTTTCCTGCCCGAGGACGAGGTCGCCCTCCACCCTCGAAACGTCGCGAAACGGACGTTGCCCGCCGAGATTCGTCATCACGATCTCCACGTGAAGAAGGATCTCCTGCCCCCTGCGTTCCCAGGCCGCCCGCAGGCGTGCGATCTTCGGGTGTCTCTTGCCCGCTTTGACGTCCAGAACGCTCAGCGTCGAGGGAATCGCTTCGCCTTCCTCCACGTCGATCCCCACCGTGAAGCATACTCGATCCCGCGGGTCTTTCGTGGAAAAAAATTCCGTGAACGTGCGAAGACGGGAGGGATCGAGCAGGACGAACGAGAGTTGGAACGAATCCTCCTCCTTCTCGACCTTCACGTGCACCAGATCCCGTGAAAGGCCTCCAGGATAGGGCGCAAAACGTGGATCCCCGAAGACGGCCCGGGAGAAGGCCCTCGACAGCGGAGGCGTCTTTTCCGGCGCCTCCCACGCGCCCGTGTCGAGCAGATCGCGCGCGTCCTCGAGACCCGACGCCGTGACGGCGGCGTCCATCACGCGCTTTCGCGCTTCGCCGACGGAAGATCCGAACACGCATAGGGATTCGAGTTCCTGCTCCGCCAACCCTTGCGAACCCGGACCCAGCGGGAGGACGAGGGCGGACGCCTCCCGCGCGATCGCGGCGAGGCAGAAGGACTCCGCCGGTGCGATGCGACGAGAACGCGCCTTCACGCCGTCGGGGTAGTAGTAATCCACCGTCCCCAGACGGTCCGCCCCGGACAGAAGCACGGCGGGATGCAGTCGCAAGGCAGCATCCCGGAGAAAAACGGAATCCATGCCGGAATCGATCCCCCACGGGGAACCCTCTCCGTCCAGGAGCAGGATGCCCGCGCCCTCCAGGATGCCGCGGTTCTCGTGGAGCAGCTTCGGATCCGCGTGAACGATGCGGCAACCTTTCATGCGGGGACACCAGGAGGGTTTCCGCCACGGGGAGAGATGGGACGCGATGCCGTAGTCCATCTCGACGAACGTGCGCGGCGATCGCCTGGACCGTGTCCGACTGCCCGCCTCCAGGAAACGAATCGCTTCCTGCGGGGTCGCTCCCGTGAGGTATCCCAGGAGGAAGTCCGGGAAGGGATCGTCGTCCAGCGCCATCGAGAAGGCGGTTGCCCCGAGATGGAAGGTCAAATCGATCGTCTCGGGGGAGGTCACGATCAGAACGTATTCGGGGCGAAGGGCTTCCATCTCGGCCCGGACCGTCGAGAGATCGTCTCTCTGAAACGTCAGGACCTTCTTCGGCCGGAGGAGCCTCACCGCCATGGCGAGAAGCGGGGCGAAGGGGTCCCCGGCCTCGAGATCCGTGGCCACGACCAGGCCGCTTCCGGGGGCGGGGGCCGGAGGCCCGGAAAAGGAAGATCCGAGGACGCGGGCTTTCGCGGCGGGGGTTTCCGCGGCAAGCGCTTCCGTGGGCACCGCCGCAACGACCGAAAGGATCGCAAGGAGCAGGGGGGAAACCTCCGGCATCCTCCCCCTCCTTTTTCCGGCACGGGCGGGCTCGAATCGGTGGCTCGTCAAGATGTTCTCCGGAAACGAATCGAAGACCGGAACGTTGACGATTTGACAATTCCCGGCCATGCCGAGCTTCGACCTTGCATTATACCTCGAACGAGCCATTCGCGGTGGAAGTAAGTTAGGGTCTTCTCTTTTTCGTATTTTTGGAGCCGGAATTCAGGAAAATGCGATTTCGATCCGTGTGAAACGGTCATCCCTTCTTCATCTGACGGCTGAAATCCACAATCCCCGCCCGGCGGCACCCGAAACCTCCTACAGCGCAGACGGCTCGTCGAAGAGACCCAGCTGCTTCGGTCCGGCGGCTCTTTTCCGTTTTCCCGCGGGGAGGGAGGCAGACTCGGTCAGCCGCTTCTCGATGTCCTTCAGGAAGGGGCTCGGGGGATTCTCCCCCACGCGGCCGTACCGCCTCCTTTTCTTCGCCCGGCAGAGGTAGAGCCTCTTCATGGCCCTGGTCACGGCCACGAAGAAGAGCCGCCTTTCCTCCGCCACGTCATCGCACCGGTCGCCGAACTTCAAGGGGATCACCCCGTCCTCGACGCCCAGGAGGAACACGACGGGGAATTCGAGCCCTTTCGAGGCGTGCATGGTCATGCAGGACACGCGGTCGCCCTTCAGGTCCAGGGCGTCCACCTCCGATCCCAGGGCGAGGTGCGTCAGGAAGGCCTCCCGATCCCTGCCGAAGGGCCCGGCGGTGGCCGCGAGTTCCCGGGCCGCTTCCGCCCTCTCGCCCTCGAGCTCGCGGGAGAGATCGAGCAGCGCGTCCGCCACGCGCTCTCCGGGCGGGGCGTCGCGCGCCGCGAGGACGTCGTACAGGGCGCGGTAGGCGGGCTTGTCGAGAAGCCGGTTCGCCCCGGCGCGGTGAAAGGGCATGCCCGATCTCCTCAGCGCCTCCTCCACGGCCTCCCCCTGGGCCTCCGTCCGGTAGAGAACGGCGAAATCGGAGAACCCCCGCTCCGCATCCGGCGCTCCCTCGCCCACCCTGCCGCTGTCGCGGCTGAAGAAGCTGACGCCGCCCATCTCCTTCTCGATCGTGTGGACCACGAACTCCGCCTCGGCCTTTTCGGACGCCAGCACCGGCATCACGATGCGGTCCCCGGGAAGGCCCGAGGAGACCCGCTCGGCGCGGGACCGTCCGCCCTTCTCCATGACCTGGCCGGCAACGGAGAGGATGACGTCGCTGGACCGGTAGTTGGTCTGCAGGCGCACCGTCTTCGCGCCCGTTTGATCCTCGAGGAAGCGCTCGAAATAGGCCGGGCTGGCCCCGCGGAAGCCGTAGATGGCCTGGTCCGGGTCCCCGATGACGCAGAGGTTGGCGCCCGGAGGCGCCATAAGGCCCAGCAGCTCGTACTGGCACCGGTTGATGTCCTGGTATTCATCCACCGTGATCCAGGGGAACCGCTCCCGCACGGAAGCGAGGAAGCCGGGGTCCTCGCGCAACGCACGGACGGTCTCGAGAAGAAGGTCGTCGAAGTCCAGGGCATCCCGCCGGTCCAGCGCCTCGCGGTAGGCCCGGGCGCAGGAAGCGAGTTCCGGCCCGAAGCGGGGGTCCGTCTCCATGTCCTCGGGAAGGAGGGCGTCTCGTTTCGCCTCGCGGATGCGGGACGCCAGGCCCTTGCGTCCTTTCGGCTTCTTCCCCGACGCCTTCACGGTCTCCTCGAGAAGCCCGGAAGCCTGGACGTCTCCCAGGATGGTGAAGGGGCGGTCCCGGACATCCCGGAGGAGGCGGGCCGCGAGCGCGTGGAACGTGCAGACGGAGACCTTCCGCGCCTCGCCGGCGGGCATCAGGACGCGGAGCCTTTCTTGCATCTCCTTCGCGGCCTGGTTGGTGAACGTCAGCGAAAGGATCCGTTCCGCGGGCGCGACGCCTTCCCGGACGAGACGGGCGATGCGATGGGCCACCGTTCTCGTCTTGCCCGTCCCCGGTCCCGCCGAGATCATCAAGGGGCCCTCGTCGTGGCGGACCGCTTCCCGTTGCCGGTCGTTGAGTCCCGCCTCGACGCCGCCGGCCGGGGGTTTTCTCTCGGGCCGGCCCGAGAGGAGGGGCAGGTCCTCGACGGGAGGGGGGGGCGGGGGTTCGGCGACGAGCGCCGGCGCGGACCGGGGCAGGTCGAACAGGGTGGTCTGCCCGGCCAGCGCCTCCTTCTCCCCGGGCGCGAAGACCTTGACCACGCCGAACGCCCCGTCGAATCCTCCCTGGAGGAAGACCTTCCCCTCGCGCATCCGCCGGATCGCCTCCGCGACCAGCGGGGAGGAGGCCCTCGCCACGGCCTCTAGCGGCGCGTCCCTCAGGACGTTCATCTCGGGTCCCACCTTGTCCAGGATCGCGCTGAGGACCCTTCCGACCTTCTTGGTGGCGGGTCCGGTGCCCACGCATTCGCTCAGGACCTCGGGCAGGGGGATGAGGCTCTGGAATCCGGGGGCGCCTTCGGGGCGCGTTCCCTCGGGCCGGTCGGCGAGCTGGAGCACGCGGTTCATCACGCCCACGGTGACGGGTTTCCCGCAGGCGGGGCAGAGGCCGCCGTGGGAGGCGGTCTGATCGGGCCGCAGGCAGACGCCGCACTTCCGGTGGCCGTCGAGGTGGTACTTGCCTTCTTCGGGGAAGAACTCGACGGTGCCGAGGAAGCCTTTCCGCGTGCGAAGGGATTCCAGGATGGCGGGGTAGGAGAGTCCGGTGTCGAAGAGGTCGGCTTCCCGTCCGAGCTTGGCGGGGGAGTGGGCGTCGGAGTGGCTGACGAGGGTGTATCCGTCGAGGGCGGAGAGCCGCCAGTTCATGGGCGGGTCGGAGGAAAGCCCGGTCTCCAGGGCGAAGATGTGGTCCGAGAGGTCCTCGAAACACTCTTCCAGGGCGTCGAAACCGGACTTGGAGCCGAAGAGGGAGAACCACGGCGTCCAGACATGGGCCGGGATGAGGCAGGCGCCGGGGGCGTTCTCGAGGACGATCTCGAGCAGATCCTTCGCGTCCAGGCCCAGGATGGGTCGTCCGTCGGAGCGGACGTTGCCGATCCGGTCCAGCGCGGCGTGGATGGCGGTCGCCTCCTCGAGGCTTGGGGCGAGCAGCAGGTTGTGGTTCTTCCGCGTGCGACCGTCTTTCTTGTAGATGTTGGAGATCTCGGCGGTGAGGAGGAACCGCACGGGGTTGCGGCAGGCGGAGGGGACGTCCTCCTCGGCCGGTTTCGCGAGGCCGTCGTCGAGGCGAAAGAGCCCCTCCTCGGCCTCGACGAGATGTTCGCGGAGTTCCTCGAGCCAGGCGGGGTGGGTGAAATCCCCCGTGCCGAGGACGGTGATGCCCTTTCGCTGGGCGGCGGCGTGGAGGTGGGGAAGGTCGCTCTTCTTCGAGGTGGCCCGGGAGAAGCGGGAATGGATGTGGAGGTCGGCGATGAACCGCATGCTCGTAGCCCGTCACGGCCAAACGTACGGGAAGGGATTTCAGGTTTCAGATTGCCGTCGATCTCCCGTTGCAGCCGCTCCAATCTGAAATCCGGAATCTCCAGTCCAAAACGAGAAACGTCCGCCCGCGCGGCCGGCTAATCCAGTGTGACCTGCATGGACGCGTCGAGTCCCATGTCGGTGTAGTCGATGTCGAGGGTCCAGGTCCCGGCGGTGCCGGCCGCCGTGGTGCCGGAGGCGGTCTGGGTCGTCGGGGTGGCCGTTCCGTTGAAGGTGTTGCTCTGGACGGACGCGGCGGGGGACGCGGCGTCCTGGACGGTGAAGACGGCCTTCTCGAGGGACGTGTTGTCGAGGATGGAGGCCTCGAAGGCGTAGGTCGCCGTCGTGTTCGGATTCTGGAAGGCGTACCGCTCGCTACGGCTGACGAGGTTCGTGCAGGTGTCCGGGAAGGCGCAGCTGTACTCGAGGCGGTTCCGGTCGGCGGGGACGCTTCCGACCTCGTCGATGTTGAGCGAGAGGGCGCCGGAGGCGTTTTGGGTCCTGACGGTGACGCTCCACGCGCCGGGGAGGCCCTCGCCGAGGTAGAACCGCGCCCAGGGGCCGAAGCCGGGGGAGCCGGAGGTCTGGACGAGGACCGTGGGTCCGTGGTGGATGGAAATGTCGGCGGTGCCGGCGGTGAGCTGGATGTTGAACGCCACGCAGGCGAGGCTGTAGCCGGCGGCCGCTGTGTCGTTGGAGAAGGTGTAGGAGAGCTCGCGGCTGTCGTTCTCGCCGCTGAAGACGACGGCGAGATGGCCGGGGACGTCGGAGGTGGTCCACGCTTCGCGTTCGGTTTCTTCGAGGTGGGGCAGGCAGGCGGGAAGGAGGAGGACGAGCCCGGCCGCGGTGAGGACGAGCAGGGCCGAAGCCGTCCGGGGGTTCATCATGGTTCCTCTTCCAAAGCCAGGAAGCGCATTCGCGGGGAGCGCACGCGAGTTCACGCGTGATGATACCACCGTGTCGATTCCTTGACAAACCCGGTCCTTGCCGAGGCATTCGCGCTGTCGGCAAGTCATGAGTCTTTCCCACCTTCCATAGCCCACCCTGTAGAAAATACCCCAGGGTGACCCTCGTATTCTATGGGGGGCTTTCGCCTCGCTTGACCTCGACGTGTAGGATCATCGAGCGCCAGCAGACCCCGAATCGTGATAAGGGAACAGGATCCCAAACCCCAGAAGCCCCTCTCTCTCTTCTCTCTTCTCCCCTGCAAAGGTCCTGGGCCTTCATCGAAGAGGGGGGTCCGGGGGGATCGAATCCCCCCGGCGGGGGGTG
>CAZDSO010000063.1:0-23056 GCA_964508045.1 uncultured Planctomycetia bacterium | reverse complement strand
CCCCCGGGTGGGGGGGCTGGCCCGCGACGTGCCGAAGGATTTCAAGGAGCGCGTCCGCTTCGGGATCAAGGGATTTCGGTCCTACTGCGACGAGATCGAGACGATGCTCACGAAGAACCGCATCTGGCTCGACCGGACGCAGGGGGTGGGGATCCTCACGAAGGAGGACGCGGTCCAGTACGGGGCGACGGGCCCGGTGCTCCGGGCCAGCGGGGTTCCCTACGATCTGCGCAAGGACGCGCCCTACCTCTGCTACGACCGGGTGGATTTCGACGTGGTGACCTCGGACACGTGCGACGTCAACGGCCGGTACCACGTGCGCCTCGACGAGATGCGCGAGGCGGTGAGGATCGTGGAGCAGTGCCTCGACAAGATGCCCGAGGCGGGCCCGATCAACGTGGACGACTACGGGGTGATCCTGCCGCCGAAGGAGAAGGTGTACGACCAGATGGAATCCCTCATCCACCACTTCAAGCTGATCATGGAGGGGATGCGGATGCCCGTGGGCGAGTCGTACCACGCCACGGAGGCGCCCAACGGGGAGCTGGGCTATTACGTCGTCTCCGGCGGCACGGGGCGTCCCCACCGCCTCCACGTCCGGGCGCCCACGTTCTACAACTACCAGCCCTATCCCTTGATGATCGAGGGGAGAATGATCTCGGACGCCATCGCGGCCATGGCGAGCTTGAACATCGTGGCGGGGGAGCTGGACCGCTGAGCGAGCGGAGGATGCGGTTTTCATGGACCTGACAGCGATCGAAATCATCGCGACCCTGGCCAAGGCCCTGGTGGTCTTCACCGCGGGGATGATGTGCACGCCCGTGCTGGTCTACGCGGAGCGGCGGCTGTGCGGCTTCATGCAGGACCGCCTGGGCCCCAACCGCGTGGGCCCCAAGGGCCTGCTCCAGCCCATCGCCGACGCCGTGAAGTCCTTCTTCAAGGAGGACCTGCTGCCCGCCAACGTGGACCGCTTCCTGTGGATCGTGGCGCCGGCCATCGGCATCGCCGTCCCGATCCTGTGCCTGGCGGTGATCCCCTTCGGAGCCTCGGTCCCCCTGACGGAGTCCTACACGCTGATCTTCCAGGTGGCCGATCCCGACGTGGGGGTGCTGTACGTTCTGGGCGTGGTGTCGCTGGGGATCTTCTGCACCACCATGGGGGGGTGGGCCTCCAACAGCAAGTTCCCCCTGCTGGGAAGCCTGAGGGCCTCGGCCCAGATGGTTTCCTACGAGATCGCCATGGCGCTGGCGGTGATCTCGGTGGTCATGAGCACGGGCTCGTTGAAGCTGAGCGCGATCGTGGCGCACCAGAACACGGACTGGCTTGGGGTGGTGCCCGAGTGGCACTGCTTCACGCAACCGCTGGCGTTCCTGATCTTCTTCGTGGCGGCGGTCGCCGAGAACAATCGCATCCCCTTCGACCTGCCGGAATGCGAGCAGGAGCTGGTGAGCGGCTACCACACGGAATACTCGGGCATGCGGTTCGCCATGTTCATGATGGGGGAGTACACCGCCATCGGATTCATGAGCGCGTTGATCGTGACGATGTTCCTGGGCGGCTGGAGCCTGCCCTGGATCCAGCTGGCGCCGGCGAGCGGGCCGAGCTGGATCGGGGGGCTGGTCAGCATCCTGGTCTTTCTCGTCAAGTGGGCCCTGGTGGCGTTCACCTACATCTGGCTCCGCTGGACCCTGCCCCGCTTCCGCTACGACCAGCTCATGGGGCTGGGGTGGAAGGCGCTGGTGCCGCTGGGCCTGGCGAACATCGCCGTCACGGCCTTTCTAGGAGTGGTGCTCTGAGGCTTGTGGGGGGGCGGCCCGCCACCGGATAGACGCATTCACGACGATACGATGCAAGGGAGCCCGGCATGGGCGTCAAGAAAACCAAGGGTCCGAAACGAAGCGCCTGGACGGAGGTCTACCTCCCCGAGATCTTCCGGGGGATGTGGAATACCCTGCGGCACATCTTCTTCGTCAAGCCCTTCACGGTCCAGTACCCCGAGGAGAAGCTCAAGGTCCCCGGATTCGAGGCGAGCCCGCCCGGGTACCACGGGGAGCACCGCCTGCTTCTGGACGAGGAGGGCCGGCCGAAGTGCGTCGCCTGCTTCATGTGCCAGACGGTCTGCCCGCCCCAGTGCATCGAGATCGAGGCGATGGAGGTGGACTGGCCGGACCGGGACAAGGCCCCCAAGTCCTTCAAGATCGACATGCTGCGCTGCATCTACTGCGGGCTGTGCGAGGAGGCCTGTCCCAAGGACGCCATCGAGCTCACGAACCAGTACTTCACGATCTCGAGGACGCGCGAGGACAAGATCTACGACCTGGAGAGGCTGACCCACAACGCGCCGGACGCGCTCTCCTACAACCGGCCGGAGGGGCTGAAACCGGAGAAACCATGACCGACGCCTTTTTCATCATCCTGTCGATCGTCTCGGTGGTCTCGGCCATCCTGGTGGTCTCCCCGCGGAACCCCATCTACGGCGCGCTCTCCCTGCTGGTCATGATGCTCTCGCTCGCCGGCATATTCCTCCAGCTGACCGCCCCTTTCCTGGCGGTGATGCAGCTGGTCGTCTACGCCGGCGCGGTGATCGTCCTCTTCATCTTCGTGATCATGATGATGAACCTCGAACCCGCCGAGATGGGCGAGGAAAAAGGATTCTGGTACAAGATGATCTGCTTCTTCCTGGCGGGTTTTCTCGCCGTCTTCATGACGGTCGGCATCGCCAAGTCCCGCAAGGCCCTGCCCGACCGGTTCCCCGAAAAAGCGACGGCGGAAAAGGTCGAGACGAAGGAGCGGACGAGGCTTGGAAGGGTCGATCTCGTCGACACCGAGACGGGCTCGGTTCCCGAGACGTTCGGGTCCACGCCGCGGGTGGGGGAGATCCTCTTCAACCCGTACGTGGTCCCGTTCGAGCTGGTCTCGGTGCTGATCGTCATCGCGGTCGTCGGCGCCGTGGTGTTGACGAAACGAAAAGTGTAAGGACGCGCCCCCGGCCGGAAAGGGGCCGGGAGCGGCCTTGGGGAGGCTTGCGTGTTCAACCTCTCATCCTGTCTGATCCTGAGCACGGTGCTGTTCGCCGTGGGGGTGTGGGGGGTGATCGCCCGGCGGAACCTCTTCTTCGTTCTCATGTCCGTGGAGGTGATGCTCAACGCGGTGAACCTCGCCTTCCTCGGATTCGCGCGGTGCTGGGGCGGCGTGGGAAGCCTCGAAGGGCACCGCGGCCACGTGTTCGTGCTGATGATCATGGCCGTCGCCGCCGCCGAGGCCGCCGTGGGACTCGCGATCCTGCTCGCGCTCTTTCGGACCAAGCCCTCGGTGGACGCCGATGAAATGAACCTCATGAAGAGCTAGCGCATGACGGCAGAACAGACCATCTTCCTGATCCCCTTCTTCCCGCTTCTGGGGTTCCTCGTCAACGGGCTTCTGGGTCACCGCTTCTCCAGAAGGGGCGTCGGCCTCATCGCCACCGTCCTGCCCACGCTCTCCTTCCTCGTCTCCCTCTCCCTCCTGATCGAACTGATCGCCTACCAGCCGCACGGTGGCCTCCACCAGACGCTGTTCTCCTGGATCGCCCTCGGCGATCTGAGCATCGACGTCGCCTTCCGGTACGACGCGCTGGCGGCCGTCATGTGCATGGCCGTCACCGGCGTCGGGTCCCTCATCCACCTCTACTCCATCGGGTACATGGGCCACGACCGGTCCCCCGCCCGCTACTTCTCCTTCCTCAACCTCTTCATGTTCGCCATGCTCATGCTGGTGCTCGCCGACAACCTCCCCCTGATGTTCGTCGGCTGGGAGGGCGTGGGGCTGTGCTCCTACCTTCTCATCGGTTTCTGGTACGAGGACACGGAGAACGCCAAGGCCGGCAAGAAGGCCTTCATCGTCAACCGCATCGGCGACTTCGGCTTCCTCGTCGGCATCTTCTCCATCTTCTTCGTGATGAACCACCTCGTGGCCGCGGGCCACGCGACCCCCGAGATCGCCCGCGGCGTCCAGGGCATGAAGTTCACCGCGATCAACGCGCTGGCCCCCCACTTCAACACGGTCTCCATCCTCGGCATCGCGGCCGGCGCCACCGCCACCCTGATCACCCTCTTCCTCTTCCTCGGCGCCACCGGGAAGTCGGCCCAGATCCCCCTCTACGTCTGGCTCCCCGACGCCATGGCCGGCCCCACCCCCGTCAGCGCCCTCATCCACGCCGCCACCATGGTCACCTCCGGCGTCTACATGATCGGGCGCCTCAACGGCCTGTTCCTCCAGTCGGAGGTCACCCTGGCCGTCGTGGCCACCGTCGGGGCGGTCACGGCGCTGTTCGCCGGCACCATCGCCCTGACCCAGAACGACATGAAGCGCGTGCTCGCCTACTCCACCGTCTCCCAGCTGGGCTACATGTTCCTCGGCATGGGCGTCGCGGCCTTCGGCGCCGGCATCTTCCACCTGATGACGCACGCCTTCTTCAAGGCCTGCCTCTTCCTCGGCGCGGGCTCGGTGATGCACGCCCTGGAGCACGCCTTCAAGAAGACCGGCATCCACGGCGATCCCCTCAACATCCAGAAGATGGGGGGCCTGCGAAACCGCATGCCCGTCACCTTCTGGACCATGGTGCTCGCCACCGTGGCCATCTCCGGCTGGCCCCTGACCGCCGGCTTCTTCAGCAAGGACGAGATCCTCTGGCAGGCCCTGGCGCGCGGCCAGCACAACGGGTGGTTCTACGTCGTCTACGCCATCGGTCTCGTGGGCGCGGCGGTCACCGCCTTCTACATGTTCCGCATGGTGGCGCTGGCCTTCCTGGGCTCCTACCGCGGCAAGGAGGGCGTGGAAACGGAAATCCACGAGTCCCCGAAGGTGATGACCGTGGTCCTGATCGCGCTGGCCGGCCTCTCCGTGGTGGGCGGCTTCATCTGGCTTCCGGGATTCATCCCGGGGGCCCAGTGGCTCCGCGACTTCATGGGGCTGGGGGGAGGGGGCCACGGAGGCCACGGCGCCGGGCACGGCGGCGGGCATCACACGGCCGCGGAAATCACCGCCATGCTGGTCTCGGTCGTGCTGGCGCTCGGCGCCTCGGGGCTGGGCTGGTGGTTCTTCACGCGCAAGCGGGACACGGCCCGGAAACTCGCCCGGGAGACCTTCTTCACCCGGGCCCTCTACCGGCTCTCCTACAACAAGTACTGGGTGGACGAGATCTACGAGGCCCTCGTCATCAAGCCCATCTACTACGGGGCCGTCGCCATGTGGCTGATGGCCGACATGGTCATGATCGACGGGCTCGGCGTCAACGGGCTGGGCTATCTGGTCAAGAGGGTGGCCGCTTCCCTGCGCCGGCTCCAGTCGGGGCTGGTCAACATGTACGCCCTGATCGTTCTCTTCGGGGCGATGGCCGTGATCTGGTTCATGCTTTTCAGCGTTCTCTACTCTACCTGAATAGGATAGGTTTCGATGTCCGACTCTCTATGGCTCACAGCGCTGGTCTTCCTGCCCGTGGTCGGCGGCATCGGGCTGTTGTGCCTCCGCAAGGACCGGGAGAAGGACCTGAGGAACCTGGCCTTCGTCGTGTCGCTGGTCGAGTTCGTGGCCTCACTGGCCCTCTTCTTCAAGTTCGAGACGGGGGAGGCCGGGCCGCAGTTCGTGGTGAACCTGAAGTGGATCCCCGCCATCGGGGCCCGCTACCACATGGGCGTCGACGGCATCAGCCTCTTTCTGGTCCTTTTGACCACGTTCATCACGCCGCTGGCGATCCTCGGCTCCTTCCGCTACATCAAGAAGCGGCAGAAGGAATTCTACGTGGCCATGCTCTTCCTCGAGGCCGCGATGGTCGGGGTCTTCTGCGCCCTGGACCTTCTGCTCTTCTACGTCTTCTGGGAAGCGATCCTCATCCCCATGTACCTGATCATCGGCGTCTGGGGCGGGGAGAGACGCATCTACGCCGCCATCAAGTTCTTCCTCTTCACGATGGTCGGCTCGCTCCTCATGTTCGTGGCCATCCTCTATTGCTACTTCAAGGCGGGCACCCTGGACGTGCTCGAATTGTACGGCGCGCTGAGCGTCCTCACGCCGGAAGAGCAGGTCCTCCTCTTCTCGGCCTTCGCGCTCTCCTTCGCCATCAAGGTGCCCATGTTCCCGCTCCACACGTGGCTGCCCGACGCCCACGTGGAGGCGCCCACCGCCGGATCCGTCATCCTGGCCGGCGTGCTGCTGAAGATGGGAACCTACGGCTTCATCCGCTTCGCCATCCCCTTCTTCCCGGGCGCTCTTCTCTATGACATCCACGTCCCCGTCATCGGCCTGCAGTTCACCATGCTTACCCTCTTTTCGGTCCTGGCCGTCATCGGGATCATCTACGGCGCGCTGATGGCCCTGGCCCAGGACGACATCAAGAAGCTGGTCGCCTACTCCTCGGTGAGCCACCTGGGCTTCGTGATGCTGGGCCTTTTGGCGCTGAACGCCCAGGGGATCGGCGGCGGGGTCTACCAGATGCTGAACCACGGCGTCTCCACCGGCGCGCTCTTCCTCCTGGTGGGCATGCTGTACGAGCGGCGCCACACCCGCGAGATCGTGGACTACGGGGGCATCGCCCGGAAGATCCCCGTCCTGTCCGCCGTCTTCATGATCGTCACCCTCTCCTCCATCGGCCTGCCGGGCACGAACGGGTTCGTGGGGGAATTCACGATTCTTTTGGGGATGTACCGCGTGGGTCCCTGGTACGCGATCTTCGCGGCGTCGGGCGTGATCCTGGGGGCGGTCTACATGCTCTGGATGGTGCAGCGGGTCTTCTTCGGACCGCTGACGAATCCCGACAACGAGAAGCTCGAGGACGCGAGCCACCGGGAGCTGGTCGTGCTGGTGCCCATCGTGATCATCATCTTCGTCATGGGCATCTTCCCGAACCTCTTCTTCCGCAAGATGGAGCCCTCGGTGAAGTGGGTGACGGCGAAGGTGCACGAGAGACTCATGGAATCCGGGGAACCCTCGGCGGCCCCGCCCGTGGAACCGGGCGCGGGCGCGGAGGGCGTCGGCTAGTCGAGTGTCAAAGCAAGGTTTTCTGGCTGAGGATTTCAGATTGGAGATTTCAGCGGGGTTTGCGACGCAGCCGCTCGAATCTGAAATCTCCAATGGGATCGTGAAATGAACGACTTGATCCTGCAACTGAAGCCCCTGTCCCCGGTGATCGCGGTCTTTCTGGGCGCGCTCGCGGCGGTGCTGGCGGGAGCCTGGGTGAAGCGGGAACAACGCTCCGCCCTGCCCTACATCGCGCTGGCGACGCTGGGATTCGCCATGGTCCTCCAGTTCAACTTCTGGGGAGGGTCGGGCTCGCGGGTCCTCTTCCACGGGGCCCTCCATCCCGACGCCTTCTCCTCCTTCCTCTCGGCCGTCCTTCTTCTCGGCGCAGGCCTGGCGGTGCTGGTCTCGGTCGGGTACGGGCGGAAGATGGACATCGACCACGGCGAGTTCTACGGGCTCCTGCTGACCTCGGTGGGCGGGATGATGCTCCTCACCATGGCCCGGGATTTCGTCACGCTGTTCATCAGCATCGAGATCACCTCGATTCCCGTTTACGCGATGACGGGGCTGGCACGCCAGCGCCGCCGGTCCGCCGAGGGGGCCATGAAGTACATGATCCTGGGGGCCTTCTCCACCGCCTTCCTGCTCTTCGGCGTCGCGCTGATCTACGGCATCACCGGGACCACGTCCTTCACGTCCTCGTCGTTCGACCCCATGATCAAGCCCCTCTTCGTCACGGGCATCGGCCTTTTCATGATGGGGCTTCTCTTCAAGCTCGGTGCGGCCCCCTTCCACGTCTGGGTGCCGGACGCCTACGAGGGCGCCCCCGCCCCCGTCACCGCCTTCATGTCCGTGGCCGTCAAGGCCGCGGCCTTCGGCGCCTTCATCCGGGTCCTCTTGCTCGTCTTCCCGGACGGGGAGGTCTCCGCCATCTGGTGGAAACTTCTGTGGGGGGTGGCCCTGCTCACGCTGATCCTCGGAAACTTCATCGCGATCTACCAGCGCAACGTCAAGAGGATGCTCGCCTATTCCGGCATCGCCCACTCCGGCTACCTCCTGATCGGCCTCGCGGCGCAGGGCGCCAGCCTCTCGGGGGAGGCGGGCGTGGAATCCATCGGCGTCAGCGGGGTGTCCGCCATCCTCTTCTACCTGCTCGTCTACACGTTCATGACGGCGGGCGCCTTCGCCGTCGTCGCCATATCGGCGCGCGACGAGGACGACCTCGAGAGCCTCGAGGACTACGCGGGCCTGGCCCGCCGCCGCCCGCTGGTGGCGGCATCCATGGGCCTCTTCCTCGTCTCCATGGCGGGCCTGCCCCCCTTCGGCGGGTTCATGGCCAAGTTCTTCGTCTTCAAGTCGGCGATCGACACGGGGAGCTCGAGCCTGGTGTGGCTTGCGGTGCTCGGCATCATCACGTCGATGGCCTCCCTCTACTACTATCTCCGGGTCGTGATCTACATGTACTTCCGCGAGCCCGTTTCCGAGCGTCCGCCCGTGGAGCCCGCCTGGGGCACCCACTTCGCCCTGTTCCTCTGCGCCGTCGCCGTGCTCTTCCTCGGCATCCTTCCCGGCAAGATCTACAACCTCGCCGCCGAGGGCGCGAAGGTTTTCCTCTCCTAGGGCAAACGGTCGAATCAGGGGTCAGCCCTTTTATTTTAGTATTTTTACCATCCTCTTCTTGAGGCGGCGTTATTTGCCGCGGTCATCCTTTTCAACCTCCGTAAATTAAAAGGACTGACCCCCAACGCGCCTGCTCCGCATCTGCAAGGGCTACGGCGGGCAGGCCTGCACCAAACCATCGGTTTTCGGCATGTCAACAGTAAAGACACGGCCCCCATCGTAGTAGAGTGAAAGGAAGAATTTTAGCAGGCCGCACCGGAGTCTTGACGGGAACCATGATTTGCCGTAAGCTCATGCTATCAAAGGGTTCCATCGTTTGATAGGTGAAGTGATTTCGACCCGAGCAAGGTTCCTTTCCCCTTGCTTCTTGTCCCCCCGACCAGATGGAAGGAAAGAGGCACGATGCCGACGGTTCTTCGAGAGGGGCCCTATCGTTTCTTCTTCTACGCGGGGGATCGGGAAGAACCGGTGCACATCCACGTGGAACGTGACGACCATGTTGCGAAGTTCTGGCTGGACCCTGTCCGATTGCAGTGGAGTGGCGGGTTCCGGCCCCCGGAAATCTCCCGGATTCAAGATATCATCCTGGATCACCGACGAGAACTGATGGAGGCCTGGAATGAGTACTTCCAGGATTGAGATCGACGTTCCGACAGCACAGGACGTTGTTTTGACGGATGACACCTTGCGTGTGGACCTGAGCGACGGGCGGACCCTCTCGGTTCCTCTCGCCTGGTTTCCGCGCCTGGTTCACGCCACGAAAGATGAGCGGGGAAACTGGAGGTTGATCGGGCAGGGTTCGGGGATTCACTGGGAAGACCTGGACGAGGACATCAGCGTGGAGGGCCTCCTGGCCGGTCGGCCATCCGGGGAAAGCCAGGAATCCTTCAAGAAATGGCTCGCGTCCCGTCCTTCCCCGCCTTCCGACGGCAATCCCTGACCTCATCAGGGGTCAGCCCTTTTATTTTAGTATTTTTACCATCCTCTTCTTGAGGCGGCGTTATTTGCCGCGGTCATCCTTTTCAACCTCCGTGATCATCGCCGAGACGTTTGCGATGTGGCCCATGTCCAGTTCCTCACTCAGACATCGCAGGTTCGCCGTCGTGTAGCCAATCACGGAAAGTCTCGTATCCAACCCGAACATGCACTGCTCAGTTTGGATGACTCTTGACAGCGTTCCAGGGAATCGCCGCTGCGGATGATGTGTTCCCAATAATTCTGCTGCCAGAACCGGTCGCAGAATTGCCGCCAACCAAAATCATTCACGCCACGAACATATTGCAGGGTCGTCATGGATTTGAATGCCTGGATGATACGGCCGACGGTGCACGGCGCAGTCCCGTAGGGGCGATCCTTGTGATCGCCCTCCTGCCCGTCGTTGCCGGCAAGGGGGCGAACACGAGGTTCGCCCCTACAAGATTCGGTCAGATGCATGATGGCGTGAAAATGGTTCGGCATCACCACGAATTCATCGGTGTTCAGATTCGGGAAACGGGTCGGCAGCGAACGCCATGTGTCCGCAACCATGCCACCGGCGTCGTTCATGCACATTTTCCCGCCTTGCACATCCCCCAGCATCTGCAGTCGGCCCTCTACGCATATTGTGATGAAATAGTATCCTGGCAAGGGGTCAGTCCGTGAAAATTAAAATTAACGTTGCCTGACTCGGAACGTAGGATGGTTTCATGGCAAGGCAACCGCGAGTGGAGTTCCGGGGGGCTGTGTACCACGTCATGAGGGCAAGCAGCGTGACTCATTCAAGGGAGACGGCGCGAGGTTTCATGACCAAATCGAGGCGGAGAGGATTGTGGAACAAGGCCTCGTGAAGTTGGGCCTGGAGGAGGAAGATCTGAAGACCATGATGAAGGGCGCCCCGGAAAAGGCTGCGATTGCTTGGTTGATCCGGAAGAGCACGGTGACGGACAACCGGTGGATCGCCTCCCGGCTTCACATGGGAGGCCCGTCGTACGCGTCGAAACTCGTGAATCAGGTGAGGAAAGCGAGGAGAGGAGAGTTGTGGAAGTTGCGGAGGAAGGTGGGGAAACAGGTCCTGTAGCGCCGCGAAAACCGACGTGATTTCCATTATCACGGACTGACCCCTTTGCTGGACCCCTTTGCTGACCCCTTTGCAGACAACGAAATCTCGACTTCCCGCCGCCACCGCCCGCGCGTAGCCCGGATGGGCAAGAATTCCATGAGAAAAATGCATCGAAGCCGGTACACTGTTTCCTGGAGCACAGAAGACGATCCGAACCGGGGATGGATGCGGAGAGCGCCGTGAACCAAGAAGCGGACGAGACGGACCCCGTCATCGAAGCCTACAAGAAGCACGTCGACCGATCCCTGATCCGGGAGAACCTCAAGCGAACGCCCCAGGAAAGACTGGAGAGGCTCATGGAACTCCAGCGTTTCGCGGAAGAGCTCCGGCGCGCAGGAAAAGAGAAGAAGGGACCCGGCCGATGACCGATTTCAAGGGTCTCTTGAAAGCCCTCACGGATGGAAACGTCGAGTTCATCGTCGTCGGCGGCGCCGCCGCCACGGCGCACGGCTCGTCGAGGCTCACCCTCGACCTCGACGTCGTATACCGGCGCTCCAGAGAGAACATCGCACGGGTCTTCTCCGCCCTGAAGGACCACGATCCCTACCCGCGTGGGGCGCCGACGGGCCTGCCCTTTCGCTGGGGCGAGAAGACCGTGGCTTCCGGCCTCAACTTCACCCTGACCACCGACCTTGGAGACCTCGACCTCCTGGGCGAGATACCGGGAGGCGGCACCTACGAGGCTCTCGTCCGGGACGCCGTCGTCCTCGATCTTTTCGGCATGAAGGTCCAGATCGTCGGCCTCGAGCGCTTGATCCAAGTCAAGCGCGCCTCCGGACGCCCCAAGGACTTCGAGGTGATCGCCGAACTCGAGGCCATCCGGGAGGAACAGGAGACGGAGACGTGATCGTCCTCGGCATCAGCGGCTTCTTTCACCACGATCCTGCGGCGGCCCTCCTCGCCGACGGGCGCCTGATCGCGGCCGCCGAGGAGGAGCGCTTCTGCCGCGTCAAGCACGCCCCCGGACGATTGCCCCTCGAGGCCGCCCGCTTCTGCCTCGAGGCGTCCGGCGTCTCCCCGAAAGACGTGGACGCACTCGCCTTCTCCTGGGACCTCCGCGCAGGGCTGCGCGCCTGGCCGCGCCATCTCCGCCGCATGGGGCACGACCCCCTCCGCGCCTTCAAGAACGCCCGCGACCTCTGGAAACGGTCCCGCAAGATCCGAAAACGCCTCCAGCGCCTCGCCTCCGAGATCGGTCTCGACGCCCGCCTCGTTCCCGTGGAGCACCACCTCGCCCACGCCGCCTCCGCCTTCCTCTTTTCGGGCTTCGACGACGCCTCCGTCTTCTCCGCCGACGGCCGCGGCGAACTCGCCTGCGCCTGGGCCGGCGAAGGAACGCCCGAAGGGCTCGAGCGCCTCCGCGAATGGGTCCTGCCCGACTCGCTCGGCATGTTCTACACCTCCGTCACCCAGTACCTCGGCCTGCCCCCCAACGACGGCGAGTACCGCACCATGGGCATGGCCCCCTACGGAGACGCCGACAAGGCCGAGCTCGGCGACTGCCTCAGGACCGGCGCCGACGGATTCCGCGTCGACGGCTCCGCCGTGGGGCTTTCGATTCGCAACGGGCGTGGAAGCCGGCGACTCTACGCGGACCGGTTCCCGGCGCGCTTCGGCCCCCCCCGGATCGGCGACGGCCTCTCGGAACCCCACGTCCACGTGGCGGCCTCCGCCCAGAAGGCGCTCGAGGCGGGAGCCGTGTCGGCCGTGAAGGGCGCGCTCGCCGGTCCCCTCGCGCGCTCGGGGCGCCTCTGCCTCGCCGGCGGCGTGGCCATGAACGTCGTGCTGAACCGTCGCCTGGGCCTTCTGGACGGCGTCGACAGGGTCTGGGTGCCGCCCGCCCCGGGGGACGCGGGATGCGCGGCGGGCGCCGCGGCGTGGGTGGCCCGGGACGGGGGCGATGCGATCCGGCCGCTCGAAAGTCCCTTCCTCGGGCCCGCCTTCTCCAAAGACGCCGTGCGGACGCTTCTGGAGAGCCGCCGCCTCCCCTTCGCCGAACCCGACGATCCCGAGCGGGAGTGCGCCTCCCTCCTGGCCCGGGGCGAGGTGGCGGGCTGGTTCCAGGGGGCCATGGAATTCGGGCCCCGGGCGCTGGGGGGGCGGAGCATCCTGGCCCATCCCGGGAAGGCGGGGACGGCGGATCGGATCAACGCGTCGATCAAGTTCCGGGAGCCGTGGCGCCCGTTCTGCCCGTCGGTCCTGGCCGGGGAGGCTTCCCGCCTCCTGGTCGAGCCCTTCGATTCGCCCTTCATGAGCTTCGCCTTCACGGTCCACAAGACGTGGCGTGACCGCATCGGGGAGACCGTGCACGTGGACGGCACGTCGAGGGCCCAGGTCGTGGACCGCGAGCGGGCGCCCGGGTTCCATCGCCTGATCTCGGGCTTTTTCGAACGCACGGGCATTCCCGCCGTGCTGAACACCTCCCTGAACCGCCGGGGCGAGCCGATCGCCTGCACGCCGGAGGACGCGCTCGACGTCTTCTTCGGCTCCGGGCTCGAGCATCTCTACCTGGAGGGGTTGCGGATCTCGAAAGCGCCTGCGGCGGGAGGAGGTTATTCGTCATGGGTCAGAGGAAATGAGCACGGCGGGATCGTTCTCGCAGAAACACCAGGTACACCAAGACCGCCAAGAATTCCAAAGGGGCAGTGACCCGTGACCCGTGACCCATACCCCCCCGCGCTTTCGCTAACGCGTCGGCCGCGCGTTCAGCGCGAGGAACGCCTCGACCTTGGCGCGGATCGAGCCCGTGACCTTCTCGTCCGCTTCCACGTAGAGGCCCTCGTGCTTTCCCGCCAGGTACTTCGCCAGGACGTTCTTCTGGCAGAAGGACTGGGCGAAGAAGACCGCGGGCACGCCGGGGGGGACGTAGGTCTCCACCTCCAGGTCGGCGGGCGTGTCGTTCTCCACGCACCGGGTCCATCCGAGAATCTGCGTGTGGTCCGGAAAGAGGTCGAGCAGGGAGAGATCGCAGGGCGGAACGCCCCAGAAGGCGGCGGGCGGGTCGGGTTCGGGCGGGGGAGGGTTTGCCCGCACGCCCGTGACGACGCGGTCCATCACGGCCTCCACGCGGGCGCGGAGAGGGCCCTTGCCGTCGCAAAGGGGCGTGCCGAACCCCTCCACGGCCAGGTTGCGCGTCTCCCGGACGGGCCCCAGGCCGAGGTCGCGCAGGATGCGGACGAGGAATCGCATGCCGTCGCACTTGTCCTCGCCCACGCCCGAGACGATGGCATCGAGCGGCAGGGCCAGGGCGTTGGCCAGGACGGTCCTGAGCGTGGCGCAGAAGACGCGGGGCACGTGGGGATCGGCCAGACGGATGGGCGCCTCGGGCCGGGGGATGTCGAGATCCACCAGCGTCGCTCCGGCCGACCGGTAGGCCTTCAGGACGGATTCGGGCGGGTGGCCCACGATGCCGATGCGTCTGGGAACGTCCATGGAACCCAGCGTACGGTTGTAGATCGAAAGTCGGAAGTCGAAAGTTGAAAGTCGAAGTTCGAAAGCCGCAGCTCCAGGGTCGAAAGTCCGGGACGGATGCCGGGAAGCTGGTAAGATGAGGCGCCATGGACGGCAAGGATGCGGCTTCGACGGCGGATTTCGACCGCGTACGGATCGGCCGGGCCGACGCGTGGGTCCGGCGCGATTTCCGCGACGCCTTCGAGACGATGAACCTCGCCGACCCGGCGTACCGGCCCCCGCCGGAGGCGGCGCGTTACCGGGGCCGGGCCGAGGTTTTCTCCCTGGCCGTGCCGGGCGGGGAGGGGCGCCGGGCCGTGGTGCGCTTTCTTCGCCACGGCGGGCTGTCCGGGCTTCTCTTCGGCGGGTGGTTCGCGGGCCCCTCGCGGGCGTTCCGCGAGCTCGCCCTGACCCGGTCCGCGATGGCCGCCGGCGTCCCCACCGCCGCGCCCCTGGCCGCCGTCACCTTCCGGCGCCTGGGCCTGTTCTACCGCGCCGTCCTCGTCACCGAGGAAATCGAAGGAGGCCGGGATCTCGCCGCACGGCTCGAGACGACGCCGGTGGACCGGGCGTGCGCCCGCGCGTCCGCCCGGGCCGTCCGGCGCATGCACGACGCCGGGTTCCGGCACGCCGATCTCAACCTCAAGAACGTCCTCGTCCGGGAGGCGGGAGAGACTCTCGAGGCCTACATCGTGGACTGGGACCTCGCCAGGCGTTCCCCACGGCCTCTCTCCCGCCGGGCCCGCCTGGGCAACCTCATGCGCCTGGACCGCTCGGCCCGCAAGACCGCTTCCCGCGGCCTGCCCGTCCCGCTGAAGGAGAAGCTGCGCTTCCTCAAGCATTACTTCGCCCCGCCGGGGTCCGCCCCGCCCACGCGCGCCGCGCTGAGGCGCTGGGCCCTGCTCGCCCGGATCCACGCCGTGGCGTGGTTCCTCTTCCCCTGAAAGTTGCGTCTTGGCGAGAGAAAACCGGCGGCGTGGCGGGACGCGGGCAAGCCGGCGCCGCTTGTGGGAGGCGTGCGTCCCGGGCCACCCAGCCTTTCGGCCCGGGACCACGGCGATCCGTCTCCTTTGGACCGCGGGCTTCCAGCCCGCAGCACCGCGGCGACCCGGTTCTGAACACCAAGGCACCAAGGCACGAAGTCACGAAGAAATCTGGAACTCAGGAACTCAGGAAGGTGCGTTTGCCATTTCAACCGCCGATGCACGCCGATCGGTGCCCGCGAGGGGCGACGGCGCGAAACGCTCGTTACCGACTCCCCCTTGACGATTCCCGGATGCCGCCGTCGTTCCTCCTTTTCCCCAGGTCGCTCTTGGAGAGCAGGAAGGGCCCCAGGATCAGCGCGTCGAGCCCGGAGCCGAAGAAGATGTCGAGCGCGTCTTCCGGCGTGCAGGCGATGGGTTCCCCGCGGCGGTTGAGGGAGGTGTTCAGTAGAACGGGAAGGCCGGTGCGCTCGGAGAACGCCTCGAGAAGGCGGTGGAAGCCCGGCGTCGCGACCGGGTCCACGGTCTGGATGCGGGCGGTCCCGTCGGCGTGGACCACCTCGGCGATCCGGCTCCGCCACGCGGGGGAGACGTCATGGTTGACGGTCATGAAGGGTGAGGGCTCCCGCGCCCCGAAGATCTCCGGCGCCCGGCTCTCGAGGACGGCGGGGCAGAAGGGGCGCCAGCGTTCGCGGAACTTGACCGCGGCGTTGACGCGGTCCGCGGTCCCGGGCCTGCCGGGGTGGGCGAGGATGGAGCGGTTCCCCAGCGCGCGGGGCCCCCATTCCATGGCGCCGTCGAACCGCCCGAGGGTCTCCCCCCCGGCGAGGCGCTGCGCGGCTTCCTTTTCCAGATCGGGAGGTTCCGAGAAGGGCAGGCGCCTCGATTCGAGGAGCCGCCGCAATGCGCCGCTCTCGAAACGCGGCCCCAGAAAGGCGTGGGCGAGGGGCCGGCAACACTCGCCTGCACGGATCGACGCCCAGACGGCCGCGCCCAGCGCCCCGCCCGCGTCGCTCGACGCGGGCTGGACCCACAACCGTTTCACGGAGGGCTCCCGGAGGAGGAAGCCGTTCAGCCGGACGTTGAGGGCGACCCCGCCGGCGAGACAGAGGTTTCCGCCGGCGCTTTCCAGCGCCCCCTTCAGCGGCCCCCGGAGCCACCCCAGCACGGCGTCCTCCACGATCTTCTGCGCGGCGGCCGCGATGTCCGTGTAGGGGGGGCGGGGACGTTCTCCCATGCCCGGCGGACCGAGCGCCCGCTCGAATTCGACGCCGAAGTACCGCCCCCCCCTCCGGTGGGCGCGCGGGGGAAAGACGTGGCGGGGGTCGGCCCAGGCCCCGCTCCCCTCGAGGCGGCAGAAGGGGGAGAGATCGACCGCCTCGGGATTCCCCAGCGCGGCGAGTCCCATGGTCTTGTACTCCCCGTCGTTCGGCTCGAACCCCAGAAACTCGGTGACGGCCGTGAAGAAGGTCCCCAGGGAATCGGGAAGGTGGAGCGTCCAGACCTTGCGCCACCGGCCGTCGCGCACGAGCCAGGCGCCGGCGCTGTCGAACTCCCCCATGGCGTCGGCGGTGAGGGCGAGATAGCGGCCCAGGCCCGAAGGCGGTCCCGCCGAGGCGGCGTGGGCGAGGTGGTGGGGGACGGACCGAAGCACCGTGCGGCCGCGATCGACGCCCAGCGACGAAAGGACCTTCTCGAGCCCGGCTTCCTCCCGGCGCCAGCGGGAGCCCGTCCGGATCACGGCCCGCCAGGCGTGACGCGGCAGGATCGGGCCGACGCGCCGGGCGAAGACCCAGCGGTTCTCGCGATAGGCATCGAGCGACCAGGGGTAGGCCACGAGGTCCACGTCCGAGGCCGACAGGCTTGCGGATTCCAGGCAGAACCGCGCGGAACGAACCGGGGGCGTGTGGGGAGCGTGCTTGACGCGGGTGAACCTCTCCTCCTCGGCGGCCGCGACGACCTCCCCGTCCACCACGAGCGCGGAAGCGGGATCGTGCACGTCGCGAGAGAGTCCGAGAACGATCACGGATACCTCCACGTTCTCAAAACCACCGCTGTCATGTGAAATGGTATATTCGTGTATGGTTGGATTCGTGTATCTGGCCACAGACACGGGCCCGAATGCACGAATATACAAAGACACGATCGGGAAATGCCATGAGATACCTGGACGCCGGAACGACCTACGCAAAGATCCTGGACGAGAGCGGCCTCCGCGTGCAACGCACCGACGCCCTCCCGCCCGATTTCCGGGCGGACGCCGCCACGGGGCACAACGCCTCGCGGTGGAGCGAGACCGTGGTGAACGAGCTGGTCGCGCTCGCCCGCGGCGGGCGCATCCTCGCCGGTGAGACGTTCAACCTGATCGACGTGGGGGCGAGAGACATGAAACGCGTGGAGGTCCACGCCGGCCGGCTGAAAGCCTGCGACTGGAACGACTCCTGCGGCGCCCTGTGCGGGTTCAGCCTGGAACTCCTCGGCGCCCATTTCGGCCTCGACTGGAACGACGTCCAGCCGGCCTCGAAGGGCCTGCACGTCACCTGCGGCATCTTCGCCCTCTCGGAGATGTTCGACCGGATCGCCGAGGGAACCGGCATCCCCGACGCCTCCGCCCTGTTCGTCAAGGGACTTGCCGACCTCGCGCACCGCTTCGCCGGCCGTCCACGCGTCTTCCATCTCTCCGGGGGCCTGTGCGAGAACCCCCTCTTTCTCGCCTCCTTCGACTGCGAGGTCCGGCCGCTGGGTCGCGGCGTCCTGCTCGAGGGCCTCCGATCCGAGGTGGAAAAACCGAAATGACCGTTCGGTCATTTCGTGCTTTTCGTGCCTATTTCCCTTTGCGACAGCGGTTTATGCGCATTTTCGTTTTTTCCATTTTCCGTTTGATTTCCCCATATCTTGTATGTAGAATCTCCGCGTTCCACAAAATCATGTGTAAGGGGAAGGTTTCGCCTTCATGCTGGGCGAGACCCGGATTCATCGAGACCTTTTCTACGGACAGGCCGGGAGGGTGTGATGTCGGAGCTGATTCAGTCGGTCGGAGTCAAGGGGGAGGCGGTTTCACGGAGCGTGGAGAACGAGCCGGTAGATTTGTCGGCCAACGGCCGGAAGGTGCTGGAGCGCCGGTACCTTCGCAAGGACGCCTCGGGTGCGTTGATCGAGACGCCGGAGCAGATGTTCCGGCGGGTGGCGCACAACATCGCCCAGGCGGAGCTTCTCTACGACCGTTCGGTGGACGTGGGGGAGGTGGAGAGCGGGTATTACGAGATGATGTCGAAGTTGTGGTTCATGCCGAATTCCCCGACGCTGATGAACGCGGGGCGGGAGCTCCAGCAGCTGTCGGCGTGTTTCGTTCTTCCGGTGGACGATTCGATCGATTCGATCTTCGAGATCATCAAGAACACGGCGATGATTCACAAGAGCGGGGGGGGGACGGGTTTTTCCTTCAGCCGCATCCGTCCATCGGACGACCTGGTGTCCACGTCTCACGGTCGGGCGAGCGGTCCGGTGAGTTTCATGCGTGTGTTCAACGAGGCGACGGAAGCGATCAACCAGGGTGGATTCCGCCGCGGGGCGAACATGGCGATCCTGCGGGTGGACCATCCGGACATCCAGGCGTTCATCGACAGCAAGGAGCAGGAGAAATCGCTGAACAACTTCAACATCTCCGTGGCGACGACGGCGGAGTTCATGGAGGCTCTGGAGGCTGGGGGGACGTACACGCTGTACAACCCCCGGGACGGGAGTGCGGCGGGGGAGCTGTCGGCGCCGGAGGTGTTCAAGACGATCGTGGACCACGCCTGGCGCAACGGGGAGCCGGGGATCGTGTTCCTGGACCGCCTGAACGCGGACAACCCCACGCCCACGTGCGGGGAGATCGAGAGCACGAATCCCTGCGGGGAGCAGCCGCTCCTTCCCTTCGAGTCCTGCAACCTGGGTTCGATCAATCTCGCGAAGATGGTGAAGGACGGGGAGATCGACTTCGGTCTTCTGGAGACGGTGGTGCACCGGGCGGTCCGTTTCCTGGACGACGTGATCGACATGAACCGGTATCCGCTGGCGCGGATCGCGGAGATGACGAAGGCGAACCGGAAGATCGGGCTGGGGGCGATGGGATTCGCGGATTTTCTGATCGAGCTGGGAATCCCGTACGACAGCGCGGAGGCGCTGGAGACGGGGGCGAAGATCATGTCCTTCATCGACCGGGAATCCAAGAAAGCCTCGCGGGCGCTGGCGGAGGTTCGGGGGCCGTTTCCCAACTACGAGAAGAGCATCTTCAAGGAGCGGGGCGATCTGCCGATCCGCAACGCCACCACCACGACGATCGCGCCCACGGGAACGATCTCGATCATCGCGGGCGCGTCGAGCGGGATCGAGCCCTTGTTTGCGGTCAGTTTCTTTCGCAACGTCATGGACGGGGAGCGTCTGGCGGAGACGCATCCGGCCTTCGAGCGCGCGGCCCGCGAGAAGGGTTTCTTTGACGAGGCGTTGATGAAGAGGATCGCGGAGACGGGGAATCTGGAGGGGATCGACGAGGTTCCCGAGGAGGTGAAGCGGCTCTTCGTGACGGCCCACGAGGTGGAGCCGGTGTGGCACGTCCGCATGCAGGCCTCGTTCCAGGCCCACACGGACAACGCCGTGTCGAAGACGGTGAACTTTCCCAACGAGGCGAAGCGCGAGGACGTGGACGAGGTCTACCGTCTGGCCTACAGCCTGGGGTGCAAGGGCGTGACGGTCTACCGGGACGGGTCCCGGAGCGAGCAGGTACTGAACCTGGGGGAGGGGACGTCGAAGGAGGCGGAGGCGTCGGGGGGGGAGACGCGCCCGGTGGAGGTGCTGGTCAAGCCCCGTCCCCGTCCGAGCCTGATGCGCGGCTCGACGCGCAAGATGAGGACGGGTTGCGGGAACCTCTACGTCACCATCAACGAGGACGACCAGGGGCGCCCCTTCGAGGTCTTCTCGTGGATGGGGAAGGCGGGCGGTTGCGCGGCCTCCCAGACGGAGGCCATCTGCCGTCTCATTTCCTTCGTGCTGCGCTCGGGCGGCGACGTGATCCCCATCATCGGCCAGCTGAAGGGCATCAGCTGCCATTCCACGGCGTGGGGGGAGGGGGGCCGCATTCTCTCCTGCGCCGACGCCATCTCCCGGGCCCTCGAGGCCTACCTTCGCCAGAAGGAGGAGGAGCCCGTCCCGCCCGGCGCGCCGCCGCGCCGCAAGACCGGTCCGATCCGGATCCGGCTCAGCAAGAAGGGCGCCTGTCCGGACTGCGGGGGCATCGTGGACCACGATTCCGGGTGCGTGGTCTGCCGGGCGTGCGGCTACTCGGAGTGCTCCTGACAGGGACGCGAAGGATCCGAACTCTTGCCGCTCCGAGGTTCCCGCGGAAGCAACGGGCCTTCGTCGCCGGCTCGCATCGCATTGACACGTTCCGGGGTTCCTGCCAGAATACCGTAGCCCGGAAGCCATTCCCGAACATCCTGCGGAGGAGATCATGAAAAGGTCGACGACGGTTCTGGCGGCCCTCGTAGTACTTACGGGCATGACGTCCTTGCTGTTCGCCGGCCAGCCGGGTGGGGAAAAGCCAGGTGGGACGCCGGACCGCGAGGTCCTCAAGCAGCTCCGCGAGGTCAAGAAGGGCCTGCGCAGCAAGTCCGCGGTGGAACAGGGGAAGGCCGTGAACGCGCTCGTCGGCGTCGATTCGGACAGCCCCCAGGTGCTCAAGGAGCTGGTGACGAACCTGGTCCTGGCGACCAACAGCCTGCGCGGGGAAGACCGGCGCCGTTGCGCGGCGTGGTTGACGGCCCTGGGGCGCCGGCATCCCGATTCGGGGATTCCGGAGAAGGTGAAGGCGGTTCTCCGCTTCATCGAGCAGCACGAGAGGAGCAACGCGGACATCCAGGTCTGCCTGACGCTGTTCGACTATCTTCTCGAGATCGGCGACGGGGACGTGCACAAGATCATCGAGGGGTTTCTCGGCCTGCTGAAGGATTATCTCAAGATCTTCGAGCTCCTCATGAAGCACAGCTCGGAGGCGTCCTTGAAGATCGTCACGGGCATCGCGACGGATCTCAAGGAAAAGAACCTCATCAAGCGCCGCGACGCGGTGACGCATCTGGGCGCCTGGTGGAACGGGCCGCCGCTGTACCGGATCCGGATCCCGGCGCTGTTGAAGGCCATGAAGTCCGCCGCGACGTCTTCCGACGCGATCGCGGCCTTGAAGAAGATCTGTCTTCCCGACTTCTCCCGGCCGGACCGCTGGCTGCGCTGGTGGAAGACCATCGAGAAGAAACCCGAGTGGAACGATCTCGACATCATCCGGGAGGATTTCCGGGAGGCCTTTGAGCGCCAGCGCGCGAGGACGTTGAGACAGGAGGGCGCGAGCGCCATCGCGGACTGGATCCGGGACTGGAACAATCCCTCGTTCCAATGGGCGGTCCCGCTGCTCATCGATCCGCTCCTCACCTACGACAACGAGGACATCCGGAACCGCGTCATCAGCGTCCTGGGCGACATCGCCGCTTCCGAGACTCTGGAACCCCTGGGAGACATCTTGAAGGAATGCGAGGGCCAGGACCGTGCGAAGCGCGCCATGCTCGCCGACGTGATCCGGAACCTGGCCAAGATCGCCGAGCCCCTGGCCGACGCCGAGACGCGCGAGAAGACGGCGAAGAGGCTCGAGCCCTACCTGGACAGCCTTTTCGAGAGCGTCGTCGGGGCGGCCGCGGAAGCCATGGGCAGACTGAAGTACAAGCCCTCCTGGGAAAAGCTGGTGGAGGTGATGAAGTCTCCGGCCAAGACCCGGGCCGCCATGAAAGCCGCGGAAGCCCTGGGAAAGATGCAGGCCAAGGAATCCCTGGACGACATGCTGAAGGTCTTTCGGAAATGCCTCGAGAAGAACCAGAACATGACCCTGGCCCTGAACATCGTCCGGGCCCTCAAGCTCATGAACGTGCGTTCCTCGGAGGTCGTCTCCCACCTGATCCAGGCCACCGGTTCCGAGTTCGAGAGCGTGGCCATCGAATCCATCGAGGTCCTGGGCCTCGACTGGAAGGAGCCCAAGGCCGTCCAGCCCATCCGGATGTTCTTCGAGGACGAGGAGAGGAGCCTCGCGGCGCGGATGCAGGCCCTCGAGGCCATCGCCTCCTATCCCCCCGAGCATGCGGCGTCGATCCTCTTTCTCGCCATCCGCCTTCCCAAGCAGACGGTCATCGAGAAGTACCGCAAGGCCATCCGCCGGGGAAACCGCCGGCTCCAGCACAAGCTCTCCGAGGAGGTGAAGGCCGGGACCCAGTTCCACAACATCGCCGTGAAGTACTTCCAGAAACCCGGCCACATCCTCCCCGAACACCGCGGTGAGCTCATCGACGTGGCCAAGGGCCAGGACAACAACATCACGGCACGCGCGCTTTGCACGCGCTGGCTCGGCAAGAAGGAGATCTGGAAGGAGGACGAGTGCCTCGATCACGTCCTGAACCTCCTCGAAGCCACGGAGGTCCCCGTGGTCGACGCCGCCGCGGACGTCCTCAAGAAGAACCGGTCCAAGAACGCCCTGGAAGCCATCATCAAGGTCCTGCCGGCCCAGTCCTCCGGCCGCAATACCTGGCAGAACATGCAGAAAGCCGACATCCTCAACGATTACGTCTTCCACTCGAACAAGTTCAACGCCGAAAAGCCGGAACGCTCGCCGAATTTCGGGTGCAACGGGAGGAGCTGGCTCAACTGGTGGAACAAGGTCTCCTCCTCCTTCGAGTTCATCGAGGAGTAGAAGCCGCCCTCGGCTCGACCGGTTTCCCTGTTCGTCACCGGCACCCCGTACCCTCTCCGTGCCGTGTGAGCGCTCTGCTGCATGGCTCCTCAAGAGGTATTCGCGCTGTAGTCATTTTCGAGGTCCGCCGGCCTGCTCCGGCCTGCA
>CAZDSO010000062.1:0-23180 GCA_964508045.1 uncultured Planctomycetia bacterium | reverse complement strand
TTCTACCGCTCCTGGGCGGGGCCGCGCGTCCACCCGCTCATGGACCGGCTCCGCCGGGAACTCGGGACCGGGCCCGCCCCGGACGGGTCCTGGAACCTCCTTCTGGCCTTCAACCTGCTCTACACGCGCGGCGTGTATGCGGACGTCGAGTTCGACGCCGTCTCCTACGAGAGACGCGAGCCCGTGGAGCACGTCGCCACGTTCGCCCGCCGCTTCTTTTCGGGATTCTCGGACCTGCCGGAAGACGAGCTCGCGTCCCGGATCGACGGGATCCTCCGGTCTCTCGCCCGGGACGGTCTCGTGGACCGCAAGACGGCGGGCCGCACCGGCGTGATGACGTGGAGGGTCGACGCGCATGGGAACTAGACGCCTCCTGCTCGGCGCGCTCGCGGCCGCCTTCCTGGTCGGCGTGCCGCTCGCGATCCTGGTCTCGCGGACGTACCGCCAGGGCCGCGCGCTGGCCCCGGGAAACGGGGGCGTCGTGATCCGGTTCCCGGGCGAGGACTGGGGCCGGCCCACCCCCTTCCAGTTCTACCCGCGGGGGCCGGGCTACATCCACATGTCCTACCTCTTCGACACGCTCGTCTGGAAGGACGAGGACGGGCTCGAAGGCCTCCTCGCCCTCGCGTGGGAGGTCTCGCCGGACGGCCTGTCCTACACGTTCGAGCTGAGGCCCGGGATCCGCTGGCACGACGGGCGCCGGCTGACCGCCCGCGACGTCGCCTTCTCCGCGGACTACCTGCGGCGCCACCGCTTCGGCTGGACGGACATGGAGACGATCGCCGGCGCCGAGGCGCTCGACGACCTGCACGTGACCCTGCGGCTTCGCGAGCCCTTCGCCCCCTTCCTGAACGACGTGGCGGGCTGCTTTCCCGTGATCCCCGCCCACGTCTGGAAGGACGTCGAGGATCCCGAGACCTTCTCCGGTCCCGCCTCCGTGACGGGATCCGGGCCCTTCCGCCTCGAGCACTACGACAAGACCCAGGGGACCTACGCCTACGTCGCGAACGAGGACTACTTCCTCGGGCCCCCGAAGGTCGACAAGATCCAGTACGTCGCCTGCGGCGACCGGCTGCTCTCCCTGAGAAACGGCGACATCGACGCCATGCTCCTGTTCTCGAGGACGCTGGACGCCGCGGACGCCTTCTTCGACCATCCCCGGCTCGAGATCCTGGAGGGGCCGGGCGACTGGGTGCTGAAGATCGTGTTCAACCACCAGCGGCCCGCGCTCGGGCGCGCGAAGACGCGGCGCGCGCTGGCGCTCGCCGTGGACCACGAGGAGATCGCCCGGCGGATCCGGCACGGGCACGTCCTGCCCGGCTCCCCGGCCTTTCTTCCAAGGACCTCCCCCTGGCGGCATCCGGACATCGGCGGGTTCGAGACGGACCTCGACGAGGCGCGCCGGTTGCTCGCGGAAGCCGGCGCGACGGGAAAGCGTTTCACGCTGCTGGCGGCGCCCGACTACGTGCGGGAAGCCGAGTACGTCGCCGACCGGGCCGGAGAGATCGGCCTCTCCCTCACGGTCAAGGCGCTGGCCCCCTCCACACTCGACGCCTTCCTGCGCGAGGGGAACTTCGAGATCGCGATCGACGGCCACGGGGGGCTGGGGGGCGACCCCGACGTGCTCCGGAAGCAGTTCTGCCTGTCCGCGCCCTCCGGCGAGGGGGCTTCCGTCCTCCGGTCCGGGGCCTTCGGCTACCGGAACGAGGCGCTGGAGCGGCTCGGGGAAGCGCAGCGGGCCGAGGCCGATCCGAGGAAACGGCGCGCGCTGGTCTTCCGCATGCAGGAGATTCTCGCCCGGGACCTGCCGTCGATCGCGCTGTGGCATCCCCGGGTCTACTTCGTCTACGATCCCGCCGTGTTCGACGGCTGGTTTTTCACGCCCGGCGGCATCGGCATCGGCATCCCCCTGACGGAGAACAAGCTGGCCTTCGTGGAAAGGAGGAGACCATGAGCGTCGAGGACCCCCGGGAGGACGTGAGGCGCATGCTCGAGGCGGAGGATTTCGAGAACCTGCTGCTGGCTTCCGCGGTCCTGCACGGCCACTTCTGCCCGGGCCTGGCGCTCGGCGTGCGGGCCGGGCACGCTGCGCTGAGCCGCCTCGACTTCGAGAACACGGGCATGGAGGAGCTGGTCGCGGTGGTCGAGTGCAACAACTGCTTCGCCGACGGCGTCCAGTTCACGACGGGCTGCAGCTTCGGCAACAACGCCCTGATCTACGCGGACCTCGGGAAGACCGCCGTCACGCTCCTCTCGCGGAAGCTCGAAAAGGCCGTCCGCGTGATCCTGCGGCCCGGCGGCTGGGGGGAGGCGCCGGAAAACGAGCGGCAGAGGGAAGCGAACGATCTGTTCCGGCGCATCGTGAAGGAGAGGCAGGTCGATCCGGAGGGATCGAAGCGGATGAAGCAGCTGTGGACCGAGCTCTCCTTCGAGACCGTCCAGAAACCGGAGGCGGAGCTCTTCGAGGTCCGCGACGCTCCCTTCAACCTGCCCGCCTGGGCCCCCATCTTCGACTCGGCGACCTGCTCGTCCTGCGGGGAGGCGTTCATGGAGACCCGCGCGAGGCTGTCCGCCGGAAAACCGGTGTGCCTGGATTGCGCCGGGGAAGACGTGCACGCCGTCCTCGGAAGCGGGATCCGCACCCTGCCCGGCGGGGCGTTCCGCTCGTAGATCGTCCATGCTGGAATGGCCGGATCGGGATTTCAAATTGGAGATTTCAGCACGTGCCACGGCCGGGAGCGCGGGCAGCCTGCCCGCCATAGCCCTTGCGCATGCAAAGCAGGCGACGGCGGGTCTCGCCCGCAGCACCCCGGCGAGGACTTCGGGTGATCCTCAGTCGAACCCCTTGGTCGAGCCGCTCGCCCTGCAATTTCAACCCGTGCGTTTTCACGGGAACATTTTCCGAGGTTGTCGCTTGTGGGAGGCGAATCCTCCGGCGAAGCCGGAGGTTCGGCGATCCGTGGCCGTAAGAATCGCCGCGGTCCCGGGCCTCAAAGCCCGGCTGGCCCGGGACACACGCCTCCCACAAATGGTTCCTGAAGCCTGAAATCCACAAGGCGACCTGTTGCATGCTTGCACGCGCCGGACAGTACGTCCTGATCGTCCTCGCCATCCTGGTGTTCAACTTCGCGTTGCCCCGGCTCATGCCGGGCGATCCCACCGACGTCATGACCGGCACGGACGTCGACGGCTCGATCCACCTGGACGAGGCGGCGCGGCAGAAGATCCTCGCCTACCACGGGCTCGACAAGCCGCTCCACGTCCAGTTCCTGCACTACCTCGGCAACCTCGCCCGCCTCGACCTCGGCCACGCCGTCTACTTCAAGGCGCCCGTGTCCCGCCTCCTCGCCGGGCGCCTGCCCTGGACGCTGCTCCTCGCCGGCTCGGCCTTCGTCCTCTCGACGCTGCTGGGGGTCCTGCTCGGCGCCCTGGCCGCGCGCCGCCAGGGCTCCGTCGCCGACCGGAGCCTGCTGTCCGCCGTGCTCGGGGTCCAGGCCATGCCGGCCTACCTGATCGGCATGCTGTTCATCGTCGCCTTCGCCTCGTTTCTGGGGGCGTTTCCCCTGGGCGGCGCCTCCTCCCCCTTCGCCACCTACCCCTCGCCCGTCCACGCCGCCCTCGACATCCTCTGGCACCTCGCCCTCCCGCTCGCCGTGCTCGTGCTCGAGCAGACCGCCGGCGTCTTCCTGGTCATGCGCAGTTCGATGGTGGCGACGCTCGGCGAACCCTACATGACCCTGGCGGAAGCGAAAGGGCTTTCCGGGACGCGGAAGCTCTTCCGCTACGGCATGCGGAACAGCATCCTCCCGCTCTACACGCGGCTCGGCATCCAGGTCGGGTTCCTGGTGACGGGGACCCTCTTCATCGAGACCGTGTTCAACTACCCCGGCATGGGAAGACTGACCTACGAGGCCACCCTGGTCCACGACTACCCCGTGCTCCAGGGCGTCTTCCTGGTCACCGCGCTCTCGATCGTCGGGGCCAACATCCTCGTGGATTGCACCCTGCGTTTCGTGGACCCCAGAACGGAAGCGACGAAATGAGCCGGACCGGCCTGGTCATCGTCATCCTCTTTCTCGCGACGGCCCTCGCCTCGCCCTGGCTCGCCCCCTATCATCCCCGCGACGACACCGACACTGCTCTCGTATCCCCATCGACCCGCCACTGGCTCGGCACCGACGACGTCGGCCGCGACATCCTCAGCCAGGTCATCGCCGGGACCCGCGTGTCGCTGGCCGTGGGATTCAGCGCGGGGGCCGCGGCCACCGTGCTGGGGGTGGTCGTCGGGTTGCTCGCGGGCTACCTCGGCGGCTGGTGGGACCGCATTCTCATGCGGGGCGTCGACTTCTTTCTCGCCGTCCCGAGGCTCCCCTTGCTCGTCGTCCTGGCGGCCTACCTCGGCGCGGGGCTCGAGGTCATCGTCGTTTCCTTCGTCCTCATCTCCTGGGCGTTTCCAGCGCGCATGATCCGGGCCCAGGTGCTCGTCGAGAAGAAGCGCGCCTACGTGACCGCCGCGAAGCTCGCCGGGGGGGGCCGCGCCTACATCCTGTGGAAGCACGTCCTGCCGCCCCTGCTTCCGCTCGTACTCGTCGTCTCCATCATGGAGACCAGCCACGCCGTGATGGCCGAGGCCGGACTCAGCTTCCTGGGGCTCGGCGATCCCACTGCGATCTCCTGGGGGACCGTTCTCCACCACGCCTTCGCCTTCCCCGCCCTGTTCGCCGGATCCGCCTGGCTCTGGTGGGCCCTGCCCGCCGGCCTCTGCCTGACCGCGCTTCTGCTGGGGCTCGGGCTCATCGGGATGTCCATCGAGCGGAAGATGGACCCGCGACTCAAGGGAGGACGCCTTGCCCGATAACGGACAACCCGCGCCCCTTCTCGAGGTGTCGGACCTGACCGTGGTGTACGGCGGCGCCCCGCGCCCCGCCGTCGAGGGCGCCGATCTCGTCCTCGAGCGCGCCGGGTCGCTCGGACTCGCCGGCGAATCGGGCTCGGGCAAGAGCACGCTGGCCCACGCCGTGCTGGGGCTTTTGCCCGCGACCGCCCGCCGCACGGGAACCGTCCGCTTCGCCGGCGCTGAACTCGCGTCCGGGTCCGCGGCCTACCGGACGCTTCGCTGGAAGCGGATGTCCGTGGTGCTGCAGGACGCGATGAACGCCTTCAACCCCGTCGTCACGATGGGCGAGCAGATCGCGGAGATCTGGACGACGCACCAGCGGACGGGCTGGAGGGAGGCCCTCGAGAAGGCGCAGGGGCTCGTGCAGCGCGTCGGCCTGGAATCCTCGGCCGTGGACCGGTTTCCCTTCGAGCTGTCCGGCGGCATGCGGCAAAGGGCCGCGATCGCCATGGCGGTCGCCCTCTCCCCGGATCTCGTCGTGGTGGACGAGCCGACCTCGGCGCTCGACGTCCTCTCGGCCAACACGGTCGTGGACGTGATCAACGCGGCCCGCGAGGAGACGGGGGCGGCGTTTCTGGTGATCTCCCACGACATCTCGGTCATCGCGAGGACGTGCGCGCGCGCCTGCGTGCTGCGCGAAGGCCGGGTGGTGGAGGAAGGGGAGACGCCGAAGCTCCTGGAGGCGCCGGAGCACGAGGTCACGCGCCGGCTCATCCTCGCGATCCCGCGACTGCCGCTCGCCGAAACAGGAGGCGCGTCGTGATCGAGACGAAGGATCTGAGCCGGGTCTTCGTCCGCCGGAGCGGTCTCCTCCGGCGCGCCGACGTCGTCCGGGCGGTGGACGGCGTGAATCTCTCGGTGGCGGAGGGCGAGGTGTTCGGCCTGGTGGGGCGAAGCGGTTCGGGCAAGACGACGCTGGGCCTGATGCTGTGCGGCGCGCTGGCGCCGAGCGCGGGCGAGGTGCGCGCCTCGATCCCCGGGCGCGCGGTGCGTTCCCACATGGTGTTCCAGGACCCGCGCGAGAGCCTCAACCCGCGCCTCGGGGTGGGCGAGATCGTGGCCGAGCCCCTCCGGATCGCGGGCGTTTCGAAGGCGGAACGGGCGGCGCGGGCGCGGGAGGCCCTCGGGAAGGTGGGGCTGGAACCGGACGCCGCGGAGCGTTACCCCTTCGAGCTCTCCGGCGGGCAGCGTCAGCGGGTGGCGATCGCGCGGTCGATGATCGGCCGTCCCGATCTGGTGGTGGCGGACGAGCCGACGTCCATGCTCGACCAGACGGCGGCCGCGGAGGTGCTCTCGCTTCTCGCGTCCCTCGGCGAGGAAGGCAAGACGGCCTTCGTCCTGATCACCCACGACCTGGCGCAGGCCGCGGGAGTCTGCGACCGGATCGGCGTGATGGACGAGGGGCAGCTGGTCGAGATCGGACGCCCGGAGTCGATCTGTCTCGACCCGCAGACGGCGGCGTCCCGGGCGCTGCTCGAGGCGGCGCGGACGCGGGAAGCGCCCCTGCCCCGCTGAGAGGCTAAGGTTCCTCTCTTTTTCCCCCTGGGAATTTCGATCGGCGCACCCGGCCCCCGTCATTGTGGCGGATTCAGAAGGCCCTTCTTGACGGGATGACCGTGGCGGTGTTGGGAAGGATTTCTATCGAAGATGGGTGCGATCATGCCCACCCACTTTCGAGATTCTTCTTCAACGCTCCCCGTCAACGAAGAAGGCAACAAGCAAATTTCCTGGCATCGTGAACCCTGCGCCTTGAAATGTTGTGTTCTTTGAAACCGTTTCAACGTTGCCGCTTGTGGGAAGCGTGTGTCCCGGGCCACGGGAACACCAGGTCCGGGACCACGGCGATCCCGCGGCCGCGGATCGCCGAACCTCCGGCTTCGCCGGAGGATTCGCCTCCCACAATCCTTCTTTCTTCGAGCCTCTTGCGATCGCGACAGCGATCGATAAAGCAGGCGTAAGAATTCGCCCTGGTCTTCGAGATCCCGCTGTGAAACCGGAGATCCGCGCGAAGAAGAACCGTGATACTCACGTCGCGATGTCCTGGTACCCCTGGAGCAGCACCTCCACGACGCCCGGATCGGCCAGCGTGGTCGTGTCCCCGAGCTCCGAACATTCTCCGGCCGCGATCTTCCGCAGGATGCGCCGCATGTATGCCACGTTGAGCTTCCCACCCTCGAACCACCGGATCCGGGGATCCTCGAAGTCGTAGTCCAGCACCCGGTCCCATTTCTCGAACCACGCCAGCTGTTCCGCCTTTTCCGCCCAGAACCCCTCCATGTCCTCCATGGATCGCCGGTAGGTCTCCTCGTATTCCTCCAGGCTCTTGACGCAGGCCTTGGCCGCGATGGACGCGGGAGGAGGAAATTTCCGCGTTTCCGCCAGGACCGTTTCGATGGCCTCCTCTTCCGGCGCGGCGACCGGCGGAAGCACGGGCGCGCCTACCGGACCGTGCATCGGGAGGAATTCGCCCGCCACTTCAGAGACCAGCCTTGTCACCTTCCCGCCGACCGTGTCCACGATCGGCATCACCTCGAACTCGACGAGGTTCAGGAACTTCAAGAGGATGGAGGCCAGGCCTTCCGCGTTGTTGGTCTCCACGATGTTCACGAACCCTCCCTTTCCCCCCACCGTCGAATAGCGCGAGATGACGTTCACCCCCCTGGGTGGTTTTCCGAAGACCTCCTCTTCCCTCTGGTGCACGCGACCCATGTCCTTCGGGTTGAAATGGCCGAGCAGTGCGAATCGCATCGATACCTCCTTCTTTCGGATCCTCTCCCTCCGGAACCTCCTCGGCGTCCCGGAGAGTCACGCCGTATTCCTTTTCCATACACGCGGGACACAAGCCGTGGGTGAGCCGCGCGACCGAGTGGGAGCGGATGTAGGCTTCCAGGGGTATCCAGCGCCCCTCCACGCGGATCCGCTTGCACACGGCGCACGTCGGCACGAATCCTTCCAGCATCCTGAGCCGGTCCAGACCGTCCCGCGTGAGCAGAAGCGTCACAACCGCCAGACACAGCGTCAGGAAGGTCTCGAGCAGGCTTTCCATCCAGTTGACGGGCGTGGCCTGTGTCTTGAACAGAAGATGGGGCACGTCCAGCATTTCGTTCATCCAGAGCGCCGAGATGACCAATCCGAAGCCCAGCGTTTCCAACAACAGCACGCGTTTCTTCAGGGTTCTTTTCGTCACGGAACCCCCTTTCCGGGCACCCCTTCCGTGGGGTATCCGCTCGAAGGATGACACGAAGGGAATGGCGTCCATGCAATTTCCGTGCTCCTCGGGTCCCCGATTCCCATCTCCTTTCCTGAAAACCAGATGGGGAAAACCCGCCCGGCCCAAGAATCTGGGCGCGTCGTGCCCGCCGTCCCCCGCGCCGGCGGGGCGGGGGACGGCGGTGCCGTCTAACGTCCCGACTCCGAAAGGATTGGAAGGGACGAGGGCCCTCTGTGCGCGGATTGCCGATGGGAGAAGCGTGCAGGAAGGAGGCGTCCGCGTTGCGCGCGGGGACAAAGCGGTATGTACGGACCGACGTCGTGCGACTACAATGGCTGGACGGAGGCGAGAGGCCCGTGTCCGGGTGGGGCCTTTTCCTCCGGCGCCCGGGTGGGCGCGAGGGCGGGGCACGAGGTGTTCGGGGTGACACGGCGAAAGGGAAGGGCCAGTGCTTTCGATACAATTCGAGATGCAGTGGTTTCGCAGTCTGGGATTCAGGGTATTCCTGGCCTTTTCCGGGCTGTTTTTCGCGTTTTTCGCGATCACGATCTACGTCTTTCTCAGCAGTTATTCGACGCAGCTCGAGAAGAACGTGATCCACCACGCCACGCAGGTCAGCGACCTGATCAAGCGGTCCACGCGGTATTCGATGCTCAAGAACCACCGGGAAGACCTGGGGAACATCATCGACAACATCGGACGCGAGGAGGGCATCGAGGGCGTTTGGATCTTCAACAAGGAGGGGGAGATCCAGTTCGCGAGCCGGCCGGCGGATCTCCACCGGATCCTGGACAAGAAGGCCGAGCAGTGCGTCTTCTGCCATCGCACGGAAGGAGCGAAGGGGACGATTCCCGTGGAGAACCGCTACCGTTACCTCACGGCGGAAGACGGCACGCGCATGTTGGGGATGATCAATCCCATCGAGAACGAATCGTCCTGCGCGAACGCCGAATGCCACGCCCACCCGCCGGAGGAGGAGCTCCTGGGGCTGATGGACATCCAGATGTCGCTCCGGGAGGTGGACCAGAGCGTGGCGGACACGCGGTGGAAGATTCTCGTGATCTCGGGTTTCCTGGTCCTGCTGACGCCGCTGGTGTTCTGGGCGCTTGTGCGGCGGGTGCTTCACAAACCCATTTCCAAGCTGATCGAGGGGACGCGCCAGGTGGCGAACATGAACCTCGACCACAAGATCGACGTCGCCTCGAAGGACGAGATCGGGGACCTGGCCTTGGCCTTCAACACGATGACGGAAAACCTGAAGAACGCCCAGCAGCAGATGATCCTCCGGGAGAAGCTCGCCTCCCTGGGAAAGATGTCCGCGATGGTCGCCCACCAGCTGAACAACCCCATGTCGGGGATGCTGACCTACGCGAAGCTGTCCCGCCGGAACCTGGAGAGGAACCCCTCGTCCGAGACCATCCGGGACACGCTGGAGAACCTGAACGTGATGGGGGAGGAGGCCAGGCGGTGCGGCGTGATCGTGAACAACCTGCTGAATTTTTCCCGCACGGCGATGGGCAAGAAGGGCCGGTGGGACCTCAACGCCATCGTCCGCCGGACGGCCGATCTTCTCCGGCACAACTTCGAGGTGAAGAACGCGAAGCTCGATCTCGATCTCGCCGACAAGGAGCTGCTGCTGGAATGCGACCAGGGCGCCCTCCAGCAGCTGCTGGTCGAGATCATGGTGAACGCGATGGAATCCCTCGATGCGGCGGGGGGGCGCGTCACGATCCGGACACGGGAGGTCGCGGCGTCGGGAACGATCCGGATCGAGATCGAGGACACGGGCAAGGGGATTCCCGAGGATCTGCTCTCCAGCATCTTCGAGCCGTTCGTCACGACCAAGGAAGCGGAGCGGGGCACGGGGCTGGGCCTGGCGGTCGTGTACGGCGTCGTGCAGGACCACGACGGAACGATCTCCGTCGACTCGCGCATGGACGCAGGAACCCTCTTCACGATAGACTTGCCGGACAGGAAGGCAGAGTGAGGACGACATGATCAAGAACGAGGAGGTCGGCATCCTGGTCGTGGACGACGAGGCGTCGGTCCGGGAATCCCTCTACAAGTGGTTCAAGACGGACGGCTACCGCGTGGACACGGCGGAAAACGCGGTCGCGGCCATGGACAAGCTCGGACAGGGGATGTGGGACATCATCCTGCTGGACATCAAGATGCCGGGGATGGACGGGCTGGAGTTCAACCGGAAGATCCAGGAAGTGGATCCCGACATCGTCGTGATCATCATCACGGCCTACGCGACCGTGGACTCGGCCGTCCAGGCCCTGAAGGAGGGCGTCTACGACTACATCTCCAAGCCGATCGACCCCGACAACCTGAACATCCTGGTCCGCAACGCCATGGAAAAGCGGAAGCTGACGCGGGAAAACGTCCAGCTCCGGCGCAAGATCGACACCCTCATCGCCCGCGACCACATCGTGGGCGATTCCCGGCAGATGCAGGAGGTCCTCGAAAAAGTGGCCGCCGTGGCGCAGACGGACGCCACCGTCATGATCCAGGGGGAGAGCGGCACGGGGAAGGAACTGGTCGCCCTGGCCATCCACGGCAACAGCCTGCGACGCTACGGCCCCATCATCACCGTGAACTGCGGCGCCTTCGCCGAGACGCTGCTGGAGAGCGAACTCTTCGGCCACGAGAAGGGCGCCTTCACCGGGGCGCACCGGCTCCGCAAGGGCAAACTCCAGCAGGCCGACCGGGGGACGATCTTCTTCGACGAGATCGGCACCATCAGCCCCAAGATGCAGATCGACCTCCTCCGCGTGCTGGATACCAAAACCGTCACCCCCATCGGAAGCGACGCGGGCGTGAACGTGGATTTCAGGATCATCAGCGCGACCAACCGCGATCTCGGCAAGGCGGTGACCGACGGCGAGTTCCGCGAGGACCTCTACTTCCGCCTGAACGTCTTCACCATCCACGTTCCCCCTCTCCGGGAACGAGAGGGAGACATCCCCGTGCTGGCCCGGCACTTCATCGAAGTCTTCGCCCGTTCCATGAGCAAGCCCGTCACGGGAATCACCGACGAGGCCATGGACATGTTCGAACAGTACGCCTGGCCGGGAAACGTGCGGGAGCTGCGCAACGTCATCGAGCGGGCCGTCGTCCTCTGCCAGGGAGAGACCATCACCCCCGAGCACCTCTCCTTCCCCTTCCGGTTCAAGGCCCAACAACGGCCCGGCGAGTCCCTCGAGGACATGGAAAAGGACCACATCGCCAGGATCGTCGAGAAGGCCGGGTGGAACATCTCGAAAGCCAGTCAGATCCTCAAGATCGACCGGAGCACCCTGTACAGCAAGATCAAGAAATACGGGCTCGGCGAAGGGCCATGAATCCCCCCCCCCTCTACATCCTCCTCGTTGGCCCCTTTCCCGAGACCCACCTTCTGGGTCCGCTCTCCCGGTACCTGGAAAGGGCCTTCGGCCTCCCCGTCCGCCTGCACGAGGCCACCCTCGATCCGGAAGCGGCCTTCGACCCCTCCCGCAAGCAGTATCACTCCTCCGAGATCCTGCTCCAGATCCTGAACGCCGCCCCCCCCGACGCCCACCGCCTCCTGGGCCTCACGGCCCTCGACCTCTTCGTGCCGATCCTCACCTTCCTCTTCGGCGAGGCCCAGTACGACGGCCCCGCCGCCCTCGTCTCCATCCACCGCCTCCAAAGCGAGTTCTACGGACTCCCCCCCGATCCCATGCTCCTGCGGGAGCGCACCCTCAAGGAGGCCGTGCACGAACTCGGCCACACCTTCGGATTGATCCACTGCGCCGTCCCCCGGTGCGTCATGAACGCCTCCACCGGCGTGGAGGGCATCGACGCCAAGTCCCTGCTCTTCTGCCCGCAGTGCCAGCGAAAGCTGGAAGCCGGCGCCTCCCGGTCCTGATTCGCAAGCCAGACGCAAAGGGCGCGAAGGGTCTTGTGGCTGGGTAGTTGGGTGGGTACGAGGTTGCCGCCGCTGCAATCTGACGGCTGAAATCTCAAATCTGAAATCTACAATCTGTTCCGAAAATCCGGGAAAAACCATGATCGGTGACCGTCTTGGAGGGCGAGGGTCCTCCCGAGCCCAAACCACGGCTCGCCAGGAGGACCTCGACGAGGACTTCGGGTGAGTCTCCGTCGAATGCCTTGGTCGAGCCGCTCGTCCTCCAAATTTTCATGGTTTCCGGGAGAGCCGAAGGCTCATGAGTGGCTCAAGAGGTGCTTTCCGACCTTTCCCGGCGTTCAGTCGCCGTGGCAGTCCTCGCAACCGAACGCCAGCTCCGCCTCGGGACCGTGGCAGGCAAAGCAGCGCTCGTGCGGCTCGTCGGGATCCGTCTCGGGCGGTTTCGCGTCCTTCGCCTCGGGGCCGTGGCAGGCTGCGCATCCCGCCTCCGCGTGACCGTGACAGGCCGCGCATCCCCCTTCCCACGCGTCCTTGTGGTTCTCGTGGTCGAAGACCACCTCCGATCCCTCCCCGTACGCTTCCGTGGCATACGTCCGCACCTCGGGCATGACCAGCCGCTTGCCGAACCCGCCCTTGTGCTCCGGGCCCGCCTCGCCGTCCCGGCCCCGGTGACATGCGCCGCAGTCCAGGCCCGACCCCAGGTTCCGGTGGCAGGAAAAGCACTGGTTGTGGTAGGCGCCCTTGAGACCGAGGAGGCTCGCCTTGCCTTCGCGCAACGGGGCCTTGTGGCAGGCCCCGCACGCCTCCACCTTCCCGGTCCTCGCGTGGTGGTGGCACAGGCCGCACTTGTCCTCGCCCATCTGCGCCATCGCGGCGTGGGCCCGGTGATCGAAGGGCGTGGGACCGAAGAGGTCGGCCAGCTCGTCGAGGGCGATCTTTCCCGGCCCGTCTTCCGGCCCCAAACCCCGAAGCAGGTCCTTCGGCATCGCAGGCGCGGGGTCCTCCTTCTCGGGAACCAGCTCGATGGCGTCATAGACGCCGCCGGCTTCCCCCCCCGCCTCGCGGCACCCGCCCAAGAGGCCCGCGGCCAGGAGCGCGGCTCCCGCCAGCGCGAGGGCGGCACCCCGCCACATTCCCCGATCGTTTCTCTTCATCGCCTCGGTCCTTTCTCTCGATTCCTCATTCCCCATTCGCCATTCCCTACTCCCCCTCCTCTCCGCCTCGTCCGCGAAGCAGCCGGTCGACGATCGCGGCGTACCGGTCCGAAGGGAGGCATTCCCTGAGTTCCCGGCTCATCCGGCCGCCGTCGTAGCCGGTCCGGCCCAGAGGCTCCGTCGCGAGGCCGGAGGCGGAAGCGGCGGCCGCGTTCACCCAGTCCATGTCCTCCAGGGTCCAGGAGAACACCCGCCTCCCGGTCCGGCAGCGTTTCAGGTCGGCCTGGAGATCCCCGGGCTCCACCGTCGCCAGCCATCCTTCCCCGAGCGGGTCGACCGACAAAAGCCCCGGCGCCTCGGCGAGATCCTGGTTGACCTCCCGGACCGTGCCGGCGATCGGCGAGAGCACGGAGAAGCAGTGGGGTCCCTGGATGATTTCGGCGAACGCCTTCCCCGCTTCCACGCTTTCCGCCACGCGGGGGAGGGACACGGCGTCGATGGCGCCGAGAACGACGGCGAGGAAGTCGTCGAGACCGATCTTCACGCGCGCGGGGGTCTCGACCGCCACCCACGCATGTCCGGGATGATAGAAGCGCCGCGCGTCGAGCCGGAACTGGGAAAGCGGCTGATAGAACGACACGGCGGCATCCTCGCCGGCTTCTTCCGGCGGGGCCTTCGGGAGGCGCGATTCCCCGCGAAGGGACATGTCGAGGGGACAGTGCTCGCAATCCAGGTTCCTGTCGCAGATCTTGTAGGCCACGATGCCGGCGTCCATCCATACGCAGGGGACGTCTCCCTCGGGCATGAGGGAGAACCCGTCCTTCTTCTTCTCGCCGTCCATCGGCCCCCCGATCATGCCGTCTTGAAAAAGGTCCGGACGATATCGTCCCAGTTCTGCGGGTCGATGCCCCGCGCCATCCCCTGGACGGGGACCCCGCCGTCCTGGTACACGGTGCCCAGCGCGTCCATGCCCGCGCGCTCCCGCAAATCGTCCGTCACCTGCCCCATCCAACGGCGGGCGAGGTCCCCCGAGAACAGGTTGTTCAGGTTCGACCGGGTCTCCGGGACCCGCACCTTCATCAGCCAGGCGTCCCCGTACGGATCCGCGGTGATCTTCTCCGGGTCGTCGATCACCGACTGGTTGACCTCGAGGACCTCGCCGTCCACGGGAGACAACATGTCGATCTTCCTGGAATCGATCTCGAGCGTCAGCGCTTCCTTGCCCTGCACGAGAGGGGCGCCGACCTCGGGGGCGCGGACCGCCGAGATCGTTCCCACCATCTTCTTGGCGAAGTCGTCCATGCCGACCCGGACGGTATCCCCCGCCTCCGGACGCGCCCACGTATGGCCGGCGTGATAGTACACCTGCTCGGGAAGGCTGAACCACTCGGACAAGGTGGCGGCGGAGGGGATCTCCACCTCCGAGGACGCCGCAGGACGCGGGACGCGGTTCAGCGCGATCCAGAACGGGACGAAGAGGAGCAGCATGCCGATCACGACGATGTACTCGATCCCCTTGGTCGCGAACAGATCCACGAAGACGAACTCTTCCACGAAATCACCTCCCAAACCTCAGTGCGATTCCATTTTCGCGGCCCACGCGGGCGGCCGGCGGAGGATCGGCATCCGATGAACGATCCACCGGAAAACCCAGATATGCAGCGTGACGATCGTCAGCGTCACGACGATCTCCATCCACGAGGGGAAATGCCGGTGCTCGAAGGGCACGTACCACTTGAACGCGATCATGACGTAGGCGAGACGGTTGAGGATGATCCCCAGCATCGCCAGCACGGCCGCGGACCGGATCATGACCAGGTTGCGGGCACGGGCCCCGTAGAGGAACAGGAGCCCGGGAACCCCCGCCAGTCCCGCCACCTCGAAGAGATACCACCACCCCATCGGCGTGGCCAGGAGCCCCCACTCCTGGCCGTGAAGCAGGACCAGGACCTTGAGAAACAGGTAGACGAAGATGGTTCCGGCGCATCCCCGGGCCAGACCCGTGAGGATCCCCGGCGCGGCCTGCCTGTATTCGGCCGTGATCTGGCTCTTGAAAACCTTGCGCGTGATCCATTCCAGGAAGATCGTCACGGACAGACCGCTGTAGATGCTGGAGACGAAGAAGAGGATGGGAATGAACTCCGAGTACCACAAGGGGTGGATCTTCCATTTGGCCATCATGAACAACGCGCCCAGCCCCGACTGGTGAAGCGTGGACAGCGCGATGCCGAACACGACCGCCCCGATGGTCAGCGTGCCGAGGATCTTCCGCGCCCGCTTGAGCCCCAGCCACTCGGCCACCGCCGGCGAGAACTCGAGGAACGCCGCCAGCATGTAGAGAAGGAAGTGCCACGCCACGAGGAAGAGGACGGAATTCACCCCGAACCGGTTCCCGATGATCGGGTTGAAGATGTTCCACCAGCGGCCCAGATCGAGAAAGATCGCGCTGGCGTAGAACATGTAGGCCAGGAAACCGTTGAGAACCGTGATCCGGATGATGGGGCGGTACTTCTCGGCGTTGAGGATGTAGACCACGAAACACAACACGTACGCCCCCCCCGCGAACGCCACCCCCACCATGACCACCAGCCCGATCCAGATCCCCAGGGGAAACTCCTGCGACCCCCCGCCCACGGCCCCCAGCCCCTTCCACAGCCGGTAGAGAACCACCAGCCCCCCCAGAACCAGAAGGGGGACCGTGACCACGTTGAAGACGGTGAAGATGGGACCCCGCGGCTTCAACTCGCTCTTGAGGAAAGCCACCAGGTTCCCCAGGCCGCCGGACGAGTCTTCCAAACGGTCCAAGTCGCTCCTCCTTTCTTCCCCAGGCCCCCCTCAGAAAAGGGGAGGACCTCTCCTCGAAGGTCTTCCGATCTCCTACGCCTCCCCCTCCCCCGTGACCCGACGCCGGTGGTTGCGCAGCGTCAAAACCCGGATGCCCATCAGGAACGCCGGCCAGAGCGCCAGGATCACCGGCACCGCATACAGGAATCCCGTGCTGAATTTCGGATACGACTTCCGGCCCAGATCCGTCCGGAAACCCAGCTGCTCGAACGGAACCGACGAGAGATAGAGGTAGGCCGTACCCCCCACCTCGTACTCCCCGAAGATGTGGGGCACGTACTTCGTGGAACCACGGTAGATCCGCTTCCGCGCCTCCTCGAGAATCTGACGCCGCGTCCCGAACACCAGCGCCTCCTGCGGGCACGTCTCCACGCACGCCGGCTGGCGCCCCTCCGCAAGACGCTCCCAGCACAGATTGCACTTCTGGATCTTCGGCGCCGCCTTCTCGTACTCGAATTTCGGGATGTCGAACGGACACGAAACCATGCAAATGCGGCATCCCATGCAGTTCGTGTTCCAGACCACCGGACCCTCCACCTTCTTCTCCATCGCCTTCACCAGACACGCCGCCGCGCACGCCGGCTGGTTGCAGTGCATGCACTGCTTCTTCACGTACACCTCGCCCCGGTCCGTCTCGTACCGGCTCACCGCCGTCCACTGGTCCACCGTGGGGCCGCGCTCCTCCTCGAACACCGACCGGTCCGTCGGATCGGGAACCGGAAGACCGTGCTCTTTCGCGCAGGCGACCTCGCAGCGCCTGCACCCGATGCACCGCGTCGTGTCCACCAGCACGCCTACGAATTCCCGCTCCGACACCGCCTTCTCCCCCGCCAGGAGCGGCCGGGCCGAAAGCCCCCCGACCGAGGCGGCCCCCGCCCCCAGCCCCACGTACTTCAGGAAGGACCTCCGGCTGACGTCGCGTTCGGCTTCCTCGATCCCCTCTTCCTCGATGGGCGATACATCACCGTCCTTGCTGTTCATTCGCATCCTCCCGAAACATCCGTTCCGAAGGCCTTTCGCAATCCTCATGCCGGCGCGAGGACGTCCAGATTCCCCGGCACGATCGAGGGCCGCACGCCCTCCCCGGATCCGTCGTACCGCGCATTCTGGAGGGTCCCGCTCCGTTTGCCCCCGTCCCGCGCGTGTCGAGAAAGCCGGACCGGCCGGCTCGAAGTGTGGGGAATTCCCACAGGCCTGCGGGAGAATCCCACAGAAAACGTGTGATGGCGGCGCCCTCGAGCGTCGGCAGAACGCCGGGAAAGGCGAGGAGAGAAACGGGGGAATCGGAGGTCTCGGAGATGCTCGAGGGGACGAACCCCCGAAGCCTCCGTGCTCTCCGTGTTCTCCGAGTCCTCCGTGTCGAAGACGTGCCGGCCTTGGTGGCGGCCTGGCCGCTTTCGGTCCTGGAGGGAAGCGCCGCGCGCGACATGCCTTGGTACGCGAATTGCGGAGAGGATGGGCGCATCGATTCTCATCGACCCGAGAGGAGGCCAACCCATGACGAGCCGAGAAACCGAAGACGTGACGTTCGGGCGGATCCTGAAGGCGGTCCTCCTTCTCCCCTTTCTTGTCGCCTATGGTCTGATCGTGCTCGTGACCCTGCAGCTGATCTTTCTCCCTCTCTTTTCCCTGTTTCAGCTGATCCGGTTCTCTCTGGATCCGAAATTCCGCCGGCGCCTCCTGGAAGGCTCGCGCGAATCGATCGCCGCCTTCTTCCACGCCCGGCATGTCTGGGCCCTTCCGGAAGGGCCGGAGGTCCTCGTCGGACCGGACGATTTCACGACCTCGCTCGTCGGGGGCAAGGTGAACCGGATCGAGCCTTCCGAGGTGGGAAGCCGTCTCGGAGCGGGGGACCGGGTGTGGGGGATCCAGCTCGGCGACCGGAGCCTGAAGCAGATCCTGCCCATCAACGGCACGGTGATCGAGGTGAACCGGGAACTCCTCCACAATCCCCGGCAGCTGGCCACGGCCCCCCTTCGGGACCGGTGGATCGTGAAGGTCCGGCCCACCGAGGGGATCGAGGCCCTCAGGAACAACCTGACCTGGTCCACCTTCAAGCGATGGAACGAACAGGTCAAGGACCGGATGTTCACCCGGTTCCAGGCGAAGTTCGGTCCCGTCCACGCCGACGGCGGCACGCTGGTTCCCGACCTGGCTTCCATTCTCAGCGACGAGGAATGGAGGGACCTGGTGGCCCGGGAATACGAATAGATCCGGACCTCGCGGTTTCCGGCGCCTTCCCACCCGCCTCCCCGGCAGGGTAGAATGAGCCCTTCCGAGCGTGGCGGACGTTCCCCATGGACCAGGACCCTTTCATCGGCAGGATCCTCGGCGCCTACCGGATCGTGGAAAAGATCGGCGAGGGCGGCATGGGCGCGGTCTATCGCGCCACCCATCAGCGGCTCGGACGAGAGGCCGCGATCAAGGTCCTCCCCCGCCAGCTGCTCGACGACCACCCCCAGTTCGCCCAGCGCTTCTTCGTCGAGGCCCGCACCGCGGCCCAGATCAACCACCCCAACATCGTGCAGGTCCACGACGCGGGCGAGCAGGAAGGCCTCCACTTCATCGCCATGGAATTCGTCAAGGGGGTCTCGCTGAAGCAGCGGCTCGAGACCCGGGGAGCCCTCGACGAACGGGAAGGACTCAAGATCGTCCTCCAGGCCGCGCGGGGGCTCGCCGACGCGGCGAAGCGAAACGTGATCCACCGGGACATCAAGCCCGCCAACCTCATGATCAACGACAAGGGCGCGGTCAAAATCGCCGACTTCGGCCTCGCCAAGGACCTCGAGTCCGACGTGAGCGTCACCCAGTCGGGACAGATCCTCGGAACGCCCGCCTACATGTCCCCCGAGCAGGGCGAGGCGGAGACGGTCGACTTCCGCACCGACATCTATTCCCTGGGCGTGACCTTCTTCGAGATCCTCACCGGCGCCCAGCCCTTCCAGGGCGACACCCCCGTGGCCGTGCTCATGAAGCACTGCACCTCGCCCGTGCCCGACCCGCGCACCCTGCGCACGGAACTCTCCGAGCCGATCGCCGGCATCATCATGAAGATGATGGCCAAGAAACCCGCCGACCGGTACGCCTCCTACGACGAGCTCCTCGCGGCCCTCCGCAAGGCCGCCAAGGCCCTCCGGGCCGCGTCCGCCCCGCCCCCCGAGCGCCCCCCAACCCCTCCCCCCCGAAAGCCCGCGCGGACCCCGGACAAGACGCCCCCGACGCTCTCGAAGAAAAAGGTCAAGAAAAGACACCCCCGCTCCGGACGCCGGACCGAATCCGGCGTCCGCACGCCTGCGCCCGCGGCCTCGCGGACCCCCCTCTATATCGGGGCCGGCGCGGCGGCCCTCGTCGTCGTCGTCCTGATCGCCGTTCTCGCCTTCCGCGACACGAGCCCCGGCGGCGCGCCCTCGCCGGAAACCGACCCGGCCCCGGAAGCCGGAAACGAACCCCCGGAAGAGAAAAAGCCCGGTGAAACCCTGTCCATGATGGAGGCGTACGACCGCGCCTGGGAAGCCGCGGAACAGGCGCGCCGGAAAGCGGATCGCTTCGACGACGCCGGGACCTGGGATGCGGTCGTCGAGGCCGCTTCCAGGGCCCGGGACATCGGCGACACCCTCGAGGCCCGCGCGCTGGAGACGCTGGCGACAGCCCGGCGGGACTTCGCCCTCGCCCGCAACGCGGAAGCCGACGGGAAGCTCGACGAGGCGCTGGAACTCGCCGAAAAGGCGCTGGAATCCGAAGCCGACGTCCCGGGCCTCGCCACCTACGCCAAGGCGCTCGCCGCGCGGCTGGACGCGCTCCGCGTGCAAAAAGCCCGCGAGAAGCGGATCGCGGATCTGACGAAACGGGCGCGGGAGCACGAGGCGAAGGGAAGCCTCCCCGATCTGGAGAAGGCCGTTTCCCTCTGGGCGGACGTCCTCGCGGCCACGGTGAACGAGGAGGACCGCCGGGTCATCGGGGAGCGGATCGACGCCCTCTCGCGCCGGATCGAGTACGCCCAGGCCATGGCGCGGGGCCGCGAGGCCGAGGCCGCCGGACATCCCGGCGAGGCCGCCAAGGCCTACCGGGAGGCGCTCTCCGTCAGGCCCGGCGACGAGAAGGCGGCCCGGGCCCTGGAACGCATCGAGGAGGCCGCCGCGCCCGGCCCGGAGACGGAACCGCAACCCGAACCGCCTCCCGACACGCCCGAGGCCCGCAAGGCGCGGTACAACGAGCTCGTCCTGGCCGCCGCGGACCGCGCCCGGCAGAACGACGAGGACGCTTCCCTCGACGCGCTGCGCATGCTCCGCGAGGCCCTCGAATTCGCCGACGACCCTACGGACCGGCGCCTGGTGGAGCGGACCATCGCCAGAAGGATCATCGAGGTCCTCCAGGACGCCATGGCGCGGGGCCGCGAGGCGATGAAGCGCAACGACTGGATCACGGCCGTGTGGGCCTTCGAGCGGGCGCTCGTCGCGCGGCCCGGCGAGCCCTACCCGACGAGGCTGCTCGAGAAGGCGAAACGCGAACGCGAGGCCGTCGAATCGAGGCTGGGCCCGCGCTTCCTTTTGCCCCGGCGCTCGGTGCAAAAGGATGCCCGCGGCCGTCCGATCGTGTCTCGCCAGGGATCGCGCATGCACGCCGGCCTGAATCTGCCCCATGAGATCTGGCTGGACCGCCCCCGCATGGAACTGGTCCTCGTGCCGCCGGGCCGCTTCGACCTCGGCTCCCCCGCCTCGGAAGAAGGCCGCTACCTCGAGGAGGGCCCCCTGACGAGGGTGACGCTCGAGAGGCCCTTCTACATCGGCAAGTACGAGTGCACGCAGGGCCAGTGGGAAACGATCGTCGGGACGAACCCGAGCGTCTTCAAGGGGAAGGACCTCCCCGTCGAAAACGTCTCCTGGAAGGAGGCGCAGGCCTTCCTCGAGAAGGTGAATCGCCTCGGCGGGGAAGAGGGGGCGCCGCCGGTGCGCCTGCCCTCGGAGGCCGAGTGGGAATACGCCGCGCGGGCGGGGTCCAAGTGGCCGTATCCCTCAGGACGCCGCGCAGAAGGGCTTGCCGAGTTCGCGTGGTTCTCCGGGAACGCAGGCGAGAAGTCCCATCCCGTGGGCGGGAGGAAACCGAACGCCTTCGGGCTCTATGACACGGCGGGCAACGTGTGGGAGTGGTGCGCCGATCGCTTCCATCCCTCGTACGAGGGCCATCCCCGAAACGGGTCCGCGCGCGATGAGGCCGGCACGACGCGGCACCCCATCCGCGGCGGCGCCTACAACGACCCGGCGAAGGACCTTCGTTTCGCCCGCCGCCTCTCCGACGAGGAGGACAAGCGCGTCTCCTCCCTCGGCTTCCGGATCGCCTTCACGCCCCCGCCGCGCTGAGACCGCGAGGCCGGGGGGAGGATTTCAGATTTCAGACGTACAGGTTTCAGCCGCTGGAAGAAGGCAGCGCCTTCCTGAAACCGCTTTTCGCGGGAATACTGTGGCTCGCCAGCCCGTACTTCGCCGATCGGATCTTCGAGGCTACGTAGGGTCCTCCGTAGCTCTCGCATATGCCAGCAAGCGAAGGAGGAGAGGCTCGCCCTCCACATCCATCCTTTGGAGGGCGAGGGTCCTCCCGAGCCAAGGCTTGCGAGCCGATGTCTTTCGAGCCCGCCTACATGCAGGCATTCCAACCCGGGAGCACGCCTCCGTTTTCGCTACACCTCCCGCGGAGGGTATACGGGACCCGGATTTTCCCGACCAGGATCGTCGTACCGGTCCCCGGTCGGTTCCGGACGGGGTTCGCGGCCGGGGAGGAAGACCTGCCACGGGGGCCCGAGCTGCTCCAGCAGGCAGAGCGAATAGCAGCGGAAGAAGACGGTCACCGGCAGGAAGAACACCGAGGAGAGATAGGGCAGGGCCGCCAGGCAGCAGGTGAGGCAGATGCCGAGCACGACGACGATGCTCGCGCCCAGGGCCAGGGCGATCTTGAGCAGGTAGAAGAGGGCGAACGTCCCGACGTGGCCCGGCAGGAGCTCGCGCACGAAGATGCGAAGGCCCTCCAGAGCCCGGACGTCCCTGAGATACATGACGGGCACGACGAAGTCCTCGAGCACGTTGGCGAGAAGGGCGAGCCCGAGTCCGCCGAGAAGGAGGGGGCCGAGGAACAGGGCGAGAGCGCCAGCGGCCCGTCCGCCGAAGCGGTTCGCCTCGAGATCGGGCCACGCCACGAAGGCGGCGAGCGCCGCGAGGCCGAGGAAGAGAACGCCTGCGGCCAGAAAAAGGAGGAACCGGAAGGCGAAGAGGCTGTTCGCCGGGCGCTTGAACCGCTTCCAGGGCTCCACGACCGCGGGCCGGTTCGTGGCCACGCCGTGGAGGAACATGAACTTCCCGCGGCTCGACAGCCACGTGATCAACGCGACGAGGCCCGTCACGAAGAGCACCCCCAATGCGGCGAAAAAGAGGATCGTGAACAGATGGCCTTCGACGAACGAGACGATCTCAGCCGTGTCCGGTCCCCCGCCGCCTCCCCGGCCGCTTCCGCCGCCGCCGGGCCTGCCGCCGGGGCCGCCGCCCCCGCCGAGCCCCGCCAGAAACGCGCAGAAGCCCAGGACGAACCATTTCCCGGCGTCGAAGGGCTGGAAGAGAATGTAGCGCATCCAGGCGAAGGCGTCGCTCAGGGCCTGCGTGACGGACGGCATGGGGATGACCTCCACTCGGTCTATACGATTCCGCCCGATTCTACCGTTTTCATGAAGCAATCGCCGTACCGAACCGCTTGCCTTCCTGGATCCCTGGGATCCCCTTGGAGGGCGAGGGCCTCCGAGCCCCCGCAAGGGGGCTCTTGGGGCCCGCCTTCGCCAAGACCTCGAAATGGCGATTCCCCCGCCGACGCGGCGCTTCCCGCCGGCCGGGCGCGGAATCCGCCGGATCCCGTCGACCGCGCGAACCGCCTTTCCCGCAGGCATTCGCGCTGTAGACGATTTCAGGTTGCCATCGCGTGGGGATTGTAGGATTTCGATTTTGGAGGGCGAACCTCTCCTCCTTCGCTTGCCGGCATCTGCGAGAGCTACGGAGGACCCTACGTAGCCTCGAAGATCCGATCGGCGAAGTACGGGCTGGTGAGCCCTTGTTTGGGCTCGGGGGCCCGCCGCCGCCTGATCTGTAATGGCAGGGGCTAGGGCGGGTCCTTCGGAGACCCTCGCCCTCCAAGGCGGTCATCGAT
>CAZDSO010000061.1:0-23931 GCA_964508045.1 uncultured Planctomycetia bacterium | reverse complement strand
GTCACGAACCATGAAACAGACGAAACAGAAGGCAAATCGCCGTGGTCCCGGGCCGAAAGCCTGTCTGGCCCGGGACTCACGACTCCCAGAAGCGGCGCCGGCTTGTGCAGGTCCCGCCGTAGGAAAGCCGCCGTAGGAAAGCATGGACCCGCCGCGGTCCCTTTTTGCATCATGATGGAGGAGGCGAAACGGGTGGTCCACCCTCGAGGATCCACACCCCCTCCCCGTTGCAAAGGAGAGGCGCGCATGCGATGGACTCTGCAGAAAATCGCCGGGATCACCGGCGGAAGGATCGAGAAGGACGACGGGCGCGAGATCGAAGGCGTCGCCTCGCTCGCCGAGGCGGGCGCGGGCGATCTTTCCTTCGTGCAGGACGCCTCGCGGTATGAGGAGGCGAAGCGATCGGAAGCGGAAGCCCTGCTGTGCTCCGAGCCGCTTCCCTGGTTCGACGGGCCGCAGATCGTGGTGCCGGACCCGAAGCTCGCCATGGCCTCGGTGCTGGAAGCGATCGAGAAGGAGACGTTCCGCCGCGCGCCGGGCGTGAGCGAGGGGGCCTCGGTGCACCCTTCCGCGCGGATCGGCGCGGAGGCGTTCGTCGCGCCGGGCGCCGTGGTGGAGGAGGAGGCCGAGGTGGGGGAGGGGGCCGAGATCCACGCGGCCGCGGTGGTGGAGCGCCGGTCGCGGATCGGCCCGGGGACGCGTCTTCTCTCCGGGGCGAAGGTGGCCGAAGGGGTGCGGGTGGGGGCGCGTTGCGTCGTCGGGGAGGGCAGCTGCCTGGGCTCGGCCGGCTTCGGGGTGCAACCCCTTCCGGACGGATCGTTGCGATCGATCCCCCAGGTGGGGACGGTGATCGTCGAGGACGAGGTGGAGATCGGGGCGCTCTGCACGGTGGACAGGGGCACCCTGGGTCCCACGGTCATCGGGGAAGGCACGAAGATGGACAACCACTGCCACGTCGCCCACAACGTCCACATCGGCAAGCGCTGCCTTCTGGTGGCCTTTGCCCGGATCGCGGGGTCCACGGTGCTGGAGGACGGGGTGACGCTGGCCGAGGACGTGGGGGTGACGGACAACGTGAAAATCGGCAGGGGGGCGCGGGTCGGCGGGGGCTCGCGGGTCTTCAAGAGCGTGCCGGCGGGCGCGGAGGTCTGGGGCGCGCCGGCGAAGCCGCTCGCGGAGGAGCGCCGCCTGCAGGCGATGCTGCGGCGCCTGCCGGACCTGCGCGAGAAGGTGCGGGCGCTGTGGCGGAAGCGGTGAGGAGGATCCCCGTCCCGATGTGATAGGATGGAGGGGATCCTTGCCGAGGGAGGAACCATGGCGGTGCGTTTGCGGGCCCTCGTTCTGGCGGCCGTCTTCCTGGCGCTGGTTGCGGCGGCCGCGCACGGAGACGAGATACGGCTGAAGAACGGCAGCGTCATCGAGGGCGTCATCATCAAGGAAACGCCCGACGAGGTGGTGGTGAAGACGGAGTACGGGACGGTCACCATCCGCCGGGTCAAGATCGAATCGATCCGGCGCTACCGGGGGCCGTCGCGGTTCAAGAAGACCCCCCCCGCGGACACGGACACGGCGGGCCCCCCGCCCGGGGCGAAGCCCATTCCCGGCTCGAAAGCCTACTTCACCCCGCCGCCCTCCCCCTGGAACCTGGACCGCAACGAGCGGATGATCGTCTACGCGCGCGGGACGGACGGGACCTTGAGCCTCTTCGCCATCCCCACGCCCGGCATGCGGCACGAGGACTTCATGAAGTTCGTGCACGACCGCAAGGAAGCGGCCCCGCCGGGTTCGGTCCTCCTCCAGGAGAAGACCTACCTCCATGGGGGCCGGCCGGCGTTCGAGCTGGCCTACGAGACGCCGGGCCGCGACGGGACGTTGAACCGGGAATACCTCGTGGACCTGGAGGACCAGAAGGTGATGGTCCGCCTCACGGGGTCTCCCGGCACCGTGAAATCGTGCGTGCCGGGCTACCTCGCGGTCCTCGAGAGCCTGGGCGCGCCCCACGTCACGGAGAACGGACGGACGCTGGACGTGGTGCCCGTCGCGTTCGGCCATCCCCACCTCACGGTCACGCATCATCCGCCGGCGGGTCCCTGGGAATTCGAGAAGAAGGCCGGGGGCAAGACCACCGTCCTGACCTACGCGCGCACGGGCCGGTATCACCTTCTGGTCATGCTCGGGTTCTGGGACGGACACGGGAAGCTGGCCAGGAAGATCTTCAAGAGCTACTTCGAGAAGATGGGAGCCCTTTCCCTCTCCGGCGTCACGTTCGAGAAGGAACGGTATTACGACAAGGGATTGCGCGTGGAATATTCCGCGGCGTGCCGGGCCGAGATGCTCGGCGTCCCCTTCGAGGGAACCCTCTTCTCGCTGCATGAGCACATGGCCTACATCACCATCCTGGGGCTGGCCCGCAAGGATTTGCGCGACCGGTGCCGGGAGCACATGGAGCGCCTCGAGGACAGCATCCGCTTCGAGAAGGACTGGAAGAACGCACTGTCCCGGGAGCACTGGAACACCGTCCCGCTCGAGAACATCGACGCGAGCATCGCCTTGCCGCGCTGGTGGTCGAGGCGGGGAAACGCGCTGGTCTCGCCGGGGGCAAGCATGATCTCCGTGCAGGCCGGACGGGACGCCTCTCCCTTTCCCTCGATGGACACCCTCAACCGGTACATCGCCGCGACCGACACCCCCGCCTATTCCCGCATCCGGATCACGAAGGCCGAGGACCTGCATCTTCCCGGACGGGAGGGACGGCGGCTGATCCTCGAGGGAGCGTTCCAGCGCCATGATCTGGACCTGGACGTGAAGGGGCAGATGATCTACGTGCGCTCGGGCGAGCGCTTCGTCTTCATCATCTTCTTCTCCCCCGGAACCCACGTGGACCGGCAGAACATGATCCTGCAGAAGGTCGTCAAGTCGGTGCGGTTCAAGTGAAGGATAGAACGGGTTTGTGGGTCGGGGATTTCAGATCGATTTTGGATTGGAGATGGTGGGAAAATATATAATATTGTAGAATATACATAATGGTATATTCCGGAGGATTCATGTCCGCAAGCGTACAAATATCAGCCCATATCTCCGAGGCGACAAAAGCCAGGCTGGAGCGTCTCGTGAGGAGCACGGGCCAAACCCGCGCCAGGGTGGTCGAGGAGGCCCTTCTTCATCACCTAGCCGCACTGGAGGAGCTGCCCGCCGACGTGATCGTTCCCGCCCGGCTCGTCCTGACGCCGGAGAGCGCGGAACGCGTCCGCGAGGCTCTCGTCCGCCCCCCGGACCCGACCGAGGAGATGAGGCGGCTCTTCGATGACCGTTGAGATCCGGACGCTGCGACCGGAGGAAGACCGGCGGCCGTTCCGATCGGGTGACGAGGAACTGGACGTCTTTTTCCATCGATACGCGGGCCAGAACCAGTTCCGCCATCACATCGGCGTCACCTACGTGGCTGTCGAGGAAGGGCGAATCCTCGGCTTCGCGACGGTGTCGCCGGGATCGCTGGATGCGGAAGTATTGAAGCCGCGGAAACGGATGCCGCCCTATCCCCTGCCCATCCTGCGCCTGGCGCGGCTGGCGGTCGATGAAGGGGCCCGTGGCCGGGGTCTGGGAAGAGCTATCGTTCGTTTCGCCATCGAGCTGGCGGAGAAGATGATGGAGGAGCTGGGGTGCGTGGGGCTCGTCGTCGACGCGACGAAGGGCGCGATCGAGTTCTACGACCGGCTCGGATTCATCGTGATGGAGGTCGTCGAAGGCGTCTCACCTCTCCGGCCCGCGCCGGTGCCCCTGTTCCTCCCCCTCGGATCGGTTCCCACCCGCCCCGGCGCGACCCCAAAGCCGGGCGGGAAATGACGGAACCGGCAGGTCGAATGGGGCCCCTTGATATCGACATCCCCCCCATTCACGAAGTGAATGGGGGGGATGTCGGAACCCCCTTTCCCCTCACGCCCCGGGTCCGTGCCGTGCGGCCCTTACCACCACACGTCTTCCTCTCCCGCCAGGCCCAGCACCTGGAGGCAGAGGTCGGTGAACGAGATGCCCGCGCGCCTCGCCGCCATGGGAAGGAGCGAGTGGCCCGTCAAGCCCGGAAGCGTGTTCACCTCCAGGACGTAGGGCGTCAGCTCCCCGTAGGTCAGGATCAGGTCCACGCGGCCGTAGTGCCGGCAACCCAGCGCGTCGAACGCCGCCAGCGACGTGCGTTCCACCTCGCGCAGGGTCTCGTGGGACAGGCCGTGGTCGAAGATGTAGGCCGTGCGCGGATCGTCGTATTTCGCCTTGTAGGAGAAGTAGGAGCCGGCGTAGGCCACCTCCACGGGCGGCAGGGTCCGGCGGCCCAGCACGCCGACGCAGAACTCGCGGCCCTCGATCCGCTTTTCCACCAGCGCCCGCTTGCCGAACCGAAACGCCTTGTCGAGCCCCTCCAGGAGCTCGAACCGGGAGGCGGCGATGGAGACGCCGATGCTCGATCCCTCGCAGGCCGGCTTGACGACCAGGGGGTACTCCAGTCCCGCCACCAGATCCTCCGCGCGGTCCTGGTCCTCCCGGCGGATCACCCGGTACGGCGGCGTCGGAACGCCCCGCCGGCAGAAGGCCTTCTTCGTCAGCTCCTTGTCCATCGCCACCGCCGAGGCCTCCGGCCCCGACCCCGTGTACCGCATGCCCAGCGCGTCCAGGCGGCGCTGCAGCGTCCCGTCCTCCCCGCCGCGCCCGTGCAGGGCCAGAAAGGCCGTCGTGGGATCGAACCGCAGCATCCGGCCCAGCCCCGATCCGGAGGGGTCGAAGGCGAACGCGTCGACGCCGGCGCCCTTGAGCGCCTCCAGGACCGCGCGCCCGGATTCGAAGGACACCTCCCTTTCCGAGGAGTCGCCCCCCATGAGAACGGCCACCCGCGTTGAGACCGCAACGTCCTTCGAGCTCTTCACGTCTTTCTTGACCGCAACCGCCATGCGCCACCTCCACGTTCGATGCTTCCCGGAGATTTCTGTCAGATCTTCGACTTCAACGCCGTCTCCGCCCGTTCGGAATCCCGCCCCGCGACCCCGCCTTCCGATCCGTTCGCTCCCGTCGCGCGCCCGGGCGCCTCACGGCCCGCCGGCGCGCTCTTCCAGTACTTCACCTCCGCCTGGAGCCGGACCCCGAAGACGCTTTCCACCGTCTCCCGGACGAAGCGGGCCAGACGCAGAACGTCGGACGCGCGGGCCCCGTCCACGTTCACGAGGAAATTCGCGTGCACCGTCGAGACCATCGCCCCCCCGATCCGCGTCCCCTTCAACCCCGCCTTGTCGATGAGCAGGCCCGCCGGAATCCGCCCCACGTTCCGGAAGAAGCACCCCGCCGAGCGGGCCTGCAGGGGCTGGCTCTCCCGCTTGGACCACAGGGTCTCGCGCGTCCGGCGCCGCACCGCCTCCGGCTCCGCCGGCTCCAGCCGGAAGGTCGCCGACAGGACCAGCGCGTCTCCGAGTCCCGCTCGCCGGTACGAAAACGCCGTCTCCTCGCGCGAGCGCCTCACGATGCCTTCCCCCGGCACCGCCAGATCCACCGCCTCCACCGCCTCCGAGATCGATCGCCCGCGGCCGCCCGCGTTCATGAACACCGCCCCTCCGATCGTCCCGGGAATGCCCGCGAGAAACTCCAGGCCCGACAGCCCCCACGAGGCGGCGCGCGCCACCAGGCGCGGCAACGGGAACCCGGCCCCCGCGCGGATGCGTCCGCCGGAAAGGCGGCGGCATCCTGAAAGCAGCTCCGTGCTGACGATCGGACCCCGGATCCCCTCGTCGTCCACCAGCAGGTTGGTGCCGCCTCCCAGGATCCGGGGCCGTCGCCCTTCCGCGCACAACAGGTCCATCAGCTTCTGGGCGTCTCCGCCGCGCCGGGGGCGGAACAGACGGTCCGCCCGCCCTCCGATGCCGAAGGACGTCCGGGAAGCCAGAACGGCGTCTTGCTCGTTGGATCTCATTTCAACTCCCGACCAGCGCCTTCCCGGATGCGGGGGAGGCCGGCAAGACCTCGGGTTGCGCGACCCAAACGGGACTTTGCACCCGCATGAAGCGGCTGCGCCTTTCCTTCTCGAGCCGTTTCAGGATCCGGCCCGGCAGCTCGCCCACCGGCCCGGCGCCCACCGTCAGGAGCACGTCGCCGCGCTCCACGCGCTTGAACATCTCTGCCAGGGCCCGGTCGAAGGAGGGCACGAAGACGCCGTCCACGCCGAGGTCCCGCATGCGGCCCACGAGGTTCTTCGAGGAGACCAGGGCCCGCTCGGCGAACGCGTCCCGCACGAAGTAGATCTCCGGCACGACCACGAAGTCCGCGAGCACGAAGGCCCGGGCGAAATCTTCCAGCAGGTAGCGTGTCCGGCTGCCCTGGTGCGGCTGGAACACGCACAGGATCCGCGCGTTCGGGTAGCTCTTCCGCGCCGTGGAGAGAAGGGCCCGGATCTCGGTCGGGTGGTGGGAATAGTCGTTCACCACCGTGATGCCGTGCACGCGCGCGATGACCTGGAAACGCCTCTCCACCCCCCGGAACGTGGAAAGCCCCTTGACGATGTCCGCGGAGGACGCGCCGGCGGCCGCCGCCGCGCCCGCCGCCGCCAGGCCGTTCTTCACGTTGTGGTAGCCGGGCACGAGCAGCTTCACGAGCCCGGCCTCGCGCCCGTCCCGGACCAGGCGGAAGCGGTACCGCCCCCGTCGCTCCTCGAGATCCTCGCCCCGGAAGCACGCCGGGACATGCAGGCCGAACGTCGTGACCGGGCAGGGCGCCGCGTTCACGACCGCCGACATCACGTCCATGTCCTCCGCGTTGGCCACCACCCGGCCGTGGGGCGGAAGGCGCTTGAGGAAGGTCTCGAAGGCGCGCTTCAGCGCCGGAAACGAGCCGTAGTAGTCGAGGTGGTCCGCCTCGATGTTCGTGAGAACCGCCACCTCGGGCTGCAGGTCGTGGAAGGAGGCGGCGTACTCGCAGGCCTCCGCCACGAAATGGACGCCGTAGCCGAGCCCCGCGTTGCCGTCCAGGTCGGGGACCATTCCCCCGATCAGGTAGGTCGGATCGAAGCCCGCCCGTTTCAGGATGTGGGCCGTCATGGCCGAAGTCGTGGACTTCCCGTGGGTGCCGGCGACGGCGACGCCGATCTTTTCACGCATCAGGCTTCCCAGGACCTGGGAATAGCGCGCCACGGGAAGGGCCCGCACGTGCGCTTCCCTGAGTTCGGGATTGGTGGCGCCGATCGCGGCCGAATGGACGACCAGACCGGTCTTCCGCGGTATCTGGTGGCTTCCGTGCCCGATCCGGACCGAGATGCCCGCGCGGGAAAGCCCGTCGAGAAGGGGCGAGCCGCCTAGGTCGGTTCCGGAGACGCGGTACCCCTTGGCCCGCATGATCCGGGCCAGCCCGCTCATCCCGATCCCGCCGATCCCGACGAAGTGGATGTTTCGCTTCCCCCTGCTCGCAGATCCCGCCATGCTCCCCCCCCTCGAAACCTCCAGGGGCACCCCCGACCCGGGAACACACACCGACTTATTCTTCTTTCGGTCGGAAGGGGTTGAAGCTTGAGCGGAATCCCTTGCAGGGAGCGGAAGGCGCGCGGGGTCCATCCCCGTCAGAAGAGACGCGTCAGCTCGACCGTCGCCATCCACGCCGCGCCCAGGACGATCAAGACGCCCCCCGTCCGGTGGATCGTCCAGCCCTCCGCCTGCGATCGGAAGCGACGGGCGAGAAGGGACCCCGTCGCGCCCGAGGCGAGAAGCACGGTTGCGGCGCCGGCGAAGAAGGCGGCTCCCAGCGCGACGCGGACCCCCGCCGGCGGGGCGGCGTCTCCCGCGAACAGGGACGCGGCCGGCGTCGCGACGGCCATGCCGGCGAGGAGGTGGAACAGGGCGATGAAGGGGCGCCCCCCCGGCGAGGCGTGCGGCGCGAAGGCCTGCCCTCCGCGAAGGACGCGCACGCCGCCCGCCCAGCCCAGAAGCGCCGAGGCGACCGCCGTGCAGAGGACCAGCACGGTGCCGTCCGGTCCCGCCCACGAGCCGGGCGCGGGACCGAAGGCGGAAGCGGACGCGGTCCAGAGGACCACGGACGCGGCCGTGAGGGCGCCGAGGGCGATGGAAACGCCCAGGGAGAGGCTCCAGGCCAGGGCGCTTCCGAACACGAGCAGCGGGACGCTCGCCCGCGCCAGGACCCAGATCAGGCCCGCCAGGAAGGAAACCAGGAGGTCGTCCACCCCGGGGCGCGATGCGGCCGGGGCGGGCCAGCGACCTCGAAGGATGCGCCCCACGGAGGGGGAGGCATCGCGGGCCGGGGCCGGGGACGTTTCCGCCGGGGGCGGATCCTCGCCCGCCTCCCGGGGGAGGAGACGTCGGAGGTCCGTCTCGAGGGCCTCGAGCAGCGTCCCGTCGCCGGCCTTGTTTCGCGCCCGGTCGATCTCTTCGAGGGCCTCATCCGCGCGGCCCAGGCCGGCCAGGGCGCGCGTCGCCGTGACGTGGTCCCCGGCGCTCCACAGATCGGGGTCCGGGATCGCCCGGAGCCATTGCAGGGCCGCGCGGAAGTCCTCCCCCGCGCCGGGGAGCCCGGCCGCGGATCTCGCTTCGGCGCGGAGGAGGTGGTAGAGGGGGACCTGGTCGTCGGAACGGAGGGCGGCGTCCATCGCCTCGGCCGCGCCGGCGGGATCGCCGCCGCGCATGCGAAGCCGGTAGAGGGCCTCGCATCCGGAGAGCCCTCCGGTGATCTCCACCAGTCTCGCGAGGTCCGCCTCGGCGGCTTCGAGGTCGCCGGCGCCCTCGTGAGCGGCCGCGCGGTCGGCGAGCCAGATGTCGTATTCCTTCTTCTCGAGGGCGCGATCGAGGTCGTTCACGGCCTGATCGAAGCGCCCCAGCTTCATCAGGACCTTGCCCTTGAGGGCGAGGGTCTCCACGTCGCCCTCGCCCAGGGAGAAGACCCGGGAGAGATCGGCGAGGGCCTTTTCCCATTCCTCTTTCAAGTAGAAGATGTTGGCGCGCTGGATCAGGGCTTGCCCGCATTCGGGCTGGACCTCGAGGACATGATCGAGGTCCTGGAGGGCGTCGGGGAGGTCGCCGTAGAACAGGAAGAGCTTGCCGCGGCGGAGGAGGAGATCGACGTCGTCCGGGCGTTCCTTCAGGAGGTTGGTGAGGGCCTCGATCTCCGTGCTTCCGGGGTTGTGGGCGAGCGCGGCCTGGAAGAGGACGAGGAGAAGAAGAGCGGCGTTTCTCGTGCTGCGCATGGACAAGGGACCTTATCCGGAACCGGGTTTCTCCAGTCTACGGGTTCGCGCTTCGGCCCACAATGCGGGTGCGGGCCGACGGTCGCGGCGAGACGGGCAGGGATTGTCGATTCCAGATTTCAGCCGTCAGATTCCAGCAACGTTGTCTCGTCCTAGCCCGGATTATTCATGAAAACTACTGCGGTCGCCGCAAGCACATGATCTGCTTCGTCGCTGCGACGATTCCGGCCCTCACGTGGCGCTTTGGCCACGCTCCGGACCGGAATCGTCTTGCTCCTCGCATCTCAGGCACTTGCGGCAACCTCGCTACGTCTTCATGAATAATCCGGGCTAGTAACGCACCACACCTGAACTTATCGGTTCGGATTGGAGGGCGAGCCTCTCCTCCTTCGCTTGCAGGTGGTTGCGAGAGCTACGGAGGACCCTACGTAGCCCTCGCAGGAACCGATCGGCGAAGTACGGGCCGGCGAGCCAGAAACTCGTGGCTCGGGAGGACCCTCCCTGCTCTTCTCGCGCGAGCGTCTTCCCGCCTCCGCCGTTCTCCGGCACGCGGGTCCCGCCACGCCGCGGCACCCCCCCCCGCGTTCAGGCGGCGGCGGGGAGGGCGAGATCGCCGAGGAGGCGCTCGAACACGAGGCGGGAAGCGTCGGGGCGCGCGAGGCGGGAAGACCGTTCCGACATCCGGCCGAGGCGTTCCCCGTCGTTCAAGAGGTCGAGGAGCATCGAGGCGAGCCTTTCCGAGCCCAGGCGGCCCTCGTGGCAGAGGGCGGCGGCGCCGCGCTGGACGAGGGGGCGGGCGTTGACGGCCTGATGTCCTCCCGCATACGGATAAGGGATGAAGAGGGCCGGCCGGGCGAAGGCGGTGATTTCCGAGATGGCCATGGCGCCGGCGCGCGAGACCACGAGGTCGGCCCGCCGGAGGAAGCGGCCCACGTCGGGATCGAAGGGGATCACCTTGGCGTCCGGAAAGCCCGCTTGCCGGTAGATGTCCCGGATCAGATCCGCGTCGGGGCCGGCGAGGTGGATGATGTCCAGCCGGGGGACGCGGGTGAGCCGGTGGGCGACGTTCATCATCATGTCGTTGATGCCGCGGGCCCCCTGGCTGCCTCCCATGACCAGGAGCGTTCGGGATCGTCGAGCCCCGGGCGTCCGGGTCCGCCCGAGGTGGCGGAGGAGGTCCGCCCGCAGGGGGTTGCCGGAATAGACGCCCTTGGCGCCGAAGCCTCTCGCCGTATCCTGGAAGCCGCAGAAGACGGCCCGGGCGAGGGGCGCGAGAAAGGCGACGGCGCGGCCCACCGAAGCGTTCTGTTCCATCAGGTAGACGGGCACGCCTTTTTGCACGGCCGCGAGCACGCCGGGGACGGCGGCGTAGCCCCCGAGCCCCACGACGGCGTGCGGGCGGAAGGCCGCGAGCGTCCGTCCGGCCTCGGCGACGGCGCCGAAGAGCTCGCGGCCGAAGCGCAACGCGCCGCGCGGGGAGCGGCGGGGGACGTGGATGTCCAGTTCCACGCGGGGAAAGCCGTAGGTCTCGAACAGGAGCCGTTCCGCTTCCCGGGCGGTCCCGAGGAAGAGGAAGCGGGACCGGGAAGACGTGAAGGCTCCCGCCTGCGCGACGGAGATGCCGGGAAGGAGGTGCCCTCCGGTGCCCCCTCCGGCGAAGGCGATGCGGATTGCGTTCATGGTCGGCTCCTTGAGCGGCTCAGAGGTCGGAAGCGCGAGGCGGTCAGGGCCGCGAAGACGGCGAACCGGGCCGACACGAGACAGAGCACGATCGGCGCCAGGGGTCGAAAGACCAGAACGATCCCGGGAAGGAGGCACGACACGAGGAGCAGGGCGGGCAGATACCGGGAAAGCAGCTGGGCTTTTCCGGCCGGAGGGCCGACGGTTTCCGCGATCGGTTTCATGCTCCGCCTCCTGCGGCGACGGCCGCTCGGGAGGGGGAGACGGAATCCGGCGCGCCGGCGGGATCCGCACGGGCGTCAGAGGCCGGGCGACGCGGGTTCCGCGCCACGTTCAAGAGCAGGCCCAGGGCGGCCATCATCACGACCAGCGACGATCCCCCGTAGCTCACGAAGGGCAGGGAAATGCCTTTCGTGGGGACGGAGGCGGTGACCACGGCGACATTGATGAATCCCTGCAGGGAGACCAGCGTCCCCACGCCCAGGGCCACGAGGCTGCCGGTGACGGTCCGGGCCTTGCGGGCGATGTCGAGCGCGGAGAGGAAGAAGACGAGATAGCAGCCCACCACCAGAAGCGTTCCCGCCAGGCCCATCTCCTCGCCCACCAGGGCCAGGATGAAGTCGGTGAAATCCTCCGGGAGGAAGAAGAGCTTCTGGCGCCCGGCGCCGAGCCCGGCGCCGAGAGGGCCCCCCGACCCCAGGGCGATGAGAGACTGGCGGACCTGGTGGCCCTTGCCGAGCGGGTCCAGTCCGGGATCGAGGAAGACGGCAATGCGATCCTGGACGTGATCGAATTTCTTCCAGACGAAGAAGGCCATGGCGGGCAAGCCGAGAAGGATGGGCGGTACGAGATGCCGCCACCGGAGCCCCCCGACCACGGCGAGCAGGCCGCCCAGGGACGCGAGGAAGAGGGCGGTTCCGAAATCCGGCTCGACGACCACGAGGCCGGAGACGAGGGCGATGCCGCCCAGCACGGGGGCGGCGCCCCGCCGGAAGGAGGACGCGACCCGGGGATCGCGCCCCAGATGGACGGCGATGAAGAGGACGAGGGCGAGTTTGGCGAAATCGGAGACCTGGACGCCGAGGGCCCCCCACCGGATCCAGCGTCGCGCTCCGTTGACCTCGTGTCCGATCCCGGGCACCAGGACCAGCCCCAGCCCGAGAAGGGCCGCGACGAGGGCGGGGGTGCCGAGTTTCTCGATCCAGGCGAAGGGCGCCCGGGCCGTGAGGAGGAGGACGCTCGTCCCGAGCAGCAGGAACAGGAACTGTTTCGTCAGGAAATGGAACTCCCCCGGGCCGTTTTCGAGCGTTCCGGGCAGGGCGCTGGCGCTGTAGATCATGACCAGCCCCAGCACGGCGAGGAACCCCGCCGAGGCGGAAGCGGAGAAGGGGGCCCAGGAAGTCTCCGGGGTCCCCGCGGCGTCCGGATGCGTCGTTTCGTTCATGGTCGTTTCATCCAGCGGCGGGGTCCGCGACCCGCCTGGTTTCTTGTCTCCCTCACAACTTCAAAGCGGCCGTTCCGGCGGCCGCGGACACGGCCGCGGAGATCCAGAAACGGATGGTGATCTGCGTTTCGGGCCAGCCCTTGAACTGGTAGCGGTGGTGGAGGGGGGCGATGAGGAAGATCCGCCTTCCCGTCAGCCGGAAGGAGAGGACCTGCAGCACGACCGAGAGCCCCTCCGCCACGAAGACGGCGCCCAGCAGGGGGAGGAAGAGTTCGAGTTTCAGGGCCAGGGCGAGATAGCCGATGGCTCCGCCGAGGGCCAGGGAGCCGGTGTCGCCCATGAAGAGCCGGGCGGGGAAGCAGTTGTGCCAGAGGAACCCCAGGCCTGCGCCCGTCATGGCGCCGGCGAAGACGGCGAGTTCCCCGGCGCCCTCCACGAAGGGGATGCTCATCGCGGAGGCGGTGCCGGGCGATGAGGCGCAGAGTGCGCACACGGCCAGGGGCAGGCAGGTGATGACGGCGCAGCCGGAGGCGAGGCCGTCGAGTCCGTCGGTGAAGTTGACGGCGTTGACGGTGGAGACCATCACGAGGATGGCGAGGGCGGCGAAGGCCAGGGCGGGCAGGGAGGCGGAAGCGGCGCCGACGAGGGGGACGCGGACGTCCACGAGACCGTCGGGACCGTGGCCGAGGGTGTAGAGGGTCCAGGCGGCGGCGAGGGCGATGACGATCTGCCAGGCCATCTTGCCGCGGATGCTGAGGCCTTTCCTGCCGGATTTCACGAGTTTGACCCAGTCGTCCAGGAACCCCAGGGACGCGAAGGCGATCACGAGGGCGAGGCCGGGAAGGATGTAGGGATTGTCGAGGTCGGCCCAGAGCAGGAGGGCGGCGGCGAATCCGCCGACCACGGCGATGCCGCCCATGGTGGGCGTTTCGCTCTTGTTCTTGTGGAGTTCCTTGAGTTTTTCGGAATCGGTCTTGTCGACGTGTTCGGAGACGTTCCGTCTCCTGAGGAAGGCGAGGAGCCAGCGGGTCCCGAAGACGGTGGCGAGAAAGGCGACGGAGCAGGCCAGACCCGTCCTCAGGAGGAGGTCCTCGGGTGCGGAGGACCCGAAGCGCGGCAGCAGTGTCTCGAACATGGCATGTGCTTTGTGCGGCGGCGCCCCGATCCCACGGCGCCTGGATTTCCCCCCTCATCTTGTGCATCGGCCGGGCGGGTCGGGGAGTGGAGGACTATTTCGGGGAAAACGGGGGGGGATTTCGTACGCGGACGACGTGATCGGGGGATTGTGGATTCTGGATTGCGGATTTCCGCCGTCAGATTTCAGCGGCGGCGCTCCCTTTTTTGCATGCCTTGCCCGAGGTGCTGCGGACAGGATGTCCGCGCTCCGGACCGGAATCGTCTTGCTCCTCGCATCTCAGGCACTTGCGGCAACCTCGCTACGTCTTCATGAATCATCCGGGCTAGGATTTGCCGATATCGGTCTCGACGACCCAGTCGACGAGGTGGTTGTCCTGGAAGTAGAGGGAGTAGTGGATGTACCCGTAGCCGTTGAAGCGCTTGTAGGTCCATCGGGTGTAGCTGCCGAAGGTGTGCCTGGCTTCCGTGCGTGGGGGGACCTCGTAGAGTTTGGGGGTGTCTCCCCACCAGCCGTAGATTTCCTGCTTGTTGACTCTTTCCTTGGCGATGTCGGGCGCCTGTTCCCTGACGGGGATTCTCTTGGGCCAGGAGGGGGGGCCGGAGCTGTAGAGTGTGGGTGCGACTTTCCGCATCCGGGCGATGTATTCTTCGCGCTCTTCGCCGGGTTTTCGGAGGAGGTTGGGCCTTTCCTCCTGGACGTGGATGAGGGCGTCGAGTTTCTTCTCCCGTTCCGTTTCGTTTTTCGGGCGGTGGAAGACGATCTCCCGGATTTCGGGTTCGAGGAGCCACTTGACGACCCATCCCCGGTGGAAGGGGATGAAGACGAGGTTGCCGGTATCCGGGCGCTGGTAGACCCACCACTCGTCGACCATGCGCTTGAAGGTGGTGCTGGGGATGACGCTGTGCTCTTCGCGGCGTTCCTTGAAGGGTCGGCCGAGGAGGCTTTCGACCTTCTGGGTGGTCATGCCGAGTTGGAGGTTGTCGGCGAGCATGCGTCGGATGGTGAGTCCGTGCTCGAGGAGGAAGCGGTTCTTGGCCTTGACGGTCCTGAGTTCGAAAAAGGCCTGCCGCTGGTCCCCGTCCATGAGCACGAGGTACCTCTCGTAGGGGACGGGCCGATCCGCCTCGACGGCGGGTCGCTCGGAGGGGGTGGTGGGATAGACCTCTTCCTCGATGCTGAAGGTGCATGCGGGGAGGATCACGGCCAGAAGGGCGAGCAGGGTCCAGCGTCGTTCCACGGTGCCTCCTTCGATGGCTTTCGGTTTCCGGGGGGGTCATCGGGCCTTGAAATCGTGTTCCGAGACCTTCTCGCCGTCGAAGGAGACGATCTTGCCTTCCCCCTCGACGAGGGTTTCGATATGGACGGGCCTTTGCCAGATGCGGTACAGGTTCTTGAGCGTGTCGTGGGCGTACCGCATTTCGAGGTCCACGCCGTCGTGCCGGTGTCTGAGGTACAACTCCCCCCGGTTCCGGAAGTTGCCGTCCTCGACGGTTATATAGGGGTGTCCCTGGTTTGTCAACCCGAATAGGAGACGCTCCTTCACCTTGCGCCAGTCCCGGCTTTCGATCTCGTAGCGTCCGGTCTGGGGGTTGAAGCGCCAGGTGAAGAGTTTTTGTTCCTTGGCGAATTCCTCGGTGAGGAACTCGTCGACGAAGGTGATGTCGTTGTAGATCCGGCGGACCTCGAAGATCTTCTTCTGCCCGAGTCCGAGTTTCCGGTCCCAGGCGCGGAGGGTATCCATGCTGTCGCACTGTTCGTACTCGAGCCCGAACTTTCCCTTGTTCCAGCGGTCCTCGATGTCCCGGAAGAGTTCGACGCCGATCTTGTAGGGGTTGATCTGGCCGGGGGAGGTGGAGAGGGTGCCGGCGGTGTGGTCGGCGTAATCGACGACCTCGGAGGCCTTGAGGACCTTTTCGGTCATGATGCGGGAGTGCCAGTAGACGGCCCATCCTTCGTTCATGATCTTGGTCTGGGCCTGGGGGGAGAAGTAGAGGGACTCGTCCCGGATGATGGAGAGGACGTCGCGCTCCCACCGCTCGAGGGGGGCGTGTTCGATGAGGAAGAGGAGGACGTCCTTCTGGGGGAGTCCGGGGTAGGCGCGTTTCTTCTGCTTCCGTTTTTCCTTCCGTTCCTCGAGTTCCCGTTTCTGGGCTTCGATGAACTCGGGGGGGTTGACGAACTGATCCATGTAGGACTTGGTGCGGATTCGCCAGACGCGGAATTCCTCGGCGTCGATGGCGGAGGTGTCCCGCCGGGGGGGGAGCTTGGGCTTGGCGAAGGGGAGGAAGGGGTCGACGAGGTTCTCGAGGGAGAGGCAGGTATCGATGAAGGATTCCACATGCGTCAGGCCGTGGAGGTCGATGTACTTCCGGATGCGGGTCCCGTGGTTGGCCATCTCGTTGAACATCTTCCGGTCGGTCTTGGAGAACCAGAAGTTGTTCTTGAAGAAGTCGCAATGTCCGAGGACGTGGGCCATGACCGTCTTCTGGTCGACGCGGGAGTTCGCTTTCATGAGGTAGGCGTAGCAGGGGTCGGAATTGATCACGAGCTCGTAGATCTTCTGGAGGCCGAACTCGTAGCCCTTGGCCATGCGCTCGTACGTCATGCCGAAGCGCCAGTGGGGGTACCGGATGGGGAAGCCGCCGTAGCTGGCCACTTCGTTGAGTTCGTCGTAGTCGAGCAGCTCGAAGAAGGTGAGGAAGAAATCGAGCCCGAATCCCCGGGCGTACGATTCGATTTCGGCCTGGACGGCCTTCAGTTCCGGTGTCAGCGCCGTCGGCATGGGGCGGTCCTCGGAAACAGGTTCATTTCCCCTTCCCCAAGAAGGTCCTCACCGAATCCAGGATGGCCTCCCGGTCGGGGATGTCGGAGAGGACGAGGTTTTCCCGGTCCGAGAGGTTCTCGTCCAGGTCCCGCCTGAACTTCCCGCTGCCGTAGGCGCTCTTCACCTGCCCGTAGCAGAACATGTTGACGTCGGGCAGCAGGTGCTGCTGGAGCAGCTCGATGCAGTGTTTCGTGTCGTCGGTGCCCCAGTTGTCCCCGTCGGAGAAGTGGAAGGGATAGATGTTCCATTCGTCGGGGGAGAAGGTCCGGCGGATCATCTGGAGGCAGAGCTCGTAGGCGGAGCTGATCTTCGTGCCGCCCGATTCCCGGATGTGGAAGAAGGTGTGGGCGTCCACCTCCTTGGCCGCCGCGTCGTGGACGATGTAGCGCGTCTCCAGGTTCTTGTACTGCGCCTTCAGCCACGTGTCGATCCAGAAGGCCTCGATCCTCACGATCTCCTTCTGCTCGTCGCCCATCGAGCCCGACACGTCCATCATGTAGATGATGACCGCGTTGCTCTCCGGCTCGAGCTTCCGCCGCTGGGCGCGGTACCGCTTGTCCTCCTGGATGGGAAGCACCATCGGCTCGTCCGGGTCGTAGGTCCCGGCCATGATCTCCCGCTTGAGCGCCTCCCGGAAGGTCCGGCGGAAGTGCCGCAACGCTTCGGGGCCCGTCCGGCTGATGCCCGTGTACCGCACCACGTCGCTGACGATGTTCTTCTTCGTTCCCTTGGGCTTGATCTCGGGAAGGCCCAGCTCCTCTCCCAGGATCTTGGCCAGCTCGGGCAGGGGCACGTCGACCTCGAGGACGTGCTCGCCGGGCGCCTCGCCCGCCTCCCCGCCGCCCGACCCCTCGCCCGGGCCCAGCGGCTGGCCGGGCTCCCCGTCGCCCTGGCCCACGCCGCCCGCGTTCTTGGCCCCGTACTTGAAGCGGGGAATCTCGATCTGGGGCAAGGGAATGGTCACCGTGCGCTTGCCCACCCGGCCGATCAGGTCGCCCCGCGACATGTACTTGCGGAGGTCCTTCTTGATGCGGCCCCGGACGATCTCCTTGAAACGCAACCGGTCGTTTTCGATCCGGCGGACCAAAGTTTCCTCCCCGTCGGACAGCGGATGGCGGATCCCGGATGGCCGTGATCAGGATTCCTTCACGTCCCCCCGGGCGAAGATGCTCGAGACGAAGTTCAGGACGTCGGTGGCGCAGACTTCGCAGTACTCGTAGTCCTTGACCAGGCGCGCCTTGACCACCTCGATCTTCTCCTGGGTCTCCCGGTCCACCACCGAGGAGACCAGGCTGGTCAGCTTGATCGTGTCCTTCTGGTCCTCGAAGACCTTGAGTTCGAGGGCCTTCTGGAGCCGCTCGTTCATCATGTAGTCGAAACTCTTCCCGTCGATGGCCAAGGCGCCTATGTAGTTCATGATCTCCCGGCGGAAATCGTTCTTCCGGCTTTCCGGGATGTCGATCTTCTCCTCGATGGACCGCATGAGCCGCTCGTCCGGCTCCTCGTCCTGTCCCGTGTACTTGTTGCGGACCTTCTCCTTCTGCGTGTACGCCTTGACGTTGTCGATGTAGTTGGCGCACAGCCGCTGGATTTGCTCCTTGTCCGCCGAGATGGCCCGCTGCACCTCGTTCTTCACGATGTCCTCGTACTCCTGCTTCACCAGGTTCAACAGCTCCCGGTACCGGCTCTTGACCTCGTCGCTGGTGATCAGCGAGTGGTGGTCCAGCCCCCGGTCCATCTCGTTGAGCACCATGAAGGGGTTGATGCAGGCCACGTTCTCGCCCTCCACCAGCGCGTTCGAGATCTTGTCCTGGATGTACCGGGGGGAAATGCCCGACATGCCCTCGCGCCGGGCCTCCGCCCGAAGCTCCCGGATGTTGTCCTCGGTGAAGCCGGGAAGCGTCTTCCCGTTGTAGAGCTTCAACTTCTGCATGAGCGTCAGGCTCGCCTTCTTCGGCTCCTCCAGACGCGTGAGGATCGCCCACATGGCCGCCATCTCGATCGTGTGCGGCGCGATGTGCTTGTTCCGCACCCGCTCCTGGTTGAAGTCCTTCCGGTAGATCTTGATCTCGTCGTTCAGCACCGTGTTGTACGGGACGTCGATCTTCATCGTCCGGTCACGGAAGGCCTCCATCAGCTCGTTGCTCTGGAGACGCCGGTATTCCGGCTCGTTCGTGTGCCCGATGATCACCTCGTCGATGTCCGTCTGGGAGAACTTCTTCGGCTTGATCGAGTGCTCCTGGCTCGCCCCCAGAAGATCGTACAGAAACGCCACGTCCAGCTTCAGCACCTCGATGAATTCCACCAGCCCGCGGTTCGCCACGTTGAATTCCCCGTCGAAGTTGAACGCACGGGGATCCGAGTCCGAACCGTACACCGCGATCTTCCGGTAGTTGATGTCCCCCGTCAGCTCCGTCGAATCCTGGTTCTTCTCGTCCTTGGGCTGGAACGTACCGATCCCCCGGCGGTCCTTCTCCGAAAGAATGAGACGCTTCACCTTCACGTGCTTCACCACCTTCGACCAGTCCCCGTCGTACCGCTCCATGTATTCCGCGTAGAACTTCCGGCAGAAGGGACAGATCTCGCCGTCCACCCGCAACGGATAGCTGCGATCGAGCTTCGCGTTCACGCGCTCCACCACCCCGTCGCGGCTCGGACGGGGGACGAGCTTCAGCGGCTCCTCGTGCATCGGGCACATCTCGTACGTCCCCTCGGCTTCCAGCGATTCCCACAGATAAGTGTACATCGCCCCCTCGGGCGTCTTCGAATACGCCTCGATCCCCTTCTTCAACAGCCTCACGATCGTGCTCTTCGCCGATCCCACCGGACCGTGCAAAAGAAGCACGCGCTTCTCCGGACCGTACAGGTGCGCCGCCGACTTGAAGATCCCCACCAGCCTCATCAGCGAATCGTCCAGACCGAAAACCGCGTCGATCCCCTTGTCGATCGGATCCTCGAAGAAACTGTAGTGAAGCACCTTCTCCTTGAGACGCGACACTTCTCGAAACCCGTACGACAGGATCATGTCGTACATCCGCTGGAAGGCGTTGCGGAGCACCGCCGGATTCTTCTCCACGATGGCAAGGTAGTCGTCCAGCGAACCTTCCCACATCTGTTCACGGTACGCCTCCAGATCCAGGTTCTCCTGGATGATCGTCGACAGACTATCGTTCTCGCTCATGCATACCTCGATCAACACCCCGACGCCGCGTCTCCCGGACTGCATTACCTCTTGGCCACCAAGAGGATAGGATTCGCGTCCTCCCGATGTCGATGGCATTATAGAACGCGGGCGCGCGCCCTGTCAAGAACCCCCGGAGGGAATCCCCCTTCCGATGAAATCGGCACATCGACCTTGACGGAGAATCCCCAAAAACCCTATCATCCGGGTTTGACGCTTGCGAAGCCGCTTCGGCTTCCCTGGCCTCGAGGAGGTTCCACGGATGAAAACATCCGACATCATCAAGGCGACAGACATCGTGGGCGGAAGCTTCAAACTCACTGCCTTGCTCCAGAATCGCGTCGTCGAACTCATGCGAGGCGCCCCCCCCCTCGTCAAGGCGATCGATCGCCGAGACCTCATCGACATCGCGTTGCGCGAGGTCCTCGAGGGAAAGATCACCCTCGTTCCCGACACCGAAGAGGAAAACCTCGAGGAAGAGAAACTCGCCCTCGAATGATGCGGGCAAAACCGCGGCATGGTGGGAGTAGCTCAGCCGGTTAGAGCGCCAGGTTGTGGCCCTGGAGGTCGGGGGTTCGAATCCCCTCTCTCACCCCAGCTGCCGGCATCTCGGCGGACCAACGGGGTCACGGGCCTTGAAGACCCGGAGGCCCTGGACACACGACGTGAATCTGAAATTGCTTTCTTCGTGCCTTCGTGTCTTGGTGCCTTCGTGTTGAAGGCGCTGTGGCGCGGCGCGGCTGTGGCTCGCGTGGACCCTCGCCCTCCAAGATTGCCACCGTGAAATTCCTTGCAGGACTACCCCCACCCCCGCAGGAATGCGCGAAGACGCCGGGGGGAACGCGCCGTTCCGTGAAAACGCTCCAACCCCTCCTCGAAGGTCTCCTCCTTGAACAAGATCCCCTCGATCAGGCTCTCCGCCGCCTTGCGGGAGACCAGGTCCGCCTCCTGGGCGCGGACCACCTCCGAGCAGAGCCGGGAGCGGTGGTCGTTGATCTCGCGAAGAAGACGCGCCGGACGCCGCGCACGACCGTCGATCAGCGTGATGTTGAAGTACCCGCCCACCCCCAGGTTGTTCCGCGCCGCCGCGTTCACCGCCGAAAGGGCCACCATGCAACCCTCCACGGGATCGATCCGCCCCGAACCCTCGGGGACCTGGGTGGAGGCGTACGCCGCGAACACCATGTTGGCAGCGTCGAGGCCCGATCCCAGGGCGATGAAGGCGGCCTCCACGGGCGTCCAGTACCCCTCGGCCATGGAGAAGCGGAAGAGACGGAATCCGTCTTCCGGGGCATAGCCCCCCAGGATCCCGCTGTTGCCGAAGACGGGCCTCGCGTCCCCCTTGCGGTCCTTCCACGTCGCGAGAAGCTCGGCCCCCTCCCCGATGTCGGGGGACCCGATCTCCACCTTCTCCTCGCCGCGAAGGTACCAGCCGCGGCACAGGTCCGCCGTCGAGAAGCCGTACCGGCCACGCATCTGCTCGTCCACGTGCGTCCGCTTCAACGCCGCCTGGACCTCGAAGACCAGTCTCGCCATCTCCTCCATCGACAGGAAGGTCTCCGGAGGATCCCCCTGACGCTCCACCTCCGACTCGTACCTCCCCGCCACGCGCCGACGGATCGTCGCCCGGAGCTCCTCACCGATGGTGGACGTCCCCGTGTTCCCGTAACAGGCCGCCAGACCGTACCGCGCCGAGAGATCCTCGGGAACCACGGGACGGATCTTGTCCACGGCGAAGATCTTCATGCGCTCCGGGTTCCAGTGCCGTTGCTCGTCGCAGACCAGGACGCCGGAATCCCCGTCAAACCGGAGGGCGTTGATGGACGTCATACGAAACTCCTCTCCACGAATCCGCTTCGCTCATGCTCCTTCGCCCCGGATCTTGTACCCCCGAAGATGAAGGTCCAGCCCCGTCGCGTCGGAGGCCGCCCCGAACAGCTGGCCCTCCACCTTCTCGGGCCCGCCGCCCTCCAGAACCGCCGCTTCCAGCAACCGGGACGCCTCCTCGTCCGGCAGGAAACCGGCACGAGCCGCGCGGACGATCTCCGTCGCGACCAGCGACGCCTCGACCGGCAGAAGCCGCGCCCGGGACCCTCGCTCCGCGCGCCCGTCGATCAGCAGGAGACGGAAACGTCCCCCCACCTGCCCGAACCGCTCCGACGCGTCGAGGACCGACTCCAGCAGCAAACGCACCCCCGTCGACGCGGACACGCCCTCCCGGCGCGCGGCCAGCGTCCGCTCCCCCAGATGCTCGCCGAAGCGCATGCCCCCGGCATAACGGCCCTGCCCGAGCGACTCGAAACCACCCGCGTTGAACGACAGGACCAGGTCGGACTCCTTGATACAGAACATCTGGAATCCATCCTCGGCGTCGAAACCCGCAAGGCACGCCTGGTTCGCCGGCACGAGGCCCCGTCCCGCGACGGTCTCCTTGCCCTCCACGATGGCCCGCGCCCGTTTCAGGATGGAGGGGTTCTTCAACTCCACCGTCTCGCCGTCTCGCTCGCAACGCCCCCGGTTCAGATCGTCCGCGGAGAATCCGAACAGGAAACGGAGACGGTCGTCGGCGATGCGCCGGCTGACGGCCTGAAAGGCCGCAAGCACCCGCCGCGCCGCCTCCACCGCCGTCCCCGGCTCGCGATCGGCGAGCGCGCGCCGCGCGTGCGTCACCACTTCGTGGTGGAAGGCGGGATCGCCGACGCCTCCGTACGCGAGGCAGGCGGACCCGCCCTTCCCGGCGTCCGGAAGCACCACGTGGAGGTGCTCTACGTAATAGGTCTTGCGGCGCCCGAGGTACCAGGACTCCTCGTCGGACACCATGGCGCCCGCGTTGTCGTCGAATCGGAAGGCGTTCACGATGGCCACGGCATTCTCCTCATGAAAACGGAAGCCGGCATTGTAACCGTTTCCGGGGGAAGACGGGAACCGTGAAACCCGAAGCCGGGGCATTCGCGCTGTAAGGTTGTCGTGGTCTTCCCTTTCTTTCCGTAGCCCGTCTCCATGGGAATACCCCATGATGACCCTGGAATTCTTCATCCGCAGGGGGGGACTTGGGTTTTTCGATAAATTTCACCCCATCGCATCATCGCCAAGGATCCGAGGAAGTTCTTCAGCGTTCTCAGGGTCGAAAGAAGATGGGTTCAACGAATGCGTACGCTCCGCCACGCTGCCATCGACTGCGGTGCTCCGCCACTCCACTTCGTTCCGTGGCTCACTACGAACGTCGGCCCGCACCCCGAAAAACACCCACAGCGCGGATCGCGGGCTTCCAGCCCGCCGTACGGAAACCGGCGCCGCGGGGGAAGAGAGAAAGGCCGCGGCGTGGTGCGACCCGCGCAAGCCGGCCGGCACTCCACGACGTTTCGCGCCTGACGCCAATCTGAAATCTGTATCCGGTTACCGCGCGAACGGCTCTCCCTTGCACCGCGAATGCCTCCCCCCGCTCTTGCCTCGAAGATTTCCGCCGGTAGCATGAGGCTGGAGAAGCCATGAAACCGAAGAGGCGTACCGATTTCGAGAAACCGCTCACCCCGGTGGAGCGGATCCTCATGTTCCTCGTCTACTGGCTGGGGACCTTCTGCTACCGCCTCCTCTGTGCCACCTACCGCGTGCGGCACGTCGGGGAAGCCAACCGGCGATTCGTCTTCGAGCACGGAAACATCGTCGGCATGTTGTGGCACCAGCGCCTCTTCTGCGCCCCCTTCGCGCTGAAGGACGTCCCCGAACTGGCCCTCCTCGTCAGCCAGAGCAAGGACGGGGAGATGATCCGCTACGTCCTGGAAGGCCTCGGATACAAGACGATCCAGGGCTCCTCCTCGCGGCGGGGAAGCGCGGCCTTCCGGGAGATGGCGCGCCACGTGAAGCGGGGAGGACGCATGGGCATCACCCCGGACGGCCCGCGGGGTCCGGCCCGCAAGGTACACAAAGGCGGACCCCGGCTCGCCCTGGAGGCGGGATCCACGGTCGTTCCCATATCCATCTCGGCTTCCCGATGCTGGTTCGCTCCCTCCTGGGACCGGTTCATGTTTCCCAAGCCCCTGTCCAGGATCGTCGTGGCCTGGGGCGATCCGATCCCCGTGGAGGCGCGGGACCCGGACGCGGATTCCTCGCCCCTGGCCGCGAGGATCGAGACTGCGCTCGAGCGGACCACGAGGGAAGCGGACCTCGAGACGAGACTCGAGGCGCCGCGGGGGGGAAGGCCGTGAGACGAGCGGGGGGCGTGTCTTCGTGCCTCCGTGGATTTGTACCCCTGCACAAGGTTGTTTTCGCGAGAATCTGTCCGTACGGTTTCTTCCTGCCGCAGCTGACGGGACCCGGTCCGGTTTGCTACATTTCCGGTAGCGTTTCCCCAGCATCGCGAGCAGGACCCCTCCACGAGGATCGAGCATGGCGGGCAAACCCATGGGCAGCTCCCGGTCGCGCCGGCCGAGAGGCGACAAGGACTTGT
>CAZDSO010000060.1:0-24074 GCA_964508045.1 uncultured Planctomycetia bacterium | reverse complement strand
CAGGCCGGAGCAGGCCGGCGGACCTCGAAAATGACTACAGCGCGAATACCTCGGCATGAGGCCCGCCGCTGGCGCGAAGATGCAAAAGCAGCATCGCCGCGGCCAAAACGGGTATGCAGCCGGATAGGGCGAGTCTTTCGACCCTGAGAACGCTGATGGGAAACTGAAAACGCTGATGCATTTTCGAGGGGCGGGAGAAGGGTAGAGTTCTACGATAGCGGCCACCGGCAATTTGTGGGAGGTTCGGCGATCCGCGTCCGCGGCGGTTCCCCGGGGGCCTTCACACGCCCGCCCGGCGGAGCAGTTCGACGCCCTTGGACTTCAACCCGACGCGGCCCGTGGCGCGGTCGAACCGGAGCCACCCGAGCATCCTCAAGTCGTCGAGCGCCCGGGCCACCGCCTTCTCGCCGCGGTCCGTATGCGCGGAGAGGATCGCCCCCGGCGTCGTCCCCTCCTGCGCCATCAGCAAGACCCCCGCCGCGAGCGTCGGCTCGACGGGGGCGCCGCGCGTCGCTACCGCGTCCTTGAGCGTGCCCAGGTTCAGGCGGATGAAGTTGGGAATCGCGAGGAGAAACCCGAGGAACGCGTGCGCGCGGTCCAGATCGTCCCGCAGGGTGAAGGGATCGTCGCCGTAGCCGCCGTACCGCCGGTACCCGAAGTAGTACCGCTCCTTGGGCTGGTAGTAGAAGCTCGCCACGAACAGGAGGACGAGGGCCGCGACGTAGAGGACGAGGAAGAGGGAGCCGCTGATCATGACGCCCCTTCCGCGACCGGCGGAAGAGACCAGGTAGGCCAGGAGGAAGAAGACCACCACGCCGAGGATCGCGAAGCCCACGGCGGAGAGGATCGTGCCCGTCACCGCCGCGACCAGGAGGTCCCGGCGGCCCTCGGCGAGCGCCGTCTCCACCTGCGGGCGGATCCGGCGCGTCAGTCCTGGAAGATCGAGCGAGGCCATGGCTCTACCCTACGACGGCGACGGGGACGTTTGCAACCCGGCTTCAAACACCAGGTCACGAAGGCATCAAGGCACGAAGGTCTACAGGGAGAAACGCAAAGGACGCGAAAGAGGAGGCTCGAAGTACCGTGTCAGGGGATGGTGAAATCCGACGGCTGAAATCTGAAATCCCTGCGCGTTCCTGCAGTGCAGATGTCTGGTTGCGCTGAACCGCGCGCTTGTTGCATCATCGTCCTGTCCGTGATCTGAAAGGGTTGCCCATGCTCAGACGCGCCGGTCCTCCCGGGCTCGCCGTCCTGGTCCTCCTTCTCGCGTGCTGCTCCGGCGCCCGCGCCCAGGCGCTCCCGCCCGGCGCCGAGAGAAGGATCGAGGACCAGCTCCGCAAGCTCGAGGTCAAGCCGCTTCCCGCCCCGCCGGTCTGGTACACGGGCGAGGAACCCCTCTTCCGCTTCGTCCAGATCTCGGACTTCCACCTCACGAAACGCCGGGAATCGCTCCTGAAGGACGCCATGGCCTTCATCAACGAAACCGTGAAGCCCGCCTTCACCGCCGTCACGGGAGACAACGCGGGCCGAAGCGACGTCGCGAGCCAGCGGCGCCTCGAGGACCTCCTCGGGGCGGGCCTCGACGACCCCTGGTACATCATCCGCGGCGACAACTGGGCGCGGAACTTCTCGAAGGTCTTCGGGTCCACGCGATACGCCTTCGAGTGCGGCGGGATCCGGTTCGTCTTCGCCGGCCTCGACCGCGACGAGGAGGGGAAGGGCGTCGGCGTCTTCGCGAAGGACACGTGGGCCTGGCTGGAGAGGGAACTCGCCCCGAAGCGCCCCCTCTCCGTGATCCTCTTCCTGCACGAGAACGTCCAGCCCCCCGTCTTCGTCGACGCCACGAAGCTGGACAACCTCCTCGAGGCTTCCCCCGCCGCGGCCGCTTCCTTCACCGGCCACCTCCATCTCGATCTGGAGTTCCAGACCGGGCGGGTCAAGCACATCCTCGCCCCGGGCTTCGGCCCCCACCGCTTCCACGGCTTCAAGGTCTGCGAGGTCTTCGAGAACCACGTCGCCGTCAGGACCGTGGAACGGCATGGGGGGCGCTACGGCTACGTCCCCAAGTACCAGAAGGTGGACCTGCCCCATCCCGCCCGCGCACCCGCCGCGGTCGGCGTCGAAGCCTACCGCGCCCTGCCCGCCCGCGAGACGGACTTCGACTTCTCCATGCGCGACCACCTCTCCGAACTGCTGCTCCAAATCACCCTCTTCGCCCGCCGCATCGGGCGCCTCGAACAGTTCCGCGAGGCGCTCCGCGGACGCGAAGACGCGGACGAGGAGGAGAACGAAGAGGAGGAATTCTGAAGCGACCTGGCGCGATGCGGAAATCCCTCGATCCTGATCTGCTTGAGATCCCTGATTGCAGTCGGGTTGAATCTCGAGTTCGCGATGCAGCCTCTCAGCGGCGGGTGCTGCGGGCGGGACGCCCGCGCCCCGTGCAGCGTTGCTGCGCCTTGCTGCGGGCTGGAAGCCCGCGGTCCCGGCTCCACCGCCGGGCAAGGGGGTCGCCGCCTTTCTTTGCAACGCCCCTTCGACCCTTCCTGGGCCGCCCATTACAATTTCCGGTGGGAGGAGCGAGCCATGGCCGAATCCTATCTGGCGGTGGACCTGGGCGCGGGAAGCGGGCGCGTCATGCGGGGCCGGCTCGGCGCGGACGGAACCCTCGCCCTCGAGGAGCGGCACCGCTTCCCCAACGGTCCCGTGCAGAGGAACGGGCGACTCGTCTGGGATTTCCCCCGCCTCCGCCGCGAGGTCCTGAGCGGGCTCCAGGCGGCGTGCGCATCGGGGCCGCATCCGCGCAGCATCGGGGTGGACGGGTGGGGGGTTGATTTCGGGCTCGTGGACCGGGACGGGAACGTGCTCGGCGACCCCTGCGCCTATCGTGACCCCCGGTTCCCGGAAGCCATGGAAGACTTCCTCTCGACCTTCCCCGGAGAGGAGCTCCACCGGCTCACCGGCATCCAGATCCTCCCCATCAACACGATCTTCCAGCTCCACGCCATGGCGCGGGAGGGGGACGGCCGCCTGCAAGCGGCCGAGCACCTCCTCTTCGTTCCCGATCTCCTCCACCACGCCCTCACCGGCGAGCGGACGACCGAGTACACGATGGCTTCCACGTCCCAGCTGCTCGAAGCCGGGACGCGGTCGTGGTGCGCGCCCCTGCTCGAAGCCCTGGGCGTTCCCGCGCGGCTGTTTCGAGCGCCCGTCGAGCCCGGCACCGTGATCGGGACGATCCCGGAGGCCGTCTCGAAGCGCACCGGTCTTCCCCGGCTCTCCGTGGCGGCGCCGGCGACGCACGACACGGCCTCGGCCGTCGCCGCGGTGCCCGCCGAGGGGCGCGACTTCGCCTGGCTCAGCTCCGGCACCTGGTCCCTGATCGGGATCGAGGCGGACGCGCCGGTCGTCGACGCGCGGACCTTCGAGGCCAACGTGACCAACGAGGGCGGCGTCTTCGGGACCGTCCGCGTGCTGAAGAACATCATGGGGCTTTGGATCCTCGAAGAATGCCGCCGGGCCTGGGGCGGGGCGCCGGCGCTGGAGACGCTGCTTTGCGAGGCCGACAAAGCACCGCCGCTTCGCGCGATCTTCGACCCGGCCGACCCGGCCTTCCTCCATCCTCCCGACATGCTGCAGGCGGTGGCCGGGGGCATCCGGCGCGGGGGCGGGGAGCCTCCCGCCTCGCGGGGCGCCGTGGCGCGCGCCGTGCTGGAGAGCTTGGCGCTGGCCTACCGCCACGCACTGGAGGCGCTGCAGGCGATCCGGGGCGCGCCCGTGGATCGGCTCCACGTGATCGGGGGCGGCTCGAAGAACGGACTCTTGTGCCGCTTCACGGCGGACGCCACGGGTCTTCCCGTGCTGGCGGGCCCGGCGGAGGCGACGTCGGCGGGCAACCTCCTGATGCAGGCTCATGCGGCGGGCCGGGTCGGCTCGCTGGAGGAGATCCGCGAGATCTCGCGCCGTTCGTTTCCCCCGGCGCGCTACGATCCGGAACCCTCGGAGGCGTGGGAGGAGGCGTACGGGAGGTTCTGCGCGATCAAGAGTGCAGGGGAATGATGATCGGGTAGCGAGAGTGAGTAGGGATTGCAGATCGAAGATTTCAGATTTCAGTTGTCCGTTCCAAAAGCAGCAGAGAACACAACCGGCTCGCCAGGAGGCTCGCCCTCCAATTTGAACTGAAATCTGACGGCTGAAATCTGAAATCCACAATCTACAATCCTTTCATCTGGCTGCGCCCAAGAACGTTTCCGGAGGTCGGCATGGCAACCAAGCCGCAGGAAGCTTACGACATCGCGAGGGAGCGCTACGCCGCGCTCGGCGTGGACACGGAGCAGGCGCTTGCGACGCTGCAGGGGGTCGGGATCTCCCTGCCCTGCTGGCAGGGCGACGACGTGCGGGGGTTCGAGAGCCCCGACGCCGCGCTGTCCGGCGGCGGCATCCAGGCCACCGGCGACCGGCCCGGCCGGGCGCGGAACGCGGACGAGCTCCGGGCCGATCTCGAGAAGGCGCTCTCGCTCCTTCCCGGAGACCACCGGGTGAACCTCCACGCCATGTACGGGGAGTTCGGAGGCCGGCCCGTGGACCGCGACGCCGTCTCAAAGGAGCACTTCGCCGGCTGGATCGACTGGGCGAGGGAGCGGACCCTCGGGCTCGACTTCAACGCCACGCTCTTCAGCCATCCCCGCGCGGACGCTGGCTTCACGCTGAGCAGCCCCGACGCGGGGACGCGCGCGTTCTGGATCGAGCACGTTCTCCGTTGCCGGCGGATCGCGGAGAGCATGGGCCGGTCGCTCCACACCCCCTGCGTGCACAACCTCTGGATCCCCGACGGCATGAAGGACGTGCCGGCGGACCGCCGGGGCTTCCGGGAGCGGCTCGAGTCGTCTCTGGATACCATTTTCGATCAAAAGCGCGACCCCGCCTCGATGAAGGACGCGGTGGAATCGAAGCTGTTCGGCCTCGGCGCGGAGAGCTTCACGGTGGGCTCCCACGAGTTCTACCTGGGCTACGCCCTGTCCCGGGGTCTGATGGTCTGCCTCGATCTCGGGCATTTCCATCCCACGGAGTCGGTGGCGGACAAGATCTCCTCGATCCTCCTCTTCTCGGACGCGCTGCTTCTCCATCTGAGCCGGCCCGTACGATGGGACAGCGACCACGTGACGATTTTGGACGACGCGCTCGAGGAGACGGCGCGGGAGGTGGTGCAGAACGGCCTGGACCGGGTGCATCTCGCGCTGGACTTCTTCGACGCCTCGATCAACCGGCCCGGTGCGTGGGTGATCGGCGCGCGCGCGGCCTGCAAGGCGATCCTGGGCGCGTTGCTCGAGCCGTCCGCGAGGCTCCGTTCCCTGGAGGCGGAGGGGGATTACTTCCGGCGGCTCGCATTGTTCGAGGCGCTCAAGACGCTTCCCCTCGGCGCGGTCTGGGAGGAGCACTGCCGGCGCAACGAGGTGCCCGGCGACGAGGGCTGGATCGACGAGATCGCCCGCTACGACCACGAGGTGCTTCAGCAGCGCAGCTGAACCGCGGACGGGATTTTCCTGGCGCGGGCCGACGTTCGTCGTGAGCCACGGAACGAAAGGGCAGGGGCGCAACGGCGCGGAACAAAGCGCTTGCGGCACTCCGCTTTCGTTCCGTGAGCATTCACCGCGTCCCCGCCGGGATGACGCAACGGAAGCCGATCGTGGGGCGGGGTTCCGTCTCGCCGGCGCGCGTCACCGTGCGGATGTCGTCCTCGTCGTCCTCGAAGGACCCGCCCCGGACGGACCAGGGGGACTCGCCGGGGCGGAAGACGCGGGTGTGCGGATCGGAGGAGGCGCCCCGGACGTAGCGCAGAGGGCGGTAGGTCGTCCAGCGTTTCGCAGCCTCCTGGACGGCTTCCTGGAGGGTCTCCCACCGGTTCGGCGCGTAGGCGTCGAGGCACCATTCCGCGACGTTGCCCGCCATGTCCTCGGCGCCGAAGGGGCAGGCGCCGGCGGGCCGGTTACCCACGGCCCGGGGGGCGTCGGCGCCCCACACGGCGAAGCCGGAGGAGGGATCGGTGTCGCCCCAGGGGTAGCGGCGCTTGGCGCGCGTTGCGGGATTGCAGGACGCTGCGATTTCCCACTGGGCCTCGTTGGGGAGGGTCTTGCCGGCCCATCGCGCATAGGCCCAGGCGTCGAACCAGTCGACGCCCACGACGGGCTGGTCGGGGTCGTCGAATCCAGGCCGGTCGAGGAGGGCCGGTTTCCGGTCGGGGACCTCCGGGCGGAAGGCCTTCTCGAGCGGGTGGCTGAAGGCGCGGGGGTCGTCGGCCGTCCGGCTCCATTCCAGGAAACGCGCATAGCGGCGGTTGGTCACCTCGAACTTGTCGAGGTAGAAGGGGCCCACGTAGACGTAGACCTGCGGCCTCGCCTCCTCGTCCGCGAAGTAGTCCGAACTGCCCAGCGGGTAGATGCCGCCCGGCACGAAGACCATGGGCGCGTCGTCCTGGCCCCCGACGTACTCGCCCGGGGACCCGCCCTTGCGCATGCCCTCCTCGAGCCGGGCCGGCTGGGGAATGCCGCGGACTTCCTCCTGCTTCCATCCGAACCGGGCGAGGCGCGCTTCCACCTCCTTGACGAAGAAGCCGTCGGGGAATTTCAGCAGGTAGAGCCGGCACCCCTTCTCGGTCCCGCAGGCGGACAGGGCTTCGAGTTCGGCCTCGGCGTCCTTCCAGGCTTCGCGCACCTGCGGGGCGCGTTTCGCGTCGGCGAAGGCGTCCAGGTAGTCGGATGCCCGGGACGCGATCTCCCGGGGGTCGTCCACGGAGAAGACCGCCTGGAACGCCGTCGATTCCTTTTTCTGGAGCGTTTCGATCTCGCGCCGGACGCGCTCGGCGTCGAAGCCCTGCGCGTACCTCGCGAGGTACGCCCGTCCCCGCTCCGTTTTTTCCCCGTAGTCCGCGGCGAGGTCGAAGCGGTAGAGGAGCTGCTCCTCCTCCTTCAGGTCGTTGTAGAGGCGGGTCGCCTCGTCGCGGTGGGCGCCGTCCGGAAACGCGTCGAGGTACTCTTCCACGGCCCGCTTGCGGCCCGCCAGCGTCGTCGTTTCCAGGATGGCCTCGAAGGCGCGGTCGTCCCGGGCCTGCTCCGCTTCCGCCAGCGCCCGTCGGGCCTCCTCCGTGTACCAGCCCGCGGGGTAGGAGGCCGACCCGTACGCGCGCAGGTACCGGCGGGCAGCCTCGGCGCGGGAGGCGGGATCGCCCTCCTTCACGCGCTCGATGAGGGCGGCCTCGGCTTCCAGGTCCCGGAGCCAGGCGCGCACGGTCTCGTGATGGACGCCGGCCGGGTACGCCTCCAGGAACCCCTCGAAGAGGTCCCGGGTCCCGGCGAGCGTCTCGCCGCGGGGCAGGTTCCGGAACGCGTTCTCCTCCTCGGCCTTCAGTTTCTCGAAATCGACGGTGACCGTGCACGTCTCGCCGGGCTCGCAGGCATAGGCGACGTCGTAGGCCGCGCCCTGCGGCCCCCGGACGCGGATCGTCCCCTTGCCGGGGGACACGCCGGAGAGGGAACGCGGCAGGGGGCCGGCCACCGTTCCCCCGTAGGCGACGGTGATCTTCTCGTCGCCGAGAACGCGCAGGGTCGCGAAGGCGCCGGCGGTGAGGTCGACGGAAACCTCCGCCCGCTCGCCCGCGTATTCCACTTCCGTCTTCTTCAGTTTGTAGCCCTTCAGGTCGAACATCAGCGTGTGGGGGCCGGGCTCGACGTCCGCGAGCATCAGCGGCGTGGTCCCGACCTCGCGCCCGTCCACCATGACGTCGGCGCCGGCCGGTTCGGAACGCACGATGAGCCCCTGGAACGCCTCGAGCCTTTTGAGGATCTCGTCCCGCATCGTCGCGACGGCTTCGAGGCGCTTCCCCTTCGGATAGGAGGCCGCGTAGGTCTCGAGCGGGGGCAGGGCCTTGAGGATCTCGTCCTTCTCGAAGAAGGCCGACGCTTCCTCGAAGAGCGCCTCGGCTCTCTGCACGTGCCGGTCGGCCGTCTCGAGCATCTCCTTGGCGCGCAGGTTCTGCCGGGTCGTGAGCGCGGCCTTCTGGGCCAGAAACGCCCGGTCCCGCGCCTTCCGGTAGTCCTTCGCCTCGAGCGCCCGGCTCCCCTCCTGCATGGCCTTGCGGTACTTCGCCGTCGCGATCAGCTCGATCACTTCCTCGTCCCGGCGGATCCGCTCTGCCTCGCGGAACGACGCGAGGGCCTGATCGAAGGCTTCCTTGTCCAGCGCCTCCCGCCCCGTCGCGAGAAGCGCGTTCCGCTCCTCTTCCCTGTCGTCCGGGGAGGGGCCCGGCTCCGTTTCCCCGGGGGTGCCGGTGCCGCCGTCCGGCGGGGGCGTCTTGGACGGTTGCGAAGGGGACGTCCCGCTCCCCCGGGCGGGGCCGGTCTCCGTCGTCCCGAAGGGATCGAGGGCGAGGAGGAGGACGACGGCCGCGGCGAGCAGGAGGGCGCCGCCGAGCAGGGCGGGCCAGAGCCAGGGGACCCCGGCCCGGCCGACCAGGATCTCGGAGTGGAGGATCTCGGAGCACTGGTAGAGTTCGGCCAGGAACTCGGAGGCGGAGGCGGAGCGCTTGTCGGGGCGCTTGTCGAGGTTTTTCATGATGAGGCGTTCCAGGGGCCTGGAGACGCCCTTCATGCGCGCGCTCAGCGGTTTCGGTTCCTCCACCGCCAGCTTGTAGATCATCTGCTGTGGATTCTCGGCGTCGACGGGGCGCTCGCCGCTCAGGGCCTCGTAGAGGATGGCGGAGACGGCGTAGAGGTCGCTCCGGGCGTCGATCTTCCCGCCGGCCGCCTGCTCGGGGGACATGTACTGGAGGGTTCCGACCACGGTTCCCGTGCGGGTGAGGGAGAGGCCGTCGGCGGCGTCCCGTTCCTCGTCGACGGTCTTGGCCACGCCGAAATCGAGGATTCTGACGAAATCCTCGCCGGCGCGGCCCTCGATCATGATGTTGGCGGGTTTGAGGTCGCGGTGGATGAGGCCGGCGGCGTGGGCTTCCTTCAGGGCGAGCAGGATCTGGGCGGTGATGGAGGCGGCGCGTTTCTCGGAGATGACGCCCTCCTCTTCCAGGATCTCCTGGAGCGTGCGGCCCCGCGAGTAGTCCATGGTCATGTAGAGGAGTTCCTGGTCGAGGCCGAAGTCGCGGATCTGGATGGCGTGCTTGTGGACGAAGGAGGTGGCGGACTTGGCCTCGCGCAGGAAGCGTTCGCGAAAGGACTCGTCGGCGACGAGGTCGGACCGGAGGATCTTCAAGGCATAGTCCACGCCGAGGTCCTTGTGGCGGACGAGGTAGACCGAGCCCATGCCGCCCTCGCCCAGGAGGGACCGCACCTGGTACTTGCCGGCGATCAGCGTGCCCACGCGGGGGTCGGAGGTGGAGCCGGGCAGTTCCTCGTCGGCCACGCGGTCGGCCCGCGCGGCTTCCGCCGGGATCGTGGGGCGCGTCTCGTCCTCGTGGATGGCCCGGTCCACGACGCCCTTCAGGCCGGGCACGTCATCCAGGGTCCGTTCGACGTCATCCTCGACGAGGGTGGGGGGGACCTTGGTGAGGTCCCATCCGCTCTCGTCGGCGATCCGTTTCAGCGCGCCGGCGACGTCGCCGGCCTCCTGGGGCCGGTCTCCCGCTTTCTTGGCCATCATCGCCCGGACGGTCTCGTAGACGCGGGGGGGGAGGCCGGGTTCGAGGGCTTCGAGGTCGGGGACGGGTTCGTGGATGTGCTTCATCACCACGTCGAGGGGGGTGGCGCCGCTGAAGGGTCGCCTTCCGGAGAGCATGTAGAAGAGGGTGACGCCGAGGGCGTAGATGTCGGAGCGGTGGTCGGCCTTCTCGCCCATGGCCTGTTCCGGGCTCATGAAGGCGGGGGTGCCGATGACCTGGCCGGTGAGGGTCAGCTTCTGGTTGTCGGAGGTGTCCTTGGCCAGGCCGAAGTCGCTGATCTTCACGGTCCCGGCGCGGTCGATGAGGATGTTGTCCGGCTTGATGTCGCGGTGGATGATGTTGCGCCGGTGGGCGGCGTGCAGCCCGTCGGCGACGCGGGACACGATCGCCAGGCTCTGGTCGGGCCTCAGGGAGCCCAGGGTCTTGATCACGTCGCCGAGGCTCTTGCCGTCCACGAGTTCCATGCAGATGTAGTACAGCCCCTCGGGCGTGCGTCCGGTCTCGAAGACCTTCAGGATGTTGGGGTGTTCCACGTGTTCGAGGACCTGGGCCTCGCGCTCGAACCGCGAGATGTATTGCTGGTTCTTGGCCACGTCCTTGGAGAGGAGTTTCACGGCCGCGGGCGTGCCGTCCTCGGACCGGGCGAGCATGACGACGCCCATGCCCCCGCGCCCGAGCTCGCTCTCGAGCGTCCAGCGGCCGATGGTCTTCCCGATGAAAGGATTTCTCCCGGACATGGAATGCGGCCCCTCCAGCGCCAAGATTCTCGTCCTGAGTGTCGGGTTTCGGATGTGCGGTTTCAAGGGCGGGTTTGCAATTCCCGCCCGGGCGGGCGATGCGGCGCCAAAGACACCGCGGGGGGCGACCGCGGGCGCCCTCAGGCCTCTCCCTCGCTTCTCTTCGCCAGCGTGAACTCGCCCTCGGCGATCACGTCCTCGTCGACGGCGGCGCGCCCGGAGAAGCGCGCGGCGTCCCCGAGGACCTTGACGACCTCGACGGTGAGGATGATCTGGTCGCCGGGGACGGCGGGGCGGCGGAAGCGGAGATCGCGGATTTCCGCCAGGAGCCACGACGCGCCCGCGGGCCTGTCGGTCCCCCCGCCGGCGCCGATCACGATGCCCCCCAGCTGGGCCAGGGATTCGGCGATCAGGACCCCGGGGAGGATGGGATGGCCGGGGAAATGGCCGAGAAAGAACCGTTCGTTCACGGTGACGTTCTTCACGGCCACGCCGCGCTTCCCTTCCTCGAGATGGAGGACCCGGTCCACGAAGACGAACGGGATGGCATGGGGAACGCTGTTGAGGATTTCTCGGTTCTCGATCATTTGTCTTCCTGCAGGAAGGCCACGATGGAATCGACGTCTCGAAGCACCTTCTCCCCCTGGGCCTGATCCGTGATGGAGCGCCCGAACTCCTTCTCGAGCCCCACCACGAGCTCGAGGGCGTCGATGGAGTCCAGCCCCAGGGCCCCGCCGAACAGGGGCGTGGAGGCATCGATGGATTCCGGCTCGATCTTCAGCCTGAGCTGCCTCACGATGAGTTCCTTGACGCGCTTTTCCAGATCTTCCTTGTCCGACATGAATGCACCTCGCGCTTTCCCGCATTCGACTCGACTTGGCCAGGCCGGCGCCGGCCGCGGAACCCTCAACCGAGACCTCCGCTGACGGCGAGGACCTGCCCCGTGATGTAGGAGGACGCCTCGGAACACAAAAACGCCACCGCCCCGGCCGCCTCCTCCGGGCGACCGAAACGCCCCAGCGGGATCCCCTCCAGGATCTTCTTCCGGCGCTCCCCGGGCAGCGCCTTCACCGCTTCCGATTCGAGGGCGCCCGGCGCCACGGCGTTGACCAGGATGCCGAACTTCCCCACCTCCGCCGCCAGCGAACGCGTGAGACCGATCAGCCCCGCCTTGGCCGCCGCGTAGTTGGCCTGCCCCGGCACCGCGACCCACGCGCTCACCGAGGCGATGTTCACGATCCGCCCCCAACGGCGGTCGATCATCGACCGGACCGCCGCCCGGCTCGTCAAGAACGCCGCCCGGAGGTTCGAGGCGATGACCCCGTCGAAATCCTCGTCCCGCATCAACATCATCAAGACGTCCTTGTTGCCCCCCGCGCCGTTCACCAGCACGTCCACACGCCCCCAGGCCTTCAACACGGCGTCCACCGCCCCCGCGGCGCCCGCGGACGACGTCAGGTCCGCCTGCACGGGAATCGCAACACCTCCCGCCTCTTCGATGCCCGCCGCCACCGCCTTCGCCCGCGCCTCGTTGCTCCGGTACTGGACGGCGACCGCCATCCCCTCGGCCGCCAGCGTTTTCGCCACGACCGAACCGAGGTCCCCCGAACCGCCCGTCACCAGAGCCGCTTTCCGATCCAAGACGACCTCCTGAACAATGGCGGCTCATTATATCCGGCCCGGCCGGATTTCCCAGAAGGTTTCAATCTCCGAGCCATTCGCGGTGTAAGGTTGTTGGGGTCTCCTCTTTCCTTCCGTAGCCCGCCTCCATGGAAACACCCCGGTGTGACCCTTGCCATCTTCATCCTTGGAGGGCTCAGAAAGGATCGAAGGTCGAAAGTCACAAGTCACAAAACACTGAAGCAGAACGCTCACATGGACCGCCGGCTGTTCCCCGCCCTAGCCCTTGCCTGTGCAAGGCGGCGACGGCGGGTCCAGCCGGCGCACTTCAGGCCGGATCGCGTCTGCCTGTCGCCGTCAGCGACGGCAGACAGGGACATCCTGTCCGCACCTGCGGGTCCCGCCACTCCGCTCGCGCTCCGTGGCTCACGACGAACGTCAGCCCGTCCCCCGCCAGCCTTCGACGCGAGTTCCGCCACGCCGCGGCATTCCTCTCGCCAAGACGCAAAGCGCCAAGGACGCAGAGGGGCTTTTCGTTGGGATCTGGGGATTTGGGAGGATCCTGATCTCTGTATTCGGTGACAGCGCGAATGGCTCCTTTGCCCGGGCCTTGCAATCGAGACGCGCGCACGACATACTCTGCACGCGATCTTCCGTCCCCCCAACTCGTCCGTGCAGGCTTCCCATGACCGAAGGCGCGCCCGCCATCCTCGTCGAGAACCTCCACAAACGCTTCGGCGACCTGAACGCCGTCGACGGGATCTCCTTCACCGTGGAACGGGGCGAGATCTTCGGACTCCTCGGCCCCAACGGCGCCGGAAAAACCACGACCCTCTCCATGCTCTCCGGCCTGCTTAAGGCCGACGGCGGCGCGGCCCGCATCGCCGGGCATCCCGCCGGCTCCCTGGCCGCGCGCGTCGCCCTCGGCATCGCCCCCCAGGAGATCGCCCTCTACGAGGAACTCGACGGGCGCGAGAACCTCGCCTTCTTCGGCGCCCTCTACGGCCTCAGGGGGAAGACCCTCGAGGCGCGCGCCGACGACGTGCTTCGATCCGTCGGCCTGACCGACCGCGCCGGCGAGCGCGTAGGCAAGTACTCGGGCGGCATGAAACGAAGACTCAACCTGGCCGCGGCCCTGCTGCATGACCCCGCGGTCCTGCTTCTCGACGAGCCCACCGCCGGCGTGGACCCCCAGTCCCGCGCCCACCTCTTCGAGACGGTGCAGACGATGGCCGCCCGGGGGAAAACGATCATCTACACGACCCACTACATGGAAGAAGCCGAGAAACTCTGCCGGCGCATCGCCATCATGGACCGCGGGAAGATCCTCGTCTCCGGAACCCTCGCGGAGCTCCTCGCGCAGCTCGAACAGGAACAGGTGCACCGCTTCCGCTTCCCCCCCGAAGACGCCGGGAAGGCTGCAGGCGCGCTCGGGCAAACCGCCTCCCGCCGGGAGGACGCGGAGGCGGGAGAGGCGGTCGTCGAGGCGCCCGGACGGGGCGAGGACCTCCCCGCGCGGCTCGAGGCGCTCATCGGGGCGGGCGTCCATCCCCTGTCCGTGGAGGTGGACCGGCCGAACCTGGAAGCGCTGTTTCTCCAGCTGACCGGCAGGACGTTGAGGGACTAGCAGCCCCCCCATGGCTACAATGGAAGGTTGGACTCCTACGCCTCGAAATTTTGTTCTTGCGAGAACCTATCCGGTGCTGCGGTGCTTTTTCATCAGATTGGAGATTTCAGTCGATATCCCGCAGCACCCGCTGAAATCTGGAATCCCTACGTATGGATGGGGCCGTGAGGCCGCCAGGATCGCGTATGCGCAAGATACTCTGGATCGTCCGGAAGAACTTCAAGGTCGTGGTGGCCGACTGGAAGGGGCTCTTCTTCGCCTTCCTCCTGCCCGTCGCCCTGGCCACGATCACGGGGCTCGCGTTTTCCGGCTCCGGCGGCGGCGCCTCGAAGTTCAAGGTCGCCGTCGTGACGAAGGACGACCATGACGCCGTGGAGAAACTCGTCGACGCCCTGAGGGAATCCGACTCCCTTACGATCGAGGAGGCGGGCGACGAGGACGAGGTGAAGGACCGCATCCGGAATCGCAAGCTCCTCGCCGCGATCGTGATCCCCGAGGGCACGGGCGCGCTCCTCGAGAGGGGGCTCTTCTCCCCCGAAAAACCGGAGATCCGGTTGCTCATCGATCCTTCGCGCCAGGTGGAGCGCGGCGTCCTCCAGGGCATCCTCATGGAAAAGACCATGGAGGTCCTCGCGGCCGACATGACCGATCCCGTCAAGGCGCGCGACTGGATGCAGGATGGCCTGTCCGCCGTGGAAACGGATCCGGGACTCGATCGGGGGGAGAGGAAGAAATGGGCCGACTTCATGCGCTCGGGCATCGAGATGTTCGAGAAGCTGGAGGAGGCCCGGGAACAAGAAGGGGACGGAAGCGAAGCCGCCGGGGACTTCCAGCCGGACATGTCCAGGCCCCTCTCCATGAGCGTGGAACCCGTGACGGGAGACGAGGACAAGGAATTCAACATGTTCGCCCAGACCTTCGCCGGGACGAGCGTCATGTTCCTCCTCTTCGGGGTGATGGCCTCCGCCGCCAACCTCGTCCAGGAGAGGCAGAAGGGCACGCTCCGCCGCGTGCTCGTGGCCCCCGTCTCGAAGGTCCAGATCCTCGCCGGGGAAGGGCTCTTCTACTTCGGCTTCTCCCTGCTGCAGCTCAGCGTCCTCTTCACCTTCGGGAAGATCGTCTTCGACATCCCCTTCAGCGGCTCCAAGGCGGGGCTGGTCCTCATCGCCTGCGCCACCGCCGCGGCGGTCACCGGCTTCGGCCTGCTCATCGCGGCCGTGGGGCGCACGCCGAAGCAGATCGAGGGCATCGCCATTCTGGTGATCCTCACCATGTCGGCGATCGGGGGCAGCTGGTTCCCCGTGTGGCTGATGCCCAAGTTCATGCAGGACCTCGCCAGCGTCACCATCAACAAGTGGGCCGTCCTCGGCTTCGAGGGGGCGACCTGGCGGGGCATGGATTTCCTGGCGATCCTCTGGCCCCACGCCTCCGTCCTGCTGGGCATGTCCGCCGTCCTCTTCGCCCTGGCCGTGTGGCGCTTCCGGTGGGAGTAGGGAAGGGATTCACGCCTCGGGGTTGCATATCGTCCGTTGGATGGTTGAAAATCGTCCACGCCCTTCCCGTGTCCTGCCTATGGCAGGGGGGAAATCCGGTGGTCTAGTCGACCCGGTTCCATGCGATTTGCAGGAGACCCATGCTCGTCGCCTCGCTGACCTCCTGGACTCTCGAGACGCTCCGCCGGGACGCCGCCTCCGCCCTCGACCGCGGCGCCCAGGCCCTCGAGGTCCGCGCCGACTTCCTCGACGACCCGGACCCGCAAAAAGCGCGCGAAGCCCTCCCCGGGACCGCCGTCTACACGCTCCGCCCCCGCCGCGCCGGCGGACGGTGGGCCGGCACCGAACCCGACCGCCTCGACCTCCTGCAGCGCGCCTCGCGGGCCCACTTCGAGTACGTGGACCTCGAGTACGACGCCGGCCTCAAGCCCCGGGACCTCGGCGCGAAGTGCGTCCTCTCCTTCCACGATTTCGGGGGCGTCCCCGCGACGCTCGAGGCGACGCTGAAACGGATGGCCGGCCACGGCCCTTCCGTCGTCAAGGCCGTCTGCCGGTGCGAGACCCTCGAAGACGAGCTGGCGCTGGTCCGCCTGCAGAAGGCCTTCGGCCCCCCCGCGTCCGTTTTCGCCATGGGCCCCTCGGCGCTCGTCTCCCGCGTCCTCGGCCCGAAGCACGGCGCGCCGCTGGTCTACGCCTCCCCCGGCCCCTCCGCCGAGGCTGCGCCGGGGCAACCGGCGCTGGGGGCGATGGCCGATCTCTATCGCGTGCAGGCGGTGGGGAAGGACACGCGCGTCTTCGGCCTCGCCGGGCACCCCCTCGGCCACAGCCTCTCCCCCCGCCTGCACAACGACGCGTTCCATCAGGACGGGATCGACGCCGTCTACCTTCCCTTCGACGCGCGCGACTGGAACGCGCTGTGGAACGCCCGGGACCTTCTCGGCCTGCAGGGCCTCAGCGTCACCCTTCCCCACAAGGAAGCGGCCCTCGAAGCCGCGGACGGCGTCTCCGACACCGCGCGATCCGCCGGCGCCGCCAACACGCTGGCCCGGCGGGGGGGCCGCTGGTTCGCCGACAACACGGACGCGCCGGCGATCCGCGACGCCCTCCGGGAGGGAAACGTGCCCCTTTGCGACGCCGCCGTCCTGGTCCTGGGGGCGGGCGGCGCGGCGCGGGCCGCCTGCCTCGCCCTGCAAGAGGAAGGGGCCCGGATCCACGTGGCCGGGCGGACGCCGGAGAGGGCCGGGGCCCTGGCGCGCCGCTTCGGCGGGTCCGCGATCCCCTTCCCCGTGCGGGACGTCTCCGGCTTCGACCTCGTCGTCAACGCCACGCCCGTCGGCATGTGGCCCGGGACGGACGGGACGCCGCTGGATCCCTCGCTTCTCTCCCCGGCGCAGGCGGTGTTCGACATGGTGTACAACCCGGAAGAGACGGCGCTCTTGCGGGCCGCGAAGGGCCTGGGCTGCAGGACGGTGGGGGGCATGGCGATGTTCGTGCGCCAGGCGGCGCTGCAGCGGGCGATCTGGGAAGAGAGAGGCATGGATTGATGGGAGCCCTATGCCCAGAAAGGTTGTCTGGTCATCCGCGCGATTGATTCAAGCTCCAGCCTCCGGTGGTCGATAGGGAAAAGGGGGTCCCCGCGGGGACGGCTCCCTGTTTTCTCCGGGCGGGATCGGAGTATAATCGGGTTTCCGCTTTGTTTCGGCGAATCCGGCCGGACCGGCGCGCCGGGCCCCGCGTGTGGAACCCCGGACGTCTCCGGTCCCCAAGGGAGAAGGAGTCGAAGACGATGTTTACCGAGATCGAAGAGGTTCTGGCCCGGGAGATCCTCGATTCCCGGGGTCATCCCACCATCGAGGTCGAGGTGCTCCTGGAGGACGGTTCCTACGGTCACGCTGCGGTGCCTTCCGGGGCGTCCACGGGGACGCACGAGGCGGTGGAGCTCCGCGACGGGGGCGAGCGGTACCTGGGCAAGGGGGTTCTGGAGGCGGTGAAGAAGGTCAACAACGTCATCGCGCCCGCGGTGGAGGGGCTGGACGCGCTGGACCAGGCGTCGCTGGACGCGACGCTGATCGAGATGGACGGCACGCCCAACAAGTCGGAGCTGGGCGCCAACGCGATCTTGGGGGTTTCGCTGGCGGCGGCGCGGGCGGGCGCGGCCTGCACGATGCAGCCGCTCTACCGCTATCTCGGGGGCGTGGGGGCGAAGGTGCTTCCCGTGCCGATGATGAACATCCTCAACGGCGGCAAGCATGCGGACAACAACGTGGACATCCAGGAATTCATGGTGGTGCCGGCGGGCGCGGGGAGTTTCCGCGAGGCGCTCCGCATGGGGTCCGAGATCTACCATCACCTGAAGGCGCTCTTGAAGAAGCGCGGGCTGGCGACGGGCGTGGGGGACGAGGGGGGGTTCGCGCCGAACCTGGCGTCGAACGAGGAGGCCCTCAAGGCGATCATGGAAGCCATCGACGAGGCGGGGTACAAGGCGGGGGAGCAGGTGTTCCTGGCCCTCGATCCGGCGGCGAGCGAGTTCTACGAGGACGGCAAGTACGTGTTCTCGGGGGAGGGGCGGGAGCCCATGGACGCGAAGGCGATGGCGGACTACTGGGTGGGGCTCACCGAGAACTACCCCATCGCCTCCATCGAGGACGGTCACGCCGAGGACGACTGGGAGGGGTGGAAGGCGTTCACGGCGCGCGCCGGCGAGACGCTCCAGATCGTCGGCGACGACCTCTACGTCACGAACGCGGAGCGCCTGGCCCGCGGGATCGAGGAAAAGGCCTCCAATTCCATCCTGATCAAGCTGAACCAGATCGGGACGCTCACAGAGACGCTGGAGGTCATCCGCCTGGCGCGGACCCACGGCATGACGGCGGTGATCTCGCACCGGTCCGGCGAGACGGAGGACACGTTCATCGCCGATCTCGCGGTGGCGTCCGGCGCGGGCCAGATCAAGAGCGGGGCGCCGGGGCGGACCGAGCGCGTGTGCAAGTACAACCAGCTGCTGCGGATCGAGGAGGAGCTGGAGGAATCGGCCGCGTTCGGCGGCCGGGAGATCCATTACTACGGCGTTTCGTGATCCCCGGGATTTCGAGGAAGGGACGATGAAGGCCAAAGCGTGCAGCGGGCGGGGAGCCCGGCTGGAGGACAAGGCGGACCGGCTGGGGGACGCCCTGGCCTTCTGGGCCCTGGCGGCGTTCGGGATCGTTCTCCTGTTCGGGTCGTACTGGATTCCCGCGGCCCGGAAACTCGAGGACCTCCGGGAAGAGGAGGCGGTGCTGCGCTCGGAGATCCGGAAGATCTCCGAAAGGAACGAGGATCTGGATCGTCGCCTCGACGCCCTCTACAACGACCCCTATTTCCTCGAGAGGGTCCTTCGCAAGGACCAGGGGTTTCTCCCCGAGGGCGAGAAGCCCGTCGATCCCGGCGAGAGGAAGGTGCGCACCGTCGAGTAGGCCTTCGGGGTCGTCGAAGCGGCTTCTGGGATTTGTGGATGGCCCGTTCCGGATCCGACATTCCCGACCCGTTCTTTCCTCCTCGACGGACCCTGACCTGAGGTCGACAGCGCCAGAGGGAGGCGGAATGCCGGCGGGAAAAGCCCTTCGATTCCTCCTGTTCGTGCGCTATGTCCTCGGCACCCTCGCCTCGGGATTCCTCGTGGCCGTCCCGGCGCAGCTGCTCCTCCGCGGCATGGAATCCCACCTGCTCTACTCGCTCGGCTTCGGCGTCGTGTTTCTCCTGGGCTTCTTGCTCCTGTTGCCCGTATCGCGCTTCGACTGGCGCAGCGTGACCGTCCCGGCGTTCATGCGGTTCCAGGTCCGCGTCAGTTTCGCGTCCATGCTGCTTTCCGGCGTCCTCCTCGTCGCGTCCCTCCTCCCCTCCCTGGAGCGGAACCGCGAGGTCTTCGGTTTCGTCCTGGCCATCACCTTCTTCTCCTGGGCCCAGAACAAGGCCAACGACCTGCTCCACAAGTCCAGGTTCGAGAATGAGGAGGCTCCGTCCCCGACGGTCGACCTGCACGCCCCCACGGTGGTCGACAACGATACGAAGATCAAAAGAAACGAGCCGTGACCAACGATGGCGGATTTCAGATTGCGGATTGCGGACACCCGCAGGCCGATATCCGACATCCACAATCGACAATACAGCAAAGCCGCGCCAAAGCGCTCTCGCGAAAACAAGATTTCAAGGTGTAGGGGTACCATTCTCTTGGATCTTGAAAGAGGTGTCTCGTGCCCGGTGTTCTGGTGACCGACGGCATGCAGCGGAAAAGCCTCGCGGCCGTGCGTGCCCTCGGCCGGGCGGGAATGCGCGTCGTCGCCGCCTCCCGCTCCGGCTTCGCGGCTTCCCTCTTCTCCCGCCACGCCGAACGCGCCCACCTGCCACCCCCCGCCGCCGGCGAAAAGGCGCTGGCGCGCCGGACCGCGAGACTCTGCCTGCAAAGGGACCTCGACGTGATCCTCCCCATGGAGGAGGACACCCTGCTCGCCCTCTGCCGGCACCGCCGCCTCCTGCCACCCGGCGTGCGCCTGCCCTTTCCCGGCACGGAGCGGATCGAAGAAGCCCGGGACAAGGCGCGCGTTCTCGAACGCGCCCTGGCGCTCGGCCTTCCCGTCCCTCGAACCGTCTTCCCCGGACAGGACGTGCCGCCGGATTTCCCCCTCCCGGCCGTCGTCAAACCCGTCCTCGGATCCGGCGCCGTCGGACTCCGATTCGCCTCCTCGAAAGAAGGCCTTTCCCGCGCTTCCGAGGAGGCGGCGAAACGGTTCGGACGCTTCCTGGTCCAGGAACGCCTCCCACGGGAAGGCGAAGGCCTCGGCGTCTCCGTCCTGATGGGCGACAAGGGACGCGTGCACGCCCTGTTCACCCACCGGCGCCTCCGGGAATACCCCGTCTCGGGAGGGGCGAGCACCTTGCGCGAGAGCGCGAGGGAACCCGGGGCGGAGGAGGCTTCGATACGGCTTCTGCGCAGTTTCGACTGGCGCGGACCGGCCATGGTGGAGTTCAAGCGGGATGCCCGCGATGGCAGCCTCCGGCTGATGGAGGTGAACCCGCGGTTCTGGGGCTCGCTGGCCCTGGCCGTGGAAGCCGGCGTGAACTTCCCCCTTCTTCTCGCCAGGCTCGCCCGCGGCGAGGACCCGGGCCCCCCGCCCGGCTACCGGCTCGGCGTCCGCGCCCGCTGGCTCCTGCCCGGAGACCTCCTCCATTTCCTCCGGAACCCCGCGCGGTTCCGGCTCGAACCCTCCTTCTTCCGGTTTCTGGAAGACGACCTCCACTACGACGTCCTCGACGCCCGGGACCCCTGGCCGGCGCTGGGCACCGTGCTCTCCTTCCTCCCCTTCCTCCTCGACCCGGACCTGCGCCGCTTCCTGCGGCGGTGAGGGAGGACGGGTCCTTGCGCGCCGTTTTCTCGAGCAGGAGGCGGGGGATTGCAGATTGTAGATTCCAGTGCCTCGATTCAGGGCACCGCTTGGCGTCTTTGCGGTGCAGGCGATTTGGCGCGGCGTCGCCGCCTTGCGAATTGACCCGCATGCCGGAAACGATATCATAAGGAATCCTGCGGAAGACGCTGTGAGCGACAACGACCTGGACATCCTGAACGCCCTGACGGTGGACGTGGAGGACTGGTACCACATCTGCGCCGTGGGGGACTACCTGCCCCAGGACAAGTGGGACGCCTACGAGGTCCGGGTCACCAAGACGGTCGAACGCGTTCTCGAGATGCTCGACCGCCACGGAACGAAGGTCACCTTCTTCGTTCTGGGCTACGTGGCGGAACACCACCCCGATCTCGTGGAGCGGATCTACGAGAACGGGCACGAGGTCGCCACCCACGGCACGTTCCACCAGCGGATCTTCGAGATGACGCCGGACGAGTTCCGAAAGGACCTCCGGCGCTCCATGGCCGTGCTGGAAAAGATCACGGGGGAAAGGCCCATCGGCTACCGGGCGCCGGAGTGGAGCATCACGCGCGAGACCCTGTGGGCCTACGACATCCTGGTCGAGGAGAGGTTCCTCTACGACTCCAGCACGGTGCCCCTCACCTGCATGGGGGACCGCGCGCTTCCCCGCTGGCCCTCGAAGGTCACCACCGCGGCCGGCGAGCTCCTCGAATTCCCCGCGTCCACGATGCGCTGTCTGTGGGAGAATCTTCCCTTCACGGGAGGGCTGCCCATGCGCATGAGCCCCTACTGGTTCATCGTGGAGGGCATCAAGAAGGCCAACCGCATGGGCTACCCCGCCATGGTCTACACGCACCCCTGGGAGTTCGACGACCATCCCCCGAAACTCGAGCTCCCCTTCCGCCGCCGCTTCATGCACGACTACCTCATGAAGTCCACGCCGAGGAAGGTGGAAGCCCTCCTCGCGCGCTTCCGTTTCGGCCCCATCCGCGAGGTGCTGGGCCTCGACCGGGGCTCGGCGTGACCGCGCCGGCGAGGACGGGGGAGGGAGAGAGAAAAGGGGAAATGGGAAATCCAGAAATGATGTAGAATGGTGTGTGATCGCTGGGAAAGAGGAAGAGAGTGATGAAACCGTCCCTGACGAAAGATCAAGAAAACGCTTTGTGCGAGCTCAAGAAACGCATGGCGCCGTTTCTCGAGACCCGCGCGGGCATCATCCGGATCTTCGGCTCCCGCGCCCGGGGAGACGAGGAACCGCAATCGGATCTCGACCTCGCCGTGATCGTTCCCGGCCTCACCCGGGAAGAAAAAATGCGAATTCTCGAAACGGTCGCCGAGGTGGAACTGGAACACTTGACGCCCTTGTCCGCGCTGGTGATCTCGAAGGAAGCGTTCGGCCGGTTGAAGGGCCTGGAGAGAAGGATCGCCCTGGATATCGAGCGCGAGGGCATTCCCGCATGACGGAAGGAAACAAGAAACAGAACATCGCCCTGGAGTCGGACTCCATTTCATCAAGACAGGCCGTTTCGAACCCGGATTCTCCCATACGTTCTCCATGCTGATGAAGTTCCGCGAGGAAGCGGATTACAACCCCGCCTACACCTTTTCCTCCGAGGATTTCGAGGCCTTCCGCGACAAGGCCTCGAGATCCCTGCGCGATGTGCGCGCGTTTCTCCAGAAGCAGGGATACCTGCCCGCGGCCGGTTGAAAGCCGAGCCATTCGCGCTGTCACCGAATACAGAGATCAGGATCCTCCCAAATCCCCAGATCCCAACGAAAAGCCCCTCTGCGTCCTTGGCGCGCTTTGCGTCTTGGCGAGAGGAATGCCGCGGCGTGGCGCAGCCATGCGGGCCGACGTGCTGCGGACAGGATGTCCGCGATCCGAGTGGAAAAATTCACCCTTGCCCAAGATCAAGGATTTCCCGGTCGCCTGAAACGATGGAAGCCGGCGGATTCTTTCACATGCTCTGAGGTGCTGCCGGCTGGACCCGCCGTCGCCGCCTTGCAGAGGCAAGGGCTATGGCGGACTTCGCGTTTCGTGCTTCCCTTTGACGGTCGCCATCTTCTCCGAACCTGTCTGCAGAACGAATGGCTCCATCCCCCATCCCTCCCCCCCCCTCCCTTGCGCCCCCCCGGGCGATTCCCTACACTCCCCGTCTCTTGTAGAACCATGCCGTGAAGATACTTCTCGTAGCCCCCTGCAAGGAAGGACAGCGCTGGAAAGGCCGGAAGAAGAGCCGCTTCCTCTGGCCCCCCGCCGCACTCACCCTCCTCGCCTCCGCCACGCCCCCCGGCGTGGACGTCCGCATCGCCGACGAGGCCACCGGCCCCCTCCCCGACGACGGCGACTGGGACCTCGCCGGCATCACCGCCCTCACCGCCTCCGCACCCAGGGCCTACGCCGTTGCCGACGCGTTTCGAGAAAAAGGCGTCCCCGTGATCCTCGGCGGCATCCACGCCTCCTTCCGCCCCGGCGAGGCGGCCGAGCACGCCGACGCCGTCTTCGTCGGCGAGGCCGACGACGGATGGAAGGACGTGATCGAAGACGTGCGGTCCGGACGCGGCCTGAAACCGCGGTACGAGGCGCAAGGCTATCCCGACCTCGCCGGCCGGCCCTTTCCCCGCCGCGACCTGCTCGCGAAAAACGCCTACGGCGTGATCAACACCGTCATGGCCTCCCGCGGTTGCCCCCACAACTGCGCCTTCTGCTCCACCACCAGGTTCATGGGCCCGAAGCTCCGCACGAGGCCCGTCGAGGAGGTGGCCCGCGAGATCGCCTCGCTGAACGGGCGCATCGTGATCTTCACCGACGACAACCTCCTCGCCCACAAGCGATGGGCCCGCGACCTCATGGAAGCGATCCGGCCGCTCAAGAAGCGCTGGGTCGCCCAGTGCAGCGTGGAGGCAGCGCGGCACCCCGAACTCCTCGACGCCGCGAAGCGCGCCGGCGGCATGGGCCTGCTGCTCGGGTTCGAGTCCCTCTCGCCGGAGAACCTCAAGGACGTCAAGAAGGGCGTGAACAAGGTCGAGGACTACCTCGACGCCGTGCGCGCCTTCCACGACGCCGGCCTCTTCGTCCAGGGCTCCTTCATCTTCGGCCTCGACGCCGACACGCCGGACATGGTGGACCGGACCGTGGACTTCGTCTTCCAGGCCCGCCTCGAAGGAGCCAACTTCTCCGTCCTCACCCCCCTGCCCGGCACCGAGGTCTTCAACCGCCTCGAGAAGGAAGGGCGCATCCGGACCTTCGACTGGTCCCTCTACGACAAGCTCAACGTCGTCTTCGAGCCCAGGGGCTTCACCCCCGAAGCCCTGCAGGAGGCGGTCAAGAGCGCCTACCGCCGCGTCTACAGCCTGCGCGGCATCTTCAAACGCGTCCCCCTCCTCACGCGCAACGGCCCCCTGGGCTGGGCCTACAACCTCAACTACCGGCGCGGGGTCATGCGCGGCTGGGAATAGCTCGGTGTCAGGAACTCAGTCGGTCATGAGCCTTCGGCTCTCCCGGAAACCATGAAAACTTGGAGGGCGAGCCTCTCC
>CAZDSO010000059.1:0-24361 GCA_964508045.1 uncultured Planctomycetia bacterium | reverse complement strand
GAGCTACGAAAAGGAAGGGAGGGACATGACCTACGTACACCGCGAAACGCTCGTTCCGGGTTCCCCGTTGACAGGTTCGTTTTCATTCCGGATGATACTTGTTTCATTTCGGGATCCTCGACGATTGTTGATGGAGGAGTCATGGAGACGTCCGCCCAGGAGGAGAATCTGAAGGATCTGGAGAAGCGGCGCGAGGAGGCCGCCCTGGGGGGCGGGGAGAAGCGGATCGAAGCCCAGCACAAGAAGGGGAAGATGACGGCCCGAGAGCGGCTCGCCAAGCTGTTCGACGCGGGCTCGTTCGAGGAGATCGACCGCTTCGTCACGCACCGCTGTACGGACTTCGGGATGGACAAGAAGCAGTTCGCCGGCGACGGCGTGGTCACGGGGGTCGGGCGGATCCAGGGGCGCACGGCCTTCTGCTACGCCCAGGACTTCACCGTGCTGGGCGGTTCGCTGGGCGAGATGATGGCGCAGAAGATCTGCAAGGTCCAGGATCTGGCGCTCAAGAACGGTGGGCCGTGCATCGCGATCAACGATTCGGGGGGGGCGCGCATCCAGGAAGGGGTCACGTCGCTCGCCGGGTACGGGGAGATTTTCTTCCGCAACACCATCGCCTCGGGCGTGGTCCCGCAGATTTCGATCATCCTGGGACCGTGCGCCGGGGGGGCCGTCTACTCCCCCGGGATCACGGACTTCATCTTCATGGCCCAGGAGACGAGCCATATGTTCATCACGGGCCCCAAGGTCATCAAGACCGTCCTCAACGAGGAGGTCTCCTTCGAGGACCTGGGGGGGGCCATGACGCACGCGAGCAAGTCGGGCGTCTGCCACTTCGCCCTGGAAAGCGAGGATGCGGTCCTGGAATCGGTGCGCCGTCTTCTGGGCTACCTGCCCCAGAACAACCTGGAGGATCCGCCGGCCAGTGAGGCGAGGGACGCCGCGGACCGCGAAGCCCCCGCGCTGGACACCCTGGTGCCCGACAATCCGAACCAGCCGTACGACATGCTGGACGTGATCCGACCGGTGGTGGACGACGGGGTCTTCGAGGAGGTGCACCGTCACTGGGCGGGGAGCATCCTGGTGGGGTTCGCGCGCCTGGCGGGACGCGTGGTGGGGGTGGTGGGCAACCAGCCCAACATGCTGGCGGGGACGCTCGACATCAACGCCTCGATCAAGGGGGCGCGGTTCGTTCGGTTCTGCGACGCGTTCAACGTTCCCCTGGTGGTCTTCACGGACGTTCCGGGTTTCTTGCCGGGGACGGACCAGGAACACGGCGGGATCATCCGCAACGGTGCGAAGTTGATCTACGCGTTCAGCGAGGCGACGGTGCCCAAGCTCACGGTGATCACGCGCAAGGCCTACGGGGGCGCGTACATCGTGATGAACTCGAAGCACCTGGGTGCGGACTGGAACCTGGCCTGGCCCTCGTCCGAGATCGCGGTCATGGGGCCCAAGGGGGCGGTGGAAATCGTATCCCGCAAGGAGATGGAGGCGGCGGAGGACAAGGCGGCCGCGGAGGCGAAGCTCATCGAGGCGTACCGGGAGAAGTTCGCCAATCCGTACGTGGCTTCCCGCCACGGCTTCCTCGACGACGTGATCCTTCCACGCGAGACGCGGCCCAAGCTGATCGCGGGTCTGAAGGCGCTGGAAGGCAAGCGGGAGACCCGGCCGCCGAAGAAGCACGGCAACATCCCGCTTTGAGGCCCGGGAGAGGTGTGGTTGTGTATTCGTGCATTCGTGTATTTGGTGCCGTCCAGATGCATGAATCGATTCTACGGAAATTGACAGGCAGGAAACGATGAGCGAATCGGACAAGAAGGACGTCGCCTCCCGGGTGCGCATCACCGACACGATCTTCCGCGACGCCCACCAGTCCCTGGTCGCCACGCGGATGCGGACCGAAGACATGCTCTCGATCGCCTCGATCCTGGACGGGGTGGGGTACTGGTCGGTGGAGATGTGGGGCGGGGCCACCTTCGACTCGTGCCTGCGTTTCTTGAAGGAGGACCCCTGGGAGCGCATCCGCACGCTGAAGAAGGCCATGCCCGAAACCCCCTTCCAGATGCTCTTGCGGGGCCAGAACATCCTGGGGTACCGCCACTACCCCGACGACGTGGTGAGGGCGTTCGTGAAGGCGGCGCACGCGGCGGGGATCGAGATTTTCCGCATCTTCGACGCGCTGAACGACGTGCGGAACCTCCAGTGCGCCATCGGGGCGGTCAAGGAGGTCGGGGCCCACGCGGAAGGCTGCGTGAGTTACACGGTCTCGCCGGTGCACACGCTTTCGTATTTCGTCGAGACGGCCCGCGAGCTGGAAGCGCTCGGCTGCGATTCGTTCTGCATCAAGGACATGGCGGGTCTTCTCTCGCCGTACCACGCCTCGAAGCTCGTCGGCATGCTCAAGGAAGCGATCGCCATTCCGATCCACCTCCACTGCCACGCCACCTCCGGCATGGCCTCGGGCGCCTACCTGAAGGGGATCGAGGCCGGCGCCGACATCATCGACACGGCGCTCTCCCCTTTCGCCATGGGAACCTCCCAGCCCCCCACGGAGAGCTTCGTGGCCATGCTCGAGGGCACGGAACGGGACACGGGGCTCGACCTCGAGCGCCTGGCCTCCGCCGCCTCCCTCTTCAAGGAGGTGCGCAAGAAGTACGCCGAGTTCGAGAGCGCCTTCACGGGGGTGGACGCCTCGGTGCTGCTCAACCAGATTCCCGGCGGCATGATGAGCAACCTCGCCAAGCAGCTCAAGGACGCCGGCGCCCTGGACAAGATGAACGAGGTCCTCGAGGAGGTTCCCCGTGTCCGCAAGGAACTCGGCTACCCGCCGCTCGTCACGCCCGCCTCCCAGATCGTGGGGACCCAGGCCGCCATGAACGTGATCGGGGGCGAGCGGTACAAGATGGTCCCGCAGGAGACCCGGGATCTCGTCAAGGGCCTGTACGGCAAGTCCATCGCCCCCATCGACGAGGAGGTCCGGGACAAGGTCATCGGCGACGATGAGATCTTCGAGGGGCGCCCGGCGGACCGTCTCGAGCCCGAAATGGAAAGGATCGCGAAAGATCTGGGCACCGACAAGGTGGAGGACATCCTCAGCTACGCCCTCTTCCCCCAGGTGGCCAAGGAGTTCTTCGCCTACCGGGACCTGGGCGGCACCCCCGAGGAGGAGGTCGCGGCCATCCTGGGCGCCGTCCTCGCGCGCTCGATGGACGCCGTGCCCGTCCCCGCTTCCTGCGCTGAACCCGTCCGGTCGCACGGCAACGCCTGGTCCATGGCGGGGCGTATCGAGCGGATGGGCGGGCGGTGGAAGTTCTGAACGAACAGGTTCGTTTGTCGATTCCGGATTTCAGATTTCAATTTTCGGAAACGTGGTTTTCATGGAAGCGGACATCGAAATCGAGGGGCGGAAACACAGCTTCCGCCTGGTCGCCCGGGACGGGAAGACGATCACCTTCGCCCTGGGCGAGAAGCAGTACGTCGCGGACATTCTTTCCTCCTCCATGGACAAGGTCGCCCTCCGCCTCAACGGCCATCCCATCCAGGTGACGCTGAAAGCCGACGGCGAGGACCGCTGGACCGCCGGGTGCGGCGAGCGCAATGTCGCCGTCCGGGCCTCCTTTTTCGCCCAGGCGGGGGACTGGCTGAAAACGCACGGGGCCGGGGAGGCGGCCCGGGCGGGCGAGCGGGGCCCGACGCCCGGCGGCGCCGTCCAGGCCCCCATGCCGGGCAAGGTTCTCGATGTCTTCGTGGAGGCGGGGGATACGGTGAACGCGGGGGATGCCCTGCTCACCCTCGAGGCCATGAAGATGGAGAACCGCATCGAGGCGCCTTCGGCCGGGACGGTGGAGGAGGTCCGGGTGCAGGCGGGCAGCGAGGTGGGCAAGGGGGACGTGCTGGTGGTTCTGGCCTCTACTTGATCGTTCCCAGCCGCGTGATCTCGAGTGTCTCGAACTGGTCGGGCTTCCGCCGGTCGGCGAGGACGATCTTCACGGCCGTGGCATGGTATTTCTCATCGAGCCAGCCGCCCGGGCCGAAGTGGATCGTCAGCGCCGTGGACCGCTCGGGATCGATGCGGATGTTGGGGTCCAGTTTCACGACGTGGGGATAGATGACCCCCTCGACCCGGAGCTCGTCGATCCGCCCCGCAAACCCCTCGCCCGCGACGAGCGGTTGCCCCTTGTCGGGCTTGTAGTGGTAGACGGGGGCCTCATCCCCATCCTTCTTCTTTTTCTTCTTCTTCGCCGGCGGTGGAAAGACGGCGCCGAGAGCCCCGTTGACGCGCACTTCCAGCGTGCGTCCGTCGAAGGAGAGTTTCACGTGCGACCAGCGGTGGGCCGGGACGGCGAGTTTCCGGTCCTCGGTGTGGACCGTGCCCACACCGCGCACCATCCCTTCGAGGTATCCGTGGGAGAGTTTCAGGTAGAGCCCCGCGCCCTTCTTGAAGATCATGCCGCTTCGGTTTCGGTAGGGAAGGATCCAGGCTTCCAGGGAAATCCCGTCCTTCAGGACGAACCGGTGGTCGGTCTCGAAGATCACGCCTCCCTTGCCTTCGAGAACCACGCAACGGCCGATCTTTCCGCGTTCGCGTAGTTTCGGATTGGACAGGCGGCCGCCGGCCAGGGTGACCTCGAGGCCGGGGGGAAAACCCACGAGGTCCTCGTCCTCGAAATGCCACTGGCCGATCATCTTCATGGCCTTGACTTCGACCACATTGGTCTCGGGATCGAGCCTCAGCCAGGCCCGGCCGCTCTCATCCGAGGCGGTGTTGTGCGCCTGGCGGACGAGGGCGTCGAGGCGCGACTTCTCCGCCTGGATGGCGAGAACCCGGTTCATGCTGCCCAGAAACGCCGCCCCCATGCCGATGATGATGGCGAGCAGCGAGCACACCACCAGAAGTTCCACGATGGTGAACCCCGCTCCTTCTCTTTTCCGTTTCCTCTTTCCCATTCCGGATTTCCTATTGCCGCTTTCCGATTTTCCATTTCCCCATGCCCCATCCCCTGCCCCCTACGGCGGCCCCTCGTCCCCTTCCGCCTCGCCTTCCTCTTCGCTGATGGTGAAATTGGCGATGTCGTCCCCGGACCCGTTCTCGTTGCGACGGTTGGGGCCGAAGGACCACATCTGGTAGGAGTTGGCGTTGTGGTAGGTCCCCAGCTTCTTGCTCTTCTGGGCCCGCACGCTGACGGTATCCCCGTCGTAGTCGACGTACTTGAACTGCTTCCCGTAGTCCCGGCAGTGGATGTAGACGAAAGGGTTGCCCCAGAAGTCGACGGCCTCGAAGAGGTCGGCCTTCTTGATCGCGGATTTCTCCGGAGGTTTCTTGAGCTTGTCCCCGTCGCAGTTCCCGAGGTAGTCCTCCTGCCATTCGGTGAAGGGCCCCCGCTTCTTCTCCGTGCTGATCGCCAGCACGAAGGCCTCGGAACCCTCGTTGGTGTCGTTGGGGGCGTCGATCTTGAGGAACTTGAGGCGGGAAGGCGGGTAGTCGCCGAAGCGCGACTCGTAGAGCTTGGCGGCATTGGCCAGCGAGTCGAGCCGCACGCGGGTCTCCGCCGCTTCTCCGGTCTCCCCGGACTTGAAGAGCTGGGGCAGAACGATGGCGGCGAGCGTGGCGATGATGGCCAGGACCACCAGGATCTCGATGAGCGTGAATCCCGGGCGGGAACGCCTTCTTCCAGTCGTCAAGGGGCACCTCCTGTGGTTATCGTGCTTTCTCATTATAACGTACGGAAGAGAAGAGCGTGAGGGAATCGTCCCCCTCGGGCCTCTGCGTCCCCTGGACCAGAGGCAACTCGCCTCGGTTCAGGGCTTCGCTCCGCGGCCTGGACGCTTTCGGATTTCGGAATTGTGTTCCGCAAGGTCCCGCATCTATAATCGCTTCGTGCGACGAAGGTTGTGACGCTGTTCAGGTTCGATGCCATGGTCCTCCACGAGGGCGTTCCACTCAAGGCCGTGTTCTTCGACATCGACGACACGCTCTACTCCACGTCGGAGTTCGCCCGGCGCGCCCGCGCCAACGCCGTGCGCGCGATGATCCGGATGGGCCTGAAGATCTCCCCGGAATGGGGCCTGAAGGAGCTGGAGGAGGTGGTGTCGGAGTTCTCCAGCAACTACCCCAGCCATTACGACAAGTTCATCAGCCGCCTCCCCGCCGAGACCTACCAGGGCATCAACCCCGCCGTCCTCGTCGCGGCAGGCGTCGTCGCCTATCACCAGACCAAGCTGGCCGAACTCAACCCCTATCCCGACGTCGTGGAGGTGCTCAACCTCCTGGCGCGGACCCGCCTCATCCGGGGCGTGATCACCGCCGGCCTCACCGTCAAGCAGGCCGAGAAGATCGTCCGCCTCAAGATCTACGACTGCCTCACGCCCTCGGCGATCTTCATTTCCGACCAGATTGGCATCGGGAAACCCAATCCCAAGCTCTACCAGCGCGCCTGCGAGAGCACGGGCATCGAGGCATCTTCCGCCATGTACATCGGCGACAACCCCACCTATGACATCGATCCCGCCAACAGCATCGGCATGATCACGGTGCGGAACCGGCGCTCCGGCAAGTTTCTCGACTCGGAGGGGAAAAGCCGGGCGGACTTCGAGATCCAGTCCTTCTGGGATCTCCTCGCGATCCTCCGCGAGCGCTTCCACGTGAAGGTGTGACAGGCTAGCGCAGCGCAAAGAGGTCGCCGTAGACGGAGGTGGAGGCGAGATCGGCGCCGCCGAAGAGGATCGAACGTCCCTCCACGGGATCGAAGACCAGGGACGCGGCGGAACGCGGCGAGGGTCCGGAGCCCTCGGGGGACAGCGAGGACCAGGACCCCGCCCCGAGATCGTAGGCGAAGAGATCGTCGAAGGAGGCCGACGTATCCCCGCCCCCGAAGACGAGCACCCGCCCGCGGATCGAATCCAGCGTTGCGGCGGACCTCCCCCGTCCGGTGGTGGTGGGCACGGAGAAGACGGGGGTCCAGGTCGTGGTCGAAACGTCCAGAAGATAGGTGTCGGGAAGCGAGAGGGTCCCGCTGGAGCCGAAACCGGCCACCATCCGTCTCGAGGCGGGATCGAGGACGCCGAAGAGTCCAGAGCGGGCCGTAGGGCCCGTGCCGCCGGGGGAAAGAGCCTCCCAGGAAGGGGACCCGCTCGAGGGAAGGTTCAGGGCCCAGAGATCCTCGAACTGGGGGGGATCGAGCCCCTGGGCCCCGCGCCCGCCGAACACGATCATGCGGTCTCCGGCTCCGTCGTACACGGCGAGGCACAGGGCGCGCGCGTCCGGCGAAACGCCGGAGGGAGCCAGCGAGTCCCAGGCCTCGGCTCCGGGGGTGTCCAGCGAAAGGGCCCAGACGTCGTCGAGGACGCCCAGAGCGCCGTTGTCGCCCCCGAACACGATCATGCGGTCTCCGGAAGCGTCGTACACGGCTCCGTGGCCGTAGCGCGCCGGCGGGGCCGTTCCGGAGGGGGAGAGCTCGGTCCAGGTCTCGGAGCCCCTGTCCAGGGAGAGCGCGAACACGTCGTTTCTTGCGGACCCCACGCCGAGGGCGTTCGTGCATCCTCCGAAGACGATCATGCGGCGATTCGGCGCGTCCAGCACGGCGGTGTGGCCCTGCCGGGCGGAGGGCGCCGTCCCCGAGGCCCCGACCGCCGTCCAGGAAAAGGGGAACATCGCCGTGACGGTGACGGAGGGCCCGACCTTTTCCGTCTCGGGGAAGCTCGCGTTGATCTCGATGACATCCCCCTCGTCGCCGGCGGGCAGGTTCGCGTGGAAGGAGCCGTCGGCCCTGGCGGAGACGACGAACCAGTCGCCGTCGCTCGTGAGGTTCCTCAGATTGACGTTCACGGGCCCGTTTTCGGGCCGTTCCACGGCGTCGGCGGCGCCCCGGACCTCCGTGGCGGCGCCCCGGATCTCGGCGGTGATCTTCGAGGCGTCGGGAGCGTCGGGATACTCCTCGAAGGGGGGGAAGCCCTTGATGGTTTCCACCGTCGCGCCGGTGGAGAAGCGCGCGGCCTTCGGGTACTGCAGGGACACGCCTTCCAGGTTGAAGACGCCCCGCTTGACGGCCACGCCGTACGTGGTGTCGGCGTCGAGGGCGCTTCGCGGGGCGAAGGTCACGGTGTCGGCGGAGACGGAAAAGACCCCGGAAAGCACCTGGTTGTCTTCGTTCACCACGATGATGTTGTAGGTGCCCTGGACGGAATCGGGGTGGACCTCCTGGTTGAAGACGATCTGCACGGATTCGTCCGTGGAGACGGAGGTGGCGCCGTCCGCCGGCGAGATGGAGACGACGGAAAAATGGGAGGGCGAGGGATCGTCGTGCGCGCATCCGCTCCAGCACGCCAGGGCCCCGAGAAGCACCGCCAGCGCGCCGGCATGGACCACGGATCTCGTTCGGAAAGGAACCTTCATCATGCTCTGGTACGGGCGCGGGCGCTGGATGTTTGCGCGCGCGCAGCGGGACGTCACGTCGATCGGCGGGTGGCTAGGGATTGTAGATCCAGCAGAGGGGGGCGGAGATGGGAATGGGCGGATTCGCGGGAATGCAATCCAGTCCTCCGACGATGAGGACGCGCCCGTCCATCAGGGTCGTGGCGGTGTGTTCGGCCACGCCGGTGTAGAGGTTGGGAAGCGTGGTCTGGTTTCCCTGGGGATCGCGGGTCCAGTCGAACTTGCCGGACTTGTCGATGCCGGCGTAGGGCGCGGAGACGTTGGTTCCGAGGGCGAAGGGATCGAAGATCTCCGCCGAACGCTCCTGGGACATGTGATGGCTTCCGGTGGAGGGAGAGACCTTCCATCCGCCGGTCACGAGAATATGCCCGTTCGCCAGCACGGTGGCTGTGTGATTGCAGCGTTTGAAGTGCATGGAGGGCCCCACGGGGGTGAAGCAGCCCTGGGTTCCGTTCATGAAGGCGACGGGGGCATGCATGTTGTGGTCGTACACCTCGGCGGTGTCGATGCACTGGGGCTGGTAGACATAGTCATCCCTGGACCCGCCGATGACGATCACGATGCCCTGACCGAAGCCGCCGGAGAGCAGGCTGACCGTGTGATGGTCGCGGGGGCAGGCCATGCGGGTTCCGCAGACCATGCCCGTTCCCTGGGTGCCGTTTCCGCCTTGATCCGGCCAGTAGAGGGTTCCCCAGTCCAGGTTTCCGTTGAGATACCCGCCGCACGAGAAGACCGCGCCGTCCGGCAGAATCAAGGTCTTGTGCGAGTAGACGCCGATGAGGGCTTGATTGCCGCCGATCACGCCCCCGATGGGGTCCTTGGCGAAGACCCAGTTTCCGGTCTTGAGATCGAGGATCTCCATGCCGTGGATGGGGCTGGCGTTGGGAACGAGCCCGTTCGAGCCCACGCCCCCGATGGCGATGGGATTGCCGTTCGACAGGAGGGCGAGGGAATGGTAGTACCTCGCTTCCTGCATCGTGTTCTGGTGCAGCGAGAAGCTGTCCATGCGGGGGTCGTATTCCTCCACGCTGTCATACACGGCCGTCCCGTCGAAGCCGCCCGTGATGATCACGTGTCCGTTGTTCAGCTTCACGATGTCGTGATAGGCCCGCTGGAAGAACATGCCGTTCCCCTGGTTGCTCTGGGAGAGCGTCCAGGTTCCCGTGGCGGGATTGTAGATCTCGGCGGACCGCAGGAGCGTGGGGTTGGGGGAGTTGTTGGGGTGCCACTGCTCGCCCCCGCATACCAGCACCCGCCCGTCGTCGAGGCGGACCATCTTGTGCTTGTTGCGCCAGTGGTTCAACATGCCGGTCACGCTGAAAGTCCCCGGCGTCGCGGGCGGGACTCCGCCGATGGGAGGCAAGGTGAAGGGAGGCCAGTTCGGGATCACGGTGAGGGTGGGGCCCGTGGAGAACTTGAACGCATACGGCGTCTTGACGTTTTCGCCGTAGATGTCCCTCGCGCCGGGCCGGATGGCCACGCCGTAGGTGGACTGGGGGGCCAGGGGGGTCTGGGGGGTCAGCGTGAGGTACTCCCCGTTGAACGAGTAGCTGACGGCCACGACGGCGTTGCTCTGATCGACGAGAATGACCTGGGAGTTTTTCCAGGGTTCCGAGGCGTTGGTGATGATGTAATCCGGATCCATGGGAACGGTGGACCGGATCACGATCTGCACGTTCTGGGAGACGTTGGTCTCCTGGTCGGCGGGCGCCGTGGAAATGATCACGAAGTCCTTGACGGGTTTGTCGCCGCTGATCCACTCGAACCGGCACCCGGTCACGGCGACGATGAACAGCAGAGCGATCAACAGGGCGCTCTTTCGTTTCGTCATCATCTCCTCCATAGGCCGGAAAGTCTTCGATCCACCCGAGATCATTTTACATTCTGTTTCATGGAATTGCAACTTCCATGCCAGCCGACGCCTCTCGGAAACGAGCGCGCTTCTCGCTGCAGCCTCGTTTTTTCGCCTCTTCTCGGCCCTCCGTTCCGGGTTTCGATGGGCTCTCCCGGAAGATGTAAACGAAGTATTCGCGAAAAGACAACGAAGTTACCAGTTGCAAGCGGACATCGAGGCCGCCCAAAGCCCTTTCCCGGGGGATCCGACCGGGACAAGACCCCCTTCTAGTCGACCCGGATCTTCTTCTCCTCGTGACCGAGGTCCGTGATCTGGGCCTGCACGATGAGGAGAAGGTTCTTCTTCTCGATGCTCCGGCCCTTGCGGCTCGTGAAGAAGTTGAGGATCGGGATATGGGCGAACCAGGGGATTTCCGCCTGCTGGTCGACGTCCATGATCTCCTTGAGTCCGCCGAGGAGGATGGTTCCGCCGTCGGGGACGCGGACGGTGGCCTGTGCCTTTCGGACCTGCAATTCGGGGACGTGCATGGTGACGGCGGAGGAGCCGAAGCTTCCGAGCGTCGTCGAGAAGGTCGGGACGGGGCGGATGAGATTGGCCACGGTGGGGCGGAGTTCGAGGGTGATGTACTTCCGGTCGTTGGAGACGGTGGGTCGGACGTCGAGGACGAGGCCGTCCTGGATGACGCCCATGATGGGGTCGGCGATGGCGGCGGCCTGGGCGACCTCGACATCGTAATCCCGGACGTAGGCGATCTGGTTGACCATGGTGATGTTCGCCCGCTGGGTGTTGAAGGCGGTCAGTTTGGGGGCGGTGAGTTCGGTGGCGCGCCTGGACTTGGAGACGGCGTGCATGACGACGTTGAGTTCGGCGTCGTCGAGAAGGGTGTACTGGAGGCTCATGCCGCCGGTGCTCTTGAGATTGTGGCCGAGGCCGCGGTCCCACATGCCCTCGGTCCGCGCTCTCAGGTCGCCGTCGGAATTATCGTTGAAGAAGACGCCGCTGGAGGGGGGCTGGGTGGGATTGCCGTTGGCCAGGTTGTCGAAGGCGCCGCCGGCGTTGTCCTCGACGCCCACGGTGACGTCGTCGAGGTAGGAATCGGTGCCGATCTCGGTCCCGAGCCCGCGCAGGTCCACGCCGATGTCCTCGAGGAAGTCGTCCTCGACGGTGAGGAAGCGCGCCTCGACGGTGACGAGGAGTCCGGAATACTTCCTCAGGTTGTCGAGGAGGCGTGCGATTTCCTGGTGGACCTCGGGTGTGTGGGAGACGAGCAGCATGCCGTTGATCTCGGTGATGCGGAAGTTGCCCATGTCCCAGGTTTCCGAGGCCACGGAGTCGCGGATCATGGCGACGAGGTCCTCGACGAGGATGACCTCCTGCTGCGTGAACTCCTCCTCGAACATGGGGGCCATGCCCGCGCCCGTGTCGCTGCTCTTGAGTTCGAGGTCGGGGCCCTTGAAGTTTTCGAGTTTCCGGGTGAGGTCCCTCACGTCGTGCAGGCGCATGGCGGCGTCACCGTAGGCGCCCTCGGGCGTGGTGATGAAGAGGACCTTGTTGCGGAAGGTGTAGGTGAGGTTGTTGAACCGCATGAGGATGTTGATGGCCTGTCCGAGGTTCAGCTCGTCCACCTGCAGGTTGACGGTCCGGCCCTCGCCCTCGAAACGGTCGACCACCTCGGGATCGATGACGATGTTGATGCCCTTGGTGTTGCGGATGAAATCGATGACGTCCCTGAGGCTTGCATCCTTGAAGTCGAGCGAGATGGTGTCGTTCTTGAGGATGGAGCGGATCTTCTTCACCGAGGGGTCCTCGTCCTCCTGGAAGCCGCCCATGCCCGGGGTTTCGCGGTTGCGGATCCGCTTCCACTCGTTGGTGGAGGGAAAGCGGACGACGTCGCTGTAGGGGACCTTCAACTCGTCGAAGGACGCGAGCAGCTTCCGCCATTCCTCGACCTTCCGCTGCACGAAACGCTTCTCCATCAGGCGGTGGCGCGCCTCGATGCTGTCGTCGATGAGCCGACGGGCCAGCTTGTGGCGCGGGTTCTGGGCGAGAACCTGACGGGCCAGACGCTCGGCCTTGATGTACTGGCGCTGCTCGAACAGGAGGACGGCCTCCTTGAAGAGAAGCTCCACCTTCTGCATCTCGCGGCGCCGGCGCTGCCCTTCCTCCCGCAGGGCGATCTCGTAGGTCTTAACCTGGATCGTCTTCGTCCGCCGGAGGTCTTCGAGACCCTTCAACTTGTTGCAGCGATGGATGTAGGCTTCCACCCGCTCCCGGTAGCCTGAAAGGTCGACGTGGTAGGGAGCCCAGCGGATGATCTCCAGCACCCGCTCGAACTCCTTGAGCGCCTTCTCGTAGTTCAGCGCGTTGAACAGGTCCACCCCGTTGTTGTAGTGGGCCCTCGCCTCCACCAGCGCTTCCTGCGTCTTGACCTGGATCAGCGTCTCGAGCCTCTTGAACGCCGTCCCCCTCTCCCCCGCCTTGCCGAGGACGAAGTCGATCCGGTTCAACAGGTCGAGCGCTTCCGCGTGGCCCGGCCTCTCCTTCAACGCCTGCAGGACGTTCCGGCGGGCTTCCTTGGGCCGGCCGTCGGCCAGCAGCCTGTTGGCGATGCGGAGGTAGTTGCCCACCACCGCATCCTGCGCGTTCTCCTCGAGATTCTTGTCGCGCTCCAGCTGCTCAAGGCTGCGCTTCACGTCCGCCGGAAGGTTCTCGAGACCCTCCAGGGCCCCGCCGCCGGACGGAGACGCCTCGCCGCCGCCGTCCGCGGACAGGCCGCTTCCGTCCGCGGATGCCTTCTCCCCGGGCGCAGGAACCTTCTCCCCGGGAGGGGAAGCCTCCTTCTCCGGCCCGTTTCCCTGGACCTCGGGCGATACGGACATGCAACCGGCACCGGCGATCAGGGCGATACCGGCGAACAGGGCGATCGGAATGGAAAACCTCAACTTCCACCTCCTCGGCGCTGTGGATTCGAGAGGGCTTTACGGGGGTCCAGATAATCGTGAGTACGATACGTCGCGTCTCCCGGGAAGTCAAGGACCTTTCCCCCCTCCTCCCGGGGAGACTCACACCCCTATATACTCTTTTCCATGTCACCGAATTGTCACCGGGCCATCATTTCGGGGTCATCGGTTCCAGGGAAGGGGGATGGGGGAGGGGTGCCTTCCTTTCCCGGATTCCGGTCCTCGAGATCGGGTCCTTCCTCCTCCCGCCGGCGGAAAGCCGCGACACCGAGGTGCTGCGGGCTGGAAGCCCGCGGTCCCAGCCGCGGGACGGCAACCGGGCGAGCGCGGACGGACTAGCGTCCGTCCCTACGACCCGTGCCAATCCCCTTGTGGGAGGCGTGTGTCCCGGGCCACGCGGACTCCAGGCCCGGGACCACGGCGATTCCGGCAGCCTGGGGGTGAGATTGCAGATTTCCGATCGGAGATTTCAGCATTTTGCTTTTACACCCGCTGCCATCTGATGGCTGCAATCTTCCATCTGAAATCCCTCTTTTCCGGCACACACCCAACGACTCAACCACCCAACGACCCAACCGCTCCACCCTCGCCTCAGCGGTGCGCCGTGAGCGGGTCCATGGCGCCGGTGAAGTCGATCTCGGGCATGTCGGCGCGGATGAGCATGTTGAGCGCGCGTACGACCCATCTCATGGGCACGTCGCCGCCGGCGTCGATCTCGGCCCGCGCGACGCCGCCCTGCTTGATGCGCAGCACTCTCTGCAGGGCGCGCGAGATGCCGTCCTCGTCGTAGTTGCACAGCACTTCTCCCACGTAGACCTTGCATCGCCGGATCTCGGTATTCCAGCGAAGGACCACCCGTACCGGCAACGTCTTGTCATCGATGGAGATGTTCTGGATGCCGCGTTCCTTGGGCAGGTAGGCGGAGAGCTTGCCCTCCAGCGTCTTGAACTTCGAGGTGACCATGAAGAAGATCAGCAGCTGGAATGTGACGTCGATCATGGGCGTCATGGAGAGTTCGGGCGCCTCGGCGTCCGGGATCTCCTTGCGTTTCTTCTTGCGATGTTCCGTCTCCGTGGTCATGTCGATCCTCCTTTTGAAGTCCGAGATCCAGCCTCGACCCTGTCCGTCGGCAGGGTCCTCGATCGACGGGGCACGGGGCCCAAGACGGGGTTACCGCACGGGGCACGGGGCATGAAACGGGGACCCGGGACGGGGCGTCCGGGGCCGGGGGCCTCCCGGGCAGGTCTTCCTCCCTTGCAACGGAGCGCGGGGGGGGAAGGTTACGTCTCCGGCTGCAAAAACCCGTCGAGGCCTTGCGACCGCCGGGATCAACGTGACGGGCGCTTGGGGCGAGACGTGCAACGGCTCGGGACAAAAAAAAAGCCCCGCAAGAGCGGGGCTTTTCGCGTTCGTTTCTTTGGGACCCGTCACTTATGGTCGGTGAGGGGGTCCATGGCTCCGGTGAAATTGATCTCGGGCATGTCGGCCTTGATGAGCATGTTGAGCGCCTGGACGACCCAGGCCATGGGGACGTCGCCGCCGGCGTCGATCTCGGCCTTGTCGGTGCCCGTCTGCTTGATCTGCTTGACCTTCTTCATGGCGCGGGTGATGCCGTCGTCGTCATAGTTGCACAGCACCTGGCCGACGTAGACCTTGCACCGCTTGATGGTGGGATTCCATCGCAGGACGACGCGGACGGGCAGGGTCTGCTCCTCGATCTTGACGTTCTGGAGGCCCTTGTCCTTGGGCAGGTAGGCCGCGAGTTTCCCTTCCAGCGTCTTGAACTTGGAGGTGACCATGAAGAAGATGAGGAGCTGGAACGTGACGTCGATCATGGGCGTCATGGACATCTCCGGCGCCTCGGATTCGTTGTCCTTCTTCTTCTTCTTCTTCCTGGGCCATTCCTTTTCGATCGGTTTTTCCTCGGCCATCTTTCCTCCTGGCCCCGTCGCGGGGTCTTCGTGTTTCGGGCCCTCGAGATCGTTGTCCGTTATCCGTCATCCCCCATCCGGCATCGGCGGCCGACTAGGGTTCCTTCACGGCGATCTGGATTTTCCAGATGCCGACGCCGGGTTTGACGCACTCCTGCATGACGTACTGGATGTACCGGAAGGTGGTGTCGCGATCCGCGCGGATGAGAAGCGCGCGGGTGGAAAGCCTGGGGTCTTCGGGGTCGCGCGAGATCTGGGCTTCGGTCTTCAGGTAATCATGCAGGGCGGACTGGTTCATGACCTTTCCCTTGACCTTGACCTTGCAGGTGCCGTCCGGCTCCGGCGCCAGGACGTTGACGACGATGCGTTTCTTTTCCGGGTTGTTGTCCGGAGAGGCTTCCGAGGCCTCGGGGAGGGTAAGCACCTCGAGATCGGCCTGGGCCATCTCCGTGACGAGCATGAAGAAGATGATGAGCTGGAACACGACGTCGATCATGGGCGTCATGTTCATCTCGGGGTCCTTGCCTTGTTTTTTCTTTTTCCTTTTGGCCATTCGATTCACCTCCAAGGATCGCGCTCTTGGCCCTCGAGACGCTCACCGTTGGTATTATACGAACTCGGGTCCGGGAGGACAACGGGGAAATCCATTTCCCGGACCGGCTTTCCGGCCCCTGCCCCCTGACCCCTGACCCGTGACCCGTGACCCATGACTCTCTACTCGGGCAGCACCTGGTAGTTCTTCTCCTTGGCCTTGGCGGCCCATTGCGAGTTGGGGAAGCGGATGAGGAGGTCGGAGAAGATGATTTTCGCCCGTTTCTTGGCGCCGCCTTCCCGCTTCTCGAGTTTTTCGTAGCACAGTCCCGCGTAGTACATGGCTTCCGGGGTGAATTCCTCGGAGAAGTAGAGGACCATGGCCTTGAGGAACCAGTGCCGGGCCTCGCGCACGTTGTCGTCGTTCAGGAAGCAGTGGCCGAGCCCGATGGCGGCGCCGGCCTTGATCTCCCGGGCCTGGATGTCTTCGCCGGAGGCGGAGCGGAACAGGTCCTGGAAATAGGTTTTGGCCTGGCTGAACTTTTTCTGCTTGATGAGGCACAGCCCCTTGCGGAGGAGGGCCTTGTTGGCGACGGAGGGGTGGGTGCTGCGCGTGGTGTTGTAGATGGACTCGTACTTGTAGAAGGCCTCGTCGTAGTAGCCCTGGGCTTCCTTGACGTGGGCCTGGGCTACGAGCCCGAGGTGCGCCCATCGCTCCTCGAGGGCCTTGTCGGAGACTTCCGTGGTGAGTCGCGTGAAGGTTTTGTCAGCCTCCTGGTACTGCTCGGCCTGGGTGAGGGCCTGGCCCCTGTAGTAGAGGGCGGGGGCGAGGAAGCGGGTATGGGGGAATTCCTTGAGGAGGGTTCCGTAGAGTTCGGCAGCTTCCTCGTAGTGGGAGGGTTCGCGCAGGCCGAGCTTGCGGTGGCAGTGTGCGCGGTAGTAGAGCGTGTAGGGTTTGATCCAGTCGGCGGAGGAGGCGTCGGCGGCCTTCTTGAAGCTCTCGATGGCCTCCTCGTACTTCTTGGAGTTCATCAGTCCCCTGGCGTTCTGGAAGGTCTGGGGTGCGGAGGCGTAGGTGACGTCTTCCACGTCGCTGGCCTTGACCTGTTCGGTCCGGCCGGCGTTGATGTACTTGACGTGGGCGTAGTTCTCCTCGGTGACCTTGTCCACCTTCTTCTCGGTGTGATCCTTGAAGAGGATGATGTCCTTCTCCTCGCCCCCGAGGGCCCCTGCCGCCAGAAAAAGGACGGCGGCCGGAACGAGCACGGCGCATGCGGTTTTCTTGATCATGGTGTCTATCGCCTCCCCGCCAATTCCTTGGCGCTTTCCTGCAGGTCCTTGATCTTCTTCTTCAACGTCTTGCCGCCCAGCGTGGGGTAGAGGAGTTCGGCGTTGGTGACCATGTCGACCACTTTCTTGTACTCCCCCTTCTTCTTCAGGATCTTCCACACGGCGTACTTCCACTCCCACCACTGGGTCTGTTCGGGCTTGTCCTGGGTCAGGAGCTTGTCGTAGAGCTTCAGGGCGTTGTCGTAGTTGAGGGTCGCTTTCTCGGCGTCGCCGATCTCGTGGAAGCAGTCCCCGAGTTTCGTGTAGATCTCGACGAGTTTCTCCACGAAGAGGAACGTCGATCTCTCCTCGTAGAGGGGATTGAAGATGTTCAGCGCCTTCTCCCAGTAATGGACGGCCTCCTTGGAGTCGGGCTTGGCCTTCATCTCCTTTTCCGCGAGGTTGATCCAGCACTCGCCCAGGGCCCGCTTGAAGCGGATCTGCTGCATCTCGTCCAGCTGGTCGCCCAGTTTCGAGAGGATCGTGTCGTAGATGAGGGCGGCCTTCTCGTGCTCGCCGGCATTGACGAGCTTGATCCCCACCGCGTCCAGGCGGTTGATGATCTTGGCCGGATTGGTTTCGTCCATCTCGGCGAGGATGTCGCTCTCGATCCAGATCCACAGGTACTCGGCCGCCTTGTTGTTGTACTCCCGGTAGGCCTCGATCTCGTGCTTGGCCTTGGCTTTCGCCGCCAGGTCGCCATAGATCGCCCCCGCCAGCTGATAGCTGTTGATCAGGTAGGGGTGCTTCTTTCCCCCCGGGTCCTGGGAGGCGGCGCGGACCTGCTCCTCCACGTCTTCCATGATGCGGAGCATGTCCTCGACCCGCCGGGCGTCGCCCAGCCGGTAGTAGGCCTGCAGTTTCAGAAAGACGGAGGTCAGAACGAGATCCAGATTGTCCCTGTACTCCTCCTCGAAGCCCTCGAGCACTTCCAGGACCTTCTCCCATTTCTCCTGTTCGGTGTACACCCGTCCCAGGAAGAAATAGGTGTAGGCATAGAGCACGCGGCGCCGGTTCAGCGCCTCGTCGCCCTCCACGGGCTTGGATTCCGCCAGCGCCAGGAAGTCCTGGAAGCTCTGCTTCGCCTTTTCCAGGTCGGCCATGACCTCGGCGGGCATCTCCGCAGGCTTCTCTTCGCCCCTCTCCTCCGCTTTTTTCAGCACCTCCTCGCGCCGCCGGTTATATTCCTTGAAGTAGGCCTGCCCGATGCCCACCAGGGCCGTTTCGTAGAAATCGGATTCCTTCTCCACCGACTGGAACGACATGATCGCTTCGAGGAACTTCCCCTGGCGCAGCTGGTCCTGTCCCGCGAAGAACTGGAGGTTCTTTGCGTATATGCTGTCGCGGTACTTGTCGGTGAGGTAGGTCCGCTGGTCGGAATAGAGCTTCTTGAAGTAGCGGTCGTCGCCCCCTCCCTGTCGCGACGCCTCCCAGGCGTACTTGAAGGCCCGGTAGGCCTTGTAGGCGCACTCCGCGCCCTTGTCCCAGAGTTCCTTCTTCTCCTCGGTCCGCTGGGAGGATTTCGGCAGCCCTTCCAGAAAGACCTGGGCCACCCGCTCGCCCTCCTGGAAGGCCAGAGCGGCCTCGTAGTAGAGCTCGCGTGCCGCATAGACCGTCGCCATGTCGTACCAGGTTTCCGTGCCGAACTCGAACAGCTCCTCCTCGGTATCGATCTTGTCCAGCGCGTTCTGGTAGGCCTCGATGGCCCGCCTCAGCTTGCGCGTGCGAAAGAGGCCCTCGGCCTGGAGCGTGATGATCCGCACCCCGGCCTTGGGATCCTGGGCGACCCAGTCGCCGAGGAGCTTCATCCCCATCTGCATGTAATACCCGCCCTTGTCCACGACGCGCACGGTCACCTGGATGGCGTCGGAGATGCGGCCCATCCCCGCGAGCGCCTTCGCCTTCTCGAGAACCGCTGCCCGCCCGGAATACGGGTCGCAGAAGGAATCCTCGATGAGGTCCGGGTACTCCCGCTCGATCTCCTCCGCGCGCTTCACGGCCGCCTCGTACTTCTCGGCCAGCACCAGCGCCTCCAGGATCCGGTAGTAGGCCATGATCCGGAGGCGGTCCCGCATCATCCGCTGGGTGGGGCTCGCGTCCTCGGGCAAGGGCACCAGGAGCACCGTGTTGTACATGTCCAGCGCCGACCCGTATTCCTCCATCTCCACGGCGCAGCGGCCGCGCTGGATGTAGGCGAGGTAGGCCTGGCCGTAGTCCTCGAAGTCCCAGATGAACTCCTCGAAGAGGTAGTCGGCCTTCTTGAGGATCTCGGTCTTCTTCTCCTTGCTCCCCTCGAACACCTGGGCCATCAGGTAATGGAGGTCGGCATGGCTGAACATGGCGTTTCTCAGCTGCTCCTTCTCCTCGGGAGAAAGCGCCTCCATGCCCCCCTTCTTCCGCTTCTCGTTGATCTTGTCGAGGAAGTCCTTGATCAGCTTCACGGCCTTCTCGAAGGCGGCGTGGGCCTCCTTCACCAGCTCCTTCTTCTTCTCCTCGTCGTCGGCGAGCTTGATCTGCGTGGTGAAGTCCGTCCCTTTCGACTTGAGCAGTTCGGCGAGGTTGAACAGCGCCTGCGGGTCCTTCTTCCCCTGGAGGAAGGACTCGTACTTGGCGATGGCCTCGTCGAAGAGCTTCTTCTTCTCGTCCGGATTGTCCTCGTTCTCCGCCCGCGTCTTGAGCACGTCGATCAGGCCCAGCTCGCCCTTGTTCCTCATCTCCTGGGTGTCGCCGCTCTCGCTCAGCTTGCGGAAGACCTTTTCCGCCAGGTCGTACCACCGCCGCTTCAACAGGCCCTTGCCGAACTCGTAGTTCTCCTGGCCGGCCCGCGCTTCCCCCGCTCCCGACGCCAGAAACAGGGCGCCGAGGAGGAGCGCCGACGCGACGACCGTCCACCTTGCCGATGCCATGGAAAACCTCCTTGTGTTGACCGGCCCTTCGAGCCCCGGGCAAATCTCGAAACGGCGCCCCGCCGATTCCCGGGGGTCACGGGATCCATGCCTAGACAGGAAGGCCGCCCGCGAACCCGGCGCCGGGGCGTCGTCGTTTCGACGCGCCCCCCCGGGACCACTTGCGGCCTTCTCGGCGCTCTCAGGCGCCCCCATCGCCCGCGAGATCGTTCATTGCGTCCGGGGAACGGGGTCTCCCCGGTGTCTCCGCCTCTCCACCCTTTTCCCTATTGCGTTTCCAGCGCTTCGACCTCCTCGCACATGGTGATCTGCGCCTTCACAATGATCACAAGATTCTTGCGCATGTGCAAGCGGCCTTTCCGGCTGAAGAAGAAATTCAGGATCGGGATGTTGTGGAGAAACGGGACCTCCGACTTCATGTCCTCGTCCCGGGCGGACTTCATCCCGCCGAGCAGGATCGTCCCCCCGTCGGGCACGGTCACCGTGGTCTGGACCTTCTGGACGCGCAGCTCCGGCAGGTGCAAGAACACCGGCTGGGAGCCGATCGATCCGAGCGTCGTCTGGAACGTGGGGATCGGCCGCACCACCTTGGCCACCGTGGGTCTGAGCTCCAGCGTGATGTACCGCCGGTTGGCCGTGACCACGGGGCGCACGTCCAGGATCACGCCCTCGTCGAGCCGCCCGACGATGGGGTCGCCGATCTCGATGAACTGCGCCACCTCCACGTCGAAATCCCGCACGTAGGCGACCTGGTTCACCAGCGACACGTTGACCCGCTGCGTGTTGAACGCGGTGATCTTCGGCGCGGTCACCATGTTGATCCGCTCGGTTTTCCTCACGGACCGGAAGATGGCCTCGAGCTGGACGTCGTCGAGATAGACGTACTGGAGCGACATGCCGCCGGATCCGGTCAGCACGTTGGGCTCGCCCAGGGCGACGTCGAAGAGGTTCTCGACGCGGGACCGGATGTCGCCGTCCGAGTCCTGGTCGAAGAAGACGCCGGAATTCTGGCTCGTCCCGCGCCCGCTGGGAGCCACGTTGGAGCCGAAGGCGATGTCGTCGAGCGGCTCGCCCGGGCTCGGGGTCATGGGTCCGCCGCGGCCCGGCACGGAGGCGGATCCCACGGGCAGCTGGTTCCCCAGCCCCCGGAGGTCCACGCCGATGTCCTCCAGGAAGTTGTCCTCCACGGTCAGAAAGCGCGCTTCCACCGTCACCAGCAGGCCGGCCTGCGCCCGGAGGTTGTCGAGCAGGCTCAGGATCTTCTCGTGGACGTCGGGGCGGTTCCGGACGATGAGGTTGCCCTGCCGGCTCGTGATCTGGTTGGGGGGGCTCCAGGAGTCGGGCTCGATGTTGTCCTGGATGAGGCCCATGATCCGATCGGGCGTCAGGGCCTCGGGCCCCATGGGTTCCTCCATCATGGGCGGCATCATGTCCTCGGCGCCGGCGCGCAGCTTGATGTCGACGCCCTTGAAGTCCTCCAGCTTCACCATCAAGTCGCGGATGTCGTACACCCGGAGTTCGGAGGCTCCCTGCGCGCCCTCCTGGGTCGTCACGATCAGCACGCCGTTGTCGACGGTGTAGTCCAGCCCCTTGAGGTTGAGGACGAGATCCAGCGCCTGCGCCAGGGGAATCTCGTCCACTTTCAGCTGGACCATCAGCTCGTCCTCGGACTTCATCTCGAACACCTCGGGGTCGATGATCATGTTGACCCCGGAGACCTCCTTGAGGAAGTTCACCACCGCGGTCAGCGGCGTGTCCATGAAGTCCAGGGAGATGGGCTTGGTCTTGAGGACGTTGCGCACCTTCTCCGTCGCGGCCGTGACCGAGGAGCCTTCCCCGCGGCCCTCCCGGATCCGGAGGGCGCGCTCCTCCCGCTCGCGCCATTCCTCGTACGGCGGGAAGGAGATCACCTCCACCTGCGGCACCATGGCCATCTCGATCTGCTCGAACGTCCGCTTCCATTCCTCCCGCAAATCCCCCAGGCTCCTGTCTTCCGAGGCGAGGTGCCTCGACTCGATGGCGATGTTCATCAGATCCCGCGCGTCGCGGTTGTACGGATCGAGGCGGAGGATCTGGCGGCACAGCCGTTCGGTCTCCTCGTACCGCTCGTCCGTGAAGGCGATGTGGGCGTTCGAGGCGAGCAGGGCGATGCGCCCGTGCAGCCGTTCGTTGCGTCTCTTCTCCTCCTCGATCGCGAGACGCTTCGCCACGGCCTCCCGCCGACGCTGCACCTGGAGGTCCCGCTCCCGCTTCTGCCGGTAACTCGCCTTGAGGAAGGCCTCGGCGGTGTCCCGGTACCCCGAGAAATCCACGTGGTAGGGCATCCACTTGATGATGTTCAGCACCCGCTCGAAGCCCTCGATGGCCTGCTCGTACTCCCCGCGCTGGTAGTGGTTCCGGGCCTTGTCGTAGAGGACCCGCACCTCCACCATCGCCTCGTCGATCTTCACCTTCAGACGTTCATGGGCGTCCGCGAAGGCCTGGTCCTCCTCGAACTGCCGGTAGCCGAGCATCCCCCCCACCTGCGCCTGGAGCTCCTTCGCCTCCTCGCTCTTCGGGTCCAGCTCCGCGGCCTTGCTCAGGACCTGGAAGGCCTTTTCCAGCTGGCCGTGCTCGAGAAGCTTGCGGCCCTCCTGGAGCAGCGCCCGCGAAACGTATTCCTTCTCCTGCTCCCGGATGCTGCGCTCGGCCTCCATCTGGCCGAACCGCCCCTGGAGGCCCGGGCCCTGCGTGAAGGCCTTCAGCGCCTCGTCGCCGGGCTTTTCCTCCCGCTCCTCCAGTTTCAGATCCCTCCCGGCGCGGGCCAGATCGCCCGGTCCCTTCTTCACGGTCCTCTTTGGGGGCTGGTCCTGGCCGGCCGGGGCCGGTTCCGAGGAAGCGCATCCGGCCGCCACAAGGGCCAGAAAACCCAGACCACCGAGGAACCTCGCGATTCCGATCCGTCTCATGGTCACCATCCTTACAGCCTTGTCGTCGATCACCGGGTCAAGGGGGTCAGATTGTCCCTATCTTGCGCTCTTCCGCCCCGTTTGTCCACCCTCTTGTCGGCCGTCGCGGCTTCTCTCGCCGGACGGCCCCCCTCCTTCCCCTCGAAACGGACGGGGCCGTGAGCTTGTTTCTAGTTCTTTCCCTCCGTGTTGTTGGGCTTCTCGGGCCGCGGAGGCATCTGCGTCCAGCGCGCCGGATCGCGGCCCTCGTGCTTCCGCGGAAATTCGCTGTAGTCCCGCTCCCATTCCTTCTCCTCCCGGTCCCACCCCGACGGCGTCAGGAAGGTCTCCAGGTCCTTCACGATGTTCCCCAGCCTCTCCGCTTCCCGCTGGTGGGCGTCGTTGTTGGGGAACCGCAGGGCCCGGTCCTTGGCCTCCAGCCATTTCCACCGCAGCTCGTACAAAAGCCCCCCGTCCTCGGACAGGAGGTTCTCGTCCACGGTCCCGGGCGGGGCCACCAGATCCTTCCGGTGGCGCTGGAGATACTTGATCCGCTCGTACAGCATCCGCCGGAGGCGGAAGTCCACCTTCTGTTGCTTGGCCTTCTCGAGCCGATCCTGGAGCTCCCACAGGTAGCGGTCGAAGTAGGGTGCCGTCTGAGGAGGGGGGCCCCCGGTGCCGATCTTCTTCTTCGGCTTCTCCGTCTCGTAGATCTTCTCGGGCTCCCCCTGGTCGTCCACGAGGATCACGTACCGTTTGAGCACCTTGCGTTCGCGGACCTTCTCCTCGAACTCGGGCTTCCCGTCCTCGCCGTACGTGGGCCTGCCCTTCTCGTCCCGCTTCGGGACCCGTTCCACCTCCTTTTCGACCTTCATCTCCTCGTCGATGCCGCCCAGCAGACGCCCCGTCGAGAAGTCCAGCCGGACCTTCTCGCCGTTCACCTCGGTCATCGCCTTGTCCCCGACCGCGTCGCCGAGCTTCACCGAGAACCGCTCCTTCGCCCAGTCGCCCCTGTGGAACCGCTTCACGTAGAGCACCGCCATCACCACGCTCGCCCCCTCGCCGTGGAAGAGGACCTCGCGGTCGTCGGGAAGGGAGACCTCCACGGGCTCGCTGGAAACGGCCTGGCCCCCCGGGGATTTCACCTCCACCTCCGTGAGAACCTCCACGGCATAGAGGTAGGTCTCCAGGGGCGCGAGGCTCGCATAGTCGTCGTCGACGAAACTCGCGGTCTTGGTGAGCCGCTGGCTCACGGGCTCATCGGGCTTCTCCCGCCCCTTCTTCCAACGGAAGATGCGGTACCCCTTCACCTCGGCCGTCGTCTTCGGGTTCGGCTTCCACGCGAGGGACACGGTGAAATCGGGGCGTGCCTCGGCCTTCAGGTCCACCGGCGGGTAGAGTTCCTTTCGCTTGTCCTCGGGTTTGATGATCGTCTTCACGATCCGGGGTTCGCGGTAGAAGATCCAGGCGGGAAGATCCGCGCGCGGCGCA